>JAAYMI010000103.1 GCA_012521465.1 Bacillota bacterium | reverse complement strand
GCCGAGGGTTTTCTGTAGTGGCTGATGACGTGCGGAACTTGGCAGAGCAAACCGGCAAGGCCGCCGAGGAGATTACAGCCCTCATTGCCCAAATCCAAGCACGGATTTCCCAGACTGTCCAGGGGATGAACCAGGAAGCGGAGCAGGCCGATCTCGCCCTCGGGACCGTGAATGAAAGCGCCCGAATCCTGCACGAAATCCTTACTGCTGTCGACGGGATTGTCGATCAAGTCCAAGGTATCACCGCAGGGCTGACCGAACTCAATCGCGGCGGGCACGAGATTGCCAGCGCGACTGAGGAACAGGCGGCTTCGATGGCGGAGGTAGCAGAATCCGCCCAGAACCTCACTACTCTCAGCATAAGGTTGAAAGAGCTGGTCGGACGCTTCCAGCTATCCAGAGATTAAAATACCGAGGCAGGCAGCGCAAAATCTGCCTGCCTCTTTTCTCGCAGACATCTCCGCTCCTCAGCCCGCCAGGCCTAAACCCCAACTGATCGGCCCCACCCCTTGACAAGTTTCACCAGATTGCGTATAGTTAAGCAGGTTGATAATAATTCGCAACAAGGCCAGACAGACGGACTGGCAGAAAAGCAAAGAAGGTAGATAGAATGCTCAGCGTACAGCTGAAGGATGTACTGATCTGGCTGTGGCCGGTATGGGCATGCATTACAGGCTACCTGCTGTGGCGCGTCGCCCGCCTAAAGCGGGATATGAAAGCGAGCAATCACCACCTTGAGCTTGCACTGGCCGGTACTAAAGTAGGTTTTTGGGATTGGTCAGTAGACTCAGACAGAGTGATCAGAAACAGGGGTTACGCCAAACTCCTTGGCTTGGCGGAAGGAACTGTTACAGACCATCTGATTATTGAGAGCCAGCTGATTCACCCGGAGGATATTCCCAGATTAAAGACTGGCCTAGAGGAATACTTGGCTGGAACCCGGGACAGCTATGAAGTCGCATACAGGTTGATGGACAGCAGTGGCCAGTGGCGCTGGGTCCTCGATCGAGGAGTTATTGTAGAACGCGACAGCAACAACCGCCCCCTGCGCATCATTGGCATCACAGTAGACATCCATGACCAAAAGGTCACGGAGTTTCGGCTGCAGGAGCTCAGCTACACCGATCCTGTCACCGGGCTGTACAACCGCACCTACTTCAACAAGGCCGTGCAGGAACTTGACCGCGCCGATGCCCTGCCCCTCAGCATCATCATGGGCGATCTAAACGGCCTGAAACTCACTAATGACACCTTTGGCCACGCTGCGGGCGACGATCTGCTGATCGCCATGGCGGACGTGCTTAGGGCTAACTGTCGGAAAACCGATATCATCACACGGTGGGGCGGGGATGAGTTTGCCATCATTCTGCCGAACACGGGTGAACAAGAAGCCCTGGCTGTGTGCGACCGCATCAGGGCTGCTTGCGAAGGTATCCATGACCAGCCCATCAGACTCAGTATTGCCCTGGGAGTTGCAACTCGCAGGACTCTCGCCGAACCGCTGCGTGAAATAGTGCGGTCAGCGGAGGCATGGATGTACCAGCACAAGCTCGCGGAATCCGATGACGCCATGAATACACTCGTGGCGTCCATCAAAGAAGTACTCGATGCAAAATACGAAGACGGCCTGGAACGGGGAGCGCGGCAGGAAAAGCTGGCCTTGCGCCTCGGTAGGGCACTTGGGCTTCGCAGCCGTGAACTAGAAGAACTGGCGCTATTGGCCAGGATGCATGACGTCGGCCACGTTATGACACCAGAAGAGGTGCTTCAGGCCGATACCCGCAGCTTCGAAGATGAGCAGATCTTCCGCCAACACGTGGAGAGCGGCTACCGTGTGGCTCGGGCAATTCCACAGTTGAGGCCCATCGCCGAGACTATTCTTGCCCATCACGAACACTGGGACGGCAGCGGATACCCAAGAGGGCTTGCCGGAACGGATATCCCCCTCAATGCGCGCATCATCGCCATTGTGGACGCTTTTGACAATCTTGTACAGGAGTTCACCGAGCTCGGACCTTTGTCAAGAGCAGAAGCCCTCAAAGAAATCGCGCGCCATGCGGGCACCAAGTTCGATCCTCGACTTGTGGCGGTATTCACGGAATTGATGGAGGAAAACGCGCACCAGAAGCGGCCGCAATCGCCTGCCGTATGAAGCAAGAACGCTGGGAAGACCCCAGCGTTGATCATTTTCTGGCGGAAATCATGAGCGATGCACCGCCCCCTGTGAGAGGCACGGTTCCTACCTCGGTGATGAAGCCGCTCACCTCGTACTCGACGTCCGGTTCAAAATGGAAAGGCAGGCTTTCTGCAAAATAGTCACCTGGCTCTACTTCCCACCCATCTTGGGCCACGTCCAGCCAGGCGAACACCTGATACTCCCCTGCTGGAACTCGCTCCAGAATAAACGAGCCTCCTCCCAAGCCGATCTCTGTCTGCGCTGCCGGTCTAATGGTATTCCCCTCCCGAGTGCCCACAATTACGGCCACGGTTTCCACCTCGTTCACAGCCCAATGAGCATTGATCAGGCCCCAGCCATACTCCGGACTGTACTCTTCAGGGCCAAGGGGTATGCTGGTGCGCCGCAGCACGTCCACTACCCGCTCAGGCGGGATTCCAGCAGCAAGCATCAACCCTATTACGCCGCTTACATGAGGCGCTGCCATGGAGGTTCCCTGCATAAAGCCGTAGGAACCATTGGGCATCGTACTGTACACCATATCTTTGTGTCCGTCCCCATCGCTGTCCACGTACTTGTCGCCCCCAGGGGCTACGAAGTCCAATCCATCGCCGTAGGCAGAGTACCATGCCAGTTTGGGAACATCCCCGTAGTTGTAATCCACTGCACCTACCGCAATCACTCCCGGATACGCGGCCGGATACATGATCCGGCCCTCTCGAGGTTCGCCCTCCTTGATGTTCCCGGCAGCAGCCACAAGGATAGCACCGCTGTCCACGGCTTGCGCAACAGCATCCTGGAGGGTCTGATCGCTAGTCGAGCTTCCGAGGGAAAGGTTTATAACCTGGGCCGGATAGGGATTATGCGGTTCTGCTAATAAGCCCGCCGCATAAAGCACCCCTTTGCTCACAGTCCAAAAACTACCTGTTGCCGTGTTGCCCAGTACCTTGACGGGCAGAATGTCCACATCCCACATCACCCCTGTTCCGCCCCGGCCGTTGTTTGCGATCGCGCCGATGGTGCCTGCCACATGGGTACCATGGCCGTGGCCGTCCGAGAAGTCACTGTCATAGGTCGTGCCGAAGAATCTCACACCATAGGTGAGATCAAGCTGATGCACGAGGTCCGGGTGCTCGGGATCTATGCCCGTATCCAGCACCGCGATGCGCACCGCAGGGCTGCCCGTGATAGCTGACCAAGCAAGGGGCAGCCGGATCAGCTTGTAGTGCCACTGTCTGCGGAAGAGTGGATCACTTGGTTCTACAGGGCCCATGGCCCGTACAGTCCCGTTAGGCTGCACATAGCGGATGGGATAGCCGCGGAGTTCTGCTGCGAGTGCCTGTATCTCCCCATCAACCCTGTGCTTCACCAAGTAGGCACCGATCACAGGCAGCGTATCCAGTACTTCAAAGCCCAGTTCCTCCAGGAGCTGCCGACCTTCGGCGGGGTCCAGATCGGGGTCGAGTCCGATCACAAGCTCGTCGGAATCGCTTTCCAGCTCACCCCAATCCTCAACCCACTGCGATCCTGCAGGGTGTGCGGCAGCAGGGCCAGCGATAGTGCCTCCCTCATGCAGCGGACCGCTGAAAATGTGCCGCACTTCAATCGTTCCGGTCAGCGTGGCAAACCCTTGTGTAAAGACTGCTGTGACCGCGGCAGGTCCAGCAATCACTAGTTCAGCCGGGTTTCGCGATCCAGTGAGGGATCCCTCCCAATGGCTGAAGGTCCAGCCTTCCGCCGGAACCGCCTCCAGCTCCACAACTGTTTCGAAAGGATACTCCGTCGTCGACCCCAGGGCACTCACTACCTGCTCACGCACGCTGCCGCATCCCCGCACACTGATAGACAGGGGAAAGGACATGCGCTGGCCCCGGAAGTCTACGACCTGCTCGCTGCTTACAACAGCCGAATACAAAAAGATCCACCCTTCTTTACGGGCGGAAATGGTGTTTTCTCCCCGGAGCTGCGTAAGCTGGTAGTTCCCACTGCCGTCCGTCGTGGTAGACTTGTCCACCTTCCCTGCGGAAGAAACAACAACCTCTGGTATCGGCGCCAGAGCCTCGTCTGTTACTGTACCTGAAACAGAATAATACGCGGTGCGGTTCCCGCCGCCACCAAGGCAGCCGGCCAGCATCAAAGCTGCGGTGGCTAACACCAGCCACCGCACCCCATTGGATATCCTCATACGTTTCCCCCATTCACTGCAGCTAACTGGGAGCCGCGGCTTCCCTCGCACTTAGATATGCGTGTGTTCGTCGTCACTCGCAGTAAACAGGGCTTCCTGCTCCTGGAGCATGGCCAGGAATTCGGCAGCTAGTTCCGGGTCAAACTGGGAACCAGCGCAGGCCGCAATCTCCGCTTTGGCTTCGTCCCAGCTCAGCCTAGCCCGGTACGCCCGGTCGTTTGTCATTGCATCGAAGGAGTCCGCTAGGGCTACGATTCTCGCGGCTATGGGAATATCGGTACCCTTCAGCCCCGTGGGATAGCCCTTTCCATCCCACCGTTCATGGTGGTGCAGAACCCCTTGGGCCACATCCAGCAGGTCAGCCGATGAAGCCACAATCCGGTACCCAATCTCGGCATGCTGTTTCATCAAGGCCCATTCTTCCTCAGTCAAGGGCCCCGGCTTGTCCAGCAACCTCTCGGAGATGGCCACCTTGCCGATATCATGGAGCAGGGCAACCAGGGAAACGGTGACGATTTCTCCTTCGGACAAGCCAACACGCTGAGCGAGACTCACCGCCAAGCGCTGGAGATTGCGCGCGTGTTCCTCCGTCTCATGGCTTTTCTCCGCCATGGCCTGCCGCAGCGAAAAGACCATAGCGCTCCGACGACTCTGGGCTGTGCTCATCTTGTGGTGGTACATGTTGGTCTCAGCCCGACGCATCACTTCTTCCATGGTTCTTGCCAAGTCGGTCTTGGTAGCACAGCCTAAGGCGATGCTCACCATGACCGCCTTCCTGCTCCTTGCTGCGGCCATGGCATGGATTGCGCTGCAGATTGCTTGGGCCTCTTCAGCCGTGGTTCGGGGAAGCAGAAGGACAAATTCATCGCCACCCCAGCGCACCACAACATCTTCAGGCCGGGTCACTTCCTTCAAAATCTGAGCAACCTGCCGCAGAACCTCATCACCCCATCTGTGACCCATGGAGTCGTTGATGATCTTCAAGCCGTTGACATCGCCGGCAATCACACTCAGGGGTAGACTGTCTTCGCCGTAAAAACGCTGAAGATTGGTCTCGAGATAGTGGCGGTTGTGCAGACCAGTGAGGGAGTCGGTAAACGCCATTTCACGCAGTCTATTTTCGAGGGTACGGCGGGCCGTGACATCTTCAAACACCGCCACAAATTGCCCTGGTTCCGGGCTGTAGGCCCGGACAGTGAAGTACTTGCCCAGCTCTTGGCTGTAGTCTTCAAGCTCACAGGGCTCACCAGTGAGGGCTACTTTCCCGTAGGTTTGAATCCAGAAAGGCTCAGTATTAGGCAGAACCTCCAGCACTGTGCGGCCTACTAGTTCCTCCGCTCGCAGTCCTGTGAGGCGTTCAAAAGCCCGGTTCACTTCCAAAAAACGGTAGTCTACTGGCTGCCCCGCCTCATCGAGAATGATTTCATGCAGCGCGACTGCATTGATAGAGTGCTCAAACAGCCTGCGGAAGCGCTCCTCACTGCGGCGGACTGCCTCTTGCCTTTCGTACTCCTCTGTCACATCGCGGAAGACCAGAATTACACCGTGTACATTCCCAGTGCTGTCTTTGACTGGGGCCGCACTATCGGCGATCTGATACTCATTTCCATCTCGTGCGATGAGGGTGGTGTGGTTCGCCAACCCCACCACCCCACCTGTCACTAGAACCTTAGCCACGGGATCGGAACAGACCTTCCGGGTTTGGCTGTTCACAATGGTGAACACCTCGGCGAAGGGCCGTCCAAGGCCACTCTCATCAAACCACCCGGTAAGCCGCTGTGCTTGCAGGTTCATGAAAGTCACCCTGCCAGAACTATCGGTGACGATTACCCCATCCCCAATCGATTCAAGGATCAGGCGCGTATAGGCGTTTTGCGGTGATAACAGATCATTGGGACTGGGCCGGTCCGCGGCCATAGTATTCCTCCTCTTGGCCAGTGAGACGGCTGGATAAAACCGTCCAACTTAGAATATTTTACATATACGGTATAGCTTGGGAAATTCCTGCCGAACATCTCTGGCAAATGCGGCTTTAGCCCAAAACGTTGGCAATTCGCTCTAGCGCCCAATCCAACTCGTCCCGGGTAATCACAAGGGGAGGCGCCAATCTGATCACCTGTCGGCGAGTCTCCTTGCAGAGGATGCCGAGCTCCATTAGTTTTTCGCAGTAGCCGCGAGCTGGGCCATATTCTTCCTTGATTTCCACTCCGATCAACAGGCCCTTGCCCCGAACTTCCTTAACTCTGGGGCTGTTCAGCCGCCTCAGCTGCTCGCGCACGTACCCGCCCAAGGCAAAAGCCTGTTCCACTAACTGCTCTTCCTCCAGCACCTCTAGCGCTCTGGTGGCAACGGCAGCCCCAAGGGGGTTTCCGCCGAAGGTGGAGCCGTGATCGCCGGGGCTGAAAACACTCATCACGGGGTCATCAGCCAGTACGGCCGACACAGGATAGACTCCGCCCCCCAAAGCCTTGCCGAGGATGAGAATGTCCGGCTTGGCATCTTCATACTCGAACGCGAACAGCTTCCCTGTACGCCCCAAGCCCGTCTGGATTTCGTCAAGGATCAGGAGCACATCATGTTCCCGAGTAAGGCGCCGCACTTCCTTCAAGTAGCCAGCTGGAGGCACTATGACTCCCCCCTCACCTTGAATAGGCTCTACCAGAAAGCCGACGGTATTCTCCGTGATGGCTGCTGCCAGGGCCTCCACGTCCCCGAACGGGATGATCGTAAAGCCGGGAGTATACGGCCCGAAGCCGAAGCGGTATTGCTCTTCCGACGAAAAGCTGATGATCGTGGTGGTACGGCCGTGGAAGTTGTTTTCACAGACGATAATCTCACCGTTATTCTCCGGCACTGTCTTGTGCAGGAGGCCCCATTTCCGGGCAGCCTTGATGGCGGTCTCCACCGCTTCTGCCCCGGTATTCATGGGCAGGGCCTTCTCATAGCCTGACATCTGGCACAGTTTCTTGAGGAACGGCCCCATTTTATCATTGTGGAACGCCCGAGAAGTCAAGGTAAGCGTTTCCGCCTGGGCGAAGAGAGCCTCAATGATCTTCGGATGCCGGTGCCCGTGGTTAAGTGCGGAATACGCAGACAGCATATCCAGGTACTTGCGGCCCTCCACATCCCACACCCAAACCCCCTCGCCCCGGGCAATCACTACCGGGAGTGGGTGGTAGTTTCTAGCACTGTACTCTTCTGTTTCGTGAATTAACTGAGCGGTCCTTGACAGTGTAATCAACTCCTTCATGGGCGCTAGTAGACCATCATCTTCATGCAGAAGACAGATCCGCCCGACTTAATATATTCAGAAGTATCAACCCGCAGCACGATATAACCTAGTTCCTCCAAAGCGGAGATGGTCTGTACGCATGAGTGCTGAATGAGTACAACTCTGCCGTCCGGCGAAAAAGCGTTGCAGGCGAAGTGGGGCGCGTAGGCTTCCTGTCGGGGCACCTCGATCACGTTCTGGAACAGCCTGCGCAGAACCTGCATTCCCTCTTCTCCCACGCCGTCGGGGTAGACGACGCACGTCCTAGGACTCACAAGACAGAGGGCTGTGTTGAGGTGGTAGAAATCCTTGTGAGTCAAATGGATCCCGATCACGGGAATTCCCGTGATAGCGGCCACCTGCCGCAAGGCTTCCAAATCGGTGCGGTGGTATTCGGTGCTCCCATAGCCGGAGATGATCAGATTCTTTCCCGGAAACCACACCGCGTCGCCCTGCGCTTCAAAGCAGCAGTCATGCAGATGATGGATTCTATAGCCTGCATTCCTATACCACGCCTCGAAGTAGGCGACTTCCTTCTTGCGCTTCTCCTTGCGCATGATGCTCATGATGACTTCCTTTTCACCGGTCTGCGGATTCAGGAAGGGAAAGCTCTGATTGGCACAAAACACGGCATCTTCTAGGCCGTACGGCCCGCTGACTAGCTCCACTTGGTAGCCCAGGGAGCAGTACAGGTCTTTGAGGTAGTTCCACTGCCGCACGGCAAGACTCCGATCCACCTTGTTGAGGATCACCGCATCGCCCTGACGCTGATACATGAACTCGTTGATCGCTTCGGTCACATCGAAGTAGTCGGGCGTGCACATCAGGATCCGCTTTGTGGCCAGGCGGTTTTGCAGGTTCGCAGTCGTAAAGTCAAGTTCCGCAGCACGCAGGTATACTCGCATGAAATCCCTCCTTGCCGTTCTCAGCTGCGAAGTCTCAGCGGGAAGCTAGTTTATGCTCGATGAGGAAAAGCTCCAGCACTTCTTCCAGGGTAGGACTGCCGATTTCCTGCAGCTCGTAGTACACCCTGGTGTAGGGTTTATCAATCCTGATGATTCTGCTGAGATCGATGGGCGTCCCGATCACCACTGCATCGCACTCTACCCGCCGGATGGTCTCCTCAAGGTCTTTCCGCTGAGCGGGACTATAGCCCATAGCAGGAAGCAGTTTGCCGACTTCTGGATAGATCCTAAAGGTCTCGGCGATCTTGCCCACCGCGGCGCTTCTGGGATCAACGATCTCCGCAGCGCCGTGCTTCTGAGCAGCTAGGATCCCTGCGCCAATTGTCATCTCCCCGTGGGTCAGAGTAGGGCCGTCCTCGATCACCAGGACGCGCTTACCTCGGATCACCTTCGGGTCGTCCACCTTGATAGGAGAAGCGCCCTCAATCACGACAGCCCGAGGGTTGACCCTGCGGATGTTATCGCGCACCATTTGGACTTTATCGGGCTCAGCACTGTCGATCTTGTTGATCAGCACCACATCTGCAATCCTAAGATTTACCTCCCCGGGGTAGTAGGACAGCTCATGCCCAGGCCGATGGGGATCGGCGACAGTAATCATCAGGTCCGGCTGGTAGAACGGAAAATCGTTGTTGCCTCCGTCCCAGATGATCACATCGCACCCCTGAGGATCCGCTTCCGCGGCCTGTAAAATAGCTTGGTAATCCACACCGGCGTAGATGACGTTACCCCGCTCCACGTGGGGCTCGTACTCTTCCAGCTCCTCAATCGTGCAGTTGTGCCTGGCCAGATCGTCGACAGTGGCGAAGCGCTGCACCCGCTGAGCTGCAAGGTCACCGTAAGGCATGGGGTGCCTGATCGCCACTACCTTAAGCCCCCGAGCCAACAGCAGCTCCACCACTCTGCGGGAGGTCTGGCTTTTGCCGCACCCCGTGCGGGTAGCGCACACCGCGATCACTGGCTTCTTGGTCTGCAGCATCGTGTGTTTTGGTCCGAGCAGGGCAAAGCTGGCACCGGCCGCGTTCACAACGGCACCCAGCCCCATTACCTCCTGATAGCTAATGTCGCTGAAGGAGAGAATGCATTCATCCACGTCGAACTCCTTGACCAGCCTCTCCAGCTCAGCCTGATGGTAGATGGGGATACCGTTGGGGTACAGCGGTCCGGCCAACTCTGCTGGGTACTTTCTGCCGTGGATGTCTGGGATCTGGGTTGCGGTAAATGCTACAACCTCGTAGGCAGCGTTATCGCGGTAGCAGGTATTGAAGTTGTGGAAATCTCTCCCAGCAGCACCGATGATAATTACCCTCTTCCTAGACATAGCTACCTCCTTAGCTTTGTGCAGTGTTTAACCGCACTTCCACTGCACATAATAACTTTTTTATTATTTTATGACTCGGTACCTAGATTTTACCATCTTCTCGCCTGCGCTTCAACCGCAGGTGCACTTCGGGCAAAACAAAAGCGGAAACGCCTGTATGAAGCATTTCCGCTGGTACGGTTGGTAATCAGAGGGGCTTCCCCGGTAGGTGCACACCCTTGTGAACCTTAGCCCCCTTCGGCCGCATGAGGCCCACCGCGTACTTGCAGCCAGCCAAGCAGCCTCTCATCACTGCGAGGGCTTTGTAGTAATCCATATACCTAAAGCTGGAGATGGACCCGCTGAACAGCTCGTATTGGTGCGCAGCTTCGATCCACTGCTCGTACACGTCCGTGATATCCACATAGGTGTCCACTTCGTACTCATAGGGGTCCTCCCAGTTCTCCGCAAAAAACTGGGTATAGCAGCCGTGGGCAGGCAGCTCCCGCTTAATAGCAGGGAGCGCGGCATAGAATATGGCATCCTGCACGATGTAGTAGGTGTTCTCGTGATCTTTGTGGATGCTGCCCTTCCAGTGAGTCACCATGATAGTAGGCTTCTCGGCCCGAATCACATCGGCCAGCCTGTACTTCACTTCATCGTTGACGGGCAGCTCTGCGTCTTTATACGGCAGGAAAATGGCCTTCGCTCCAAGCACTTCTGCGGCTTTGTGCCCCTCGCGGATCTTCTGCTCCGCGTATTCTTCAGGGGACATGGTGCGGTGCCCTTTTTCCCCGGGGGTGAGGTGTACTAAAACGGCTTCATGCCCTGCCTGCGTGTATTTCGCCACCAAGGCGCCAGCCATAATCTCCGCATCTCCGGCATGCGCCCCTACAACCATAATCTTGTGCTTTGTCCCTTGCAAGCTTATTCCTCCCCTTGTGAGAGCACTTTCTTCATAACGTAAAACTCCCGTGTTACTGCAAACCCTGTCCTCTTGTAGAGATAGCCCGCGGGTGTTGTTTCCCCTGTCCAGAGGAACCAGGCTCCATGCAGCCCTTCAGACCGCATGTCTCTTAAGCAGAGGTTCAACAGGATCTTCCCAAGTCCTTTTCCCCGCTGGTCTGGATCCACCCCAAAGGGACCGAATCTTTCCGGTACTCCTTCATAGGCCCCGTACATGCAGAATCCCACTAGTCTGCCGCTGTCTCTGGCAACGAGGATTCGCTCCAAAGGCAGCCCCTGGACCACCCCTTCCCGGATGGCTCTGCCCCAATCGGGGTTAAACTTCTCATTGGCAAACCGGATCAGCTCCACCAAGTCAGAGTCAGTGGCGTGCGCAAACGTATAACCCTCTGCTTCCCGCTCGCGCCTCAGCTCTTCCACGTCCGGGGGAATGACAAAGCCAACCAAGGAACGGTCCATGGCTACCGCTGCGTACAGCTTGGCAAAGCCCATGGCCTCCAGAAAGGCGCGGCCCCCGGGATAAGCGTTGATGTCGATACCAGGCAGAATGTAGTTAGGCGCATAGGAGGCGAAAAACACCTGCTTGCGGCCTTTCTCCTGCAGAAACTCCAGTGCCTGGCTCATGAGCGTCCGGCCGATCCCGCGCCGCTGGTGGCTGGGCACCACAAAGAAAAACGGAATCCAGCCATTGTCTGGCTCCAGATCGGAACCGGACATGGGCATCAGGCGCCGCACGGCATAGACACACCCCACAAGCTCATCCCCATCGAAGGCGAGCCTTAATCCTTCTGGGTCGAAGTTGCCGTCCAAGAGAACCAAGTTGCGGAAGCGTTTTGGGGTAATAGGGTCTTTGGTTAGGGCTGCATTCCAGGCGGCGACAATCTGGCGTTCATCCCCTGATGCATAGTGACGGTATTGAATCACGCTGATACCTCCCTCAGAAGTTAGGCGCAAAAAGGGAGGCTTGGATGTCCAAGCCGCCCTATTCTGTCGTGGTGCCGCAAACCCTCTTACTCGGCCTGCGCCGCTACATAGCGGTCGTAAGCCGCCTGGTATACCTTCACATAATCATCGAGGCGCATCTTGTTGAGGGTGTTGACATACTCATCCCACTTGGCATCGATGTCATCCGCACCCGTGATGAACCGGGCCTCCATCTGCTCGAAGTAGGTCTCGATGTCATGCTGGTAGCGAGTAATGGTGCGCAGCTCGTCTTCGGTGAAGTACACGAGCGGATAAGGAATCCGTGCGTACGGATGCAGCTCTTCCCGGACCCAATCGTAGATGGCCAGGATGGTGGGATTGCCCCCTTCTTTCATCCAGAAATCCAGAGTCAGGTTCATGGGCACGTTGGTACCTACACCCGGTGCATGCTTAGCATTGGTCTCCGTCGTGCTCAGACCTGGTTCGTTCAGGAGGATCCACTGACCATTTTCGTCCCAGATATACGTTTCTCCTTCGAGGCCCAGGCGAGACAGGATCGTGCCCTCGTCAGAGTAGGCATGATCTATCCAGCGCATGGTGGCTTCGGGATATTTGTTGTCCTTGGTGATGGCTGCCCGGCCGCGGCGGATGTGGCTGAATCCGATCACCATCTTTTCGTCATTGACGGAGGTGGTCATGGGCGGCAGCACCGGATAGTTCATCGCCTCTGCCGGGTTCTCAAATCCGACCTGGACGATCGGCCAAGTGGAGAAGACACCCACTCGCTTGCCCTTGGCAATGAACTGCTCCCAAGTGTGAGAGAACATCTGGTTGTCCAAGAGCTGTTCTTCATAGAGTTTGTGCATGAACTTGAGGTACTCTTTAAACTGAGGCTGAATGAAGGCATAGCGCACTACGCCGTCATCATCTACGTAGATACCGTTATCGTGCACAAGGCCGAAGTTGGGCAGGAGGCCAATCCGGAGGTCATCGGCGCTGTTAGCCGTCAACGGGATGACATCCCCCACTCCGCCCGGATCCTTTTCCTTAAACGCCTTGAGCAGCTCATAGAACTCATCCATGGTGCTGGGTTTGTCCATACCCAAGGCTTCCAGCCAGCGGCCGTTCAGCCACATAATTGGGGTCTTGGAAGTTGGGTTGTGGTCCAGACCCGGCAGAGCGTA
This sequence comes from Bacillota bacterium, assembly GCA_012521465.1. Lineage (GTDB taxonomy): Bacteria > Bacillota > Limnochordia > Darwinibacteriales > Darwinibacteriaceae > 1109. The sequence goes on along the minus strand of JAAYMI010000103.1, from coordinate 2,720 downwards.
GATGTGGCCATCAGGCGTGGTGATCGAAGGCCTGATGGTGGGGTCTTCTTCCATGAGCTTCTTGAAGTTGGGTGCATATTCCTCAATCAGATCCTCCAGAGGAATCAAGAGCCCTTGCGCGCCGTAGTCTGCCTCTTCTATTGCCGTGAGCTCACCGCCGTAGAAGAAGTCCGGCAGGTCAAGGCTCGCGAAAGCCAGGCGCTTATTCTGCTGGTAGTCATCCCCGGCAGATGTCCGAAATTCGAGATGAATGTTGGTCTTCTCTTCCATCACTTTGAAGAACCCCATATCTTCCCAAGCGGGTTGAATGGGTGAGCGCCGGCCCATAATCTCAAGGGTGATAGGTTCATCAACGATGGGATAGCCAGTGGGGTTGACGTTTGCCTGAACCACTGCGCCAGCAGCTAACAGCATCAACACAGCAAACAGCACGAGACTCTTCTTGACTTGCATTCAGCTTTTCTCCTTTCTGAAAATGGATTCAGTTGTACACAGGGAAAGGTTTGTGGTTTCTCCTCCTTTCTATTCTTTGAGCGAGCCGATCAGCACGCCCTTGACGAAATAGCGCTGTAAGAAGGGATAGATCATGAGCACTGGCAGAGAGGAAACGATCATCACGGCGTATTTGATAATATCGGCAATGCGGGCGTGTTCCCGGATGGCTTCCACCATCCCGCTCTGCCGCATCAGCTCTGCAGTGATCTGCTGCCTCACCAGGATTTCCCTCAGAAAGAGCTGCAGTGGGAACAGAGCTCGATCCTGAAGGTAGATCAAGGCGCCGAAGTACTGGTTCCAGTGGGCAACCCCATAGAACAGGGCCATCACCGCGATAATCGGCTTAGACAGGGGCAGTACGATTTGGAAGAAAATCCGGAGATGTGAGGCGCCGTCAATCTCCGCAGCCTCTTCCAAGCCTTTGGGAATGTTCATCTTGAAAAAGGTCATGGTCACAATAATGTTCCACATGGAGGCGGCACTAGGCAGCACCTGAGACCAGATAGTATTGATGAGGCCCAGATCCCGCACTAAGAGGTATGTCGGGATCAGTCCACCGTCAAAGAACATTGTGAACACCAAGAGGGCCATAATGACCTTCTTGCCGGCCAGCTGATCACTCGCGAGGGCGTAAGCGCATGGTAGTGTGACGGCAAGGTTGATCAGCGTGCCTAAGACGGTATAAAAGATGGTGTTTCTATAGCCGATCCAGATCTCGCTGCTTTGGAAGACCCGCTGGAATCCTTCAAATGTAATGCCCTTAGGAAGAAGGATCATCTCGCCCGAGTTGACATAGTAAGGATCGCTGATCGATGCACTGAGGATGTAGACTAGCGGGTAAGCCACGATGATAATCAAGAGCCACACAAAGATCTTGTTGCAGACATCAAAAGCTCTGTCGGAATTCAGCAGTTTGGTTAGCACTAGACTCGCCTCCTACCACAAACTTGCGCCCGTTCTTCTTGCGAGGCGGTTGCAGATTACCAGCATGACCAAGTTGATTACAGAGTTGAACAAGCCGATTGCCGTGGAATAATCGTATTGGCCGTGGAGCAGTCCTGAATCGTAAACATAGGTGCTGATTACCTGCGATGAAGACAGGTTCAGGGGGTTCTGCATGAGCAGGATCTTCTCGAATCCCACGGACATCATACTACCGGCTCTTAGAATCAGCATGATCACGATGGTAGGAAAAATGCTGGGGATATTAACGTGCCAGATGCGCTGCAGGCGGCTAGCACCGTCCACCTTTGCAGATTCGTGCAGCTGCGGGTCTACTCCCGCCAGTGCTGCCAAGTAGATGATAGCTCCCCAGCCTAGGTTCTGCCATTCGTTGGACCACACGTAGACGGATTTGAACAGATCCGGCCTTGTCATAAACGAGATAGGCCCGATCCCGATCCGCCCAAGCAGACTATTGATAATCCCGGTGGCAGGGTCCAAGAAGGCAATAATCATGCCCACCAAGACTACCGTGGAAATAAAGTGGGGGGCGTAGGTGATGGTCTGGGCGATCTTCTTGAACTTCCCGTCCCTCAGCTCATTTAGGGACAAGGCCACAATAATAGAAATGGGAAACAGAGCCAGAGCGTAGAGGTTTATGAAGAGAGTGTTCTTAATTAGGTCCCAAAAATAGTACGAGTTAAAGAAGCGCTCGAAGTGCTCAAACCCAATCCAGCGGCTTCCCCAAATACCGTCTACGGCCCGGAAATACTTGAAGGCAATCTGCAGGCCGTACATGGGGTAGTACTTAAAGATCGCAAAATAGGCTAACGCCGGGGCCAAAAGCAGGTACAACTGCCAGTTAATTTTAACTTTCCGCCAGTTAATACGGCGTTTCTTTCTTGGAGGAGCGCTCACTGCACTTGCATCTAGCATCTACTACACCACCTAAACTATGTTACTGGATGTGGCAGCCTTGTTTCTAATTTTTATTCTACGCCCTAGTACGTAGTCCTTCCTAGGAGCCGAAAAAAAGTAAACTTGTTTTACTGAGACCGGCTGGCACATGTTTTACCTGAGGAAATAAGACAAAAACTCCACCGCGCTTAGGGTGGAGTGATCACTGGATATTCTTAACTGCGAGTATTTCTACAGCGGGAGTGCGATTGCCGTTGCAGGATATTCTGCGGGGACCGTTGAGGAAGTGCAGTTGGAACCCTAACCTGCGGTACAACTCCACGATGCGGTCAGTGGCCTGGTTTGACAGCACCACCGGTCCAGGG
>JAAYMI010000102.1 GCA_012521465.1 Bacillota bacterium | reverse complement strand
TTCCGGGCCAATGCCCCCGGGGCGGGTCAGTTCGAGCATACGTTGATTATCGTGGATAGAGGGTCATACCTCCCGCGCCAACCCGCACCGCGGGGTCTACTACCTTGGTGCTGCCGCGACCCAGGCATACCAAGGAGCCAGAGAACGGGTGGCACGGCACATAAACGCCGCTTCCCCAAGGGAGATAATCTTCACCAGAAACGCCACTGAAGCCCTGAACTTAGTGGCATTTACCTATGGTCTAGCCAATGTGCGGGCTGGCGATGAGATCGTGCTGTGCATCTCTGAGCACCACAGCAACCTCGTGCCGTGGCAGCAGGTGGCTCGTATTAAAGGAGCGTCCCTCAAGTATCTTTACCTGGATCAAGATTACCGCCTGGTGATGGAAGAGGTCCGGAGCAGGATCACGCGCCATACCAGAGTTGTGGCCGTTGCACATATGTCAAATGTCTTAGGGACCATCTATCCCGTGGCCGAAGTTGCGGAGTGGGCCCACCGCCAGGGAGCAGTAGTGGTAGTGGACGCGGCCCAAAGGTGCCCCATCTGCCAGTTGATGTCCAGGCACTAGGCGCAGATTTCCTGGCTTTTTCTGGTCATAAAGTATACGGACCCATGGGTATTGGAGTCTTGTACGGCCGCGAGGAACTGCTGCTCACGATGCCGCCTTACCAATATGGGGGCGATATGATCGAATACGTTGAAGAGCAGAGTTCCACGTTCGCTGACCTGCCCAATAAGTTTGAGGCGGGCACTCCGAATGTGGAGGGTGCTGTGGGGCTTGCCGCCGCTCTGGACTATCTAGAAGGTCTCGGACCGAAGAATATCCTCCGCCATGAACTAGAGCTTACTGCCTACGCCCTGGCGGAACTCAGCAGAATTCCTTGGGTGACGATCCACGGTCCACGGGATACTGTAGAGCGGGGCCCGGTGATTTCTTTCGCAGTGGAAGGCTGTCACCCCCATGACGTTGCTACCATCCTTGACTGTCACGGAGTAGCAGTGCGGGCCGGCCACCACTGCGCGCAGCCGCTCATGCACTACCTGAAAGCGCCTGCTTCTTCCCGGGTAAGTTTCGCGCTGTATAACACGCCGGCGGAAGTCGATATCTTGATCGCTAGTATTTACGATGTAAGGAAGTGGTTGGGTTATGGATCTTAGCACCCTGTATACGGAAATCATTCTCCAACACAGCCGTAATTCGCAAAACCGCCGGCAGCTTCCCTGTGCTACCTGCAAAGAGCGGGGGCATAACCCCACCTGCGGTGATGATATCACAATTGAGCTGCAGGTGGAGGATGGGCGCGTGGTGGATGCCGCCTTTACGGGTCAGGGCTGCGCCATATCGCAGGCGTCCACCTCCATGATGATCGATCTGGTTAGAGGCAAGACTACTGCGGAGGCGCAGCAGCTCATAGATATGTTCTTGGCCATGATTAGGCAGGAGCTGGGGAGCGACGTGGATCTAAACGTCTTGGGAGATGCCATCGCGCTGCAGGGGGTGGCGCAGATGCCAGCGCGAGTAAAGTGTGCGGTTTTGGCCTGGCATACATTTCAGGAAGCCATCAAAACAGGGGCGTGAGCTCCTGTTTTTTTCTTGATCCAACTGCGGTGGCAGGGCAAACAGTTTGTTAATTGTTTAGCAAAGTCGCCCAGAAGGTCGTTTTTTGTGCTATTATTGTGATGAAAATCACAATATGCCGGTTTGGCGCAAAGGAGTTGGACCTATGCTAGCTGCTGCTGCTGTGGAAATGCACGAACTGGTATCACGCATCCTCGCTCGCCACAAGAAAGACCCTTCCTCCCTTATTCCTGTTCTGCAGGACCTCCAGGACGAACTTCGCTACCTGCCCAAGGACTGCCTTACTATGGTCGCCCACGGCCTCGGCATCTCTCCAGCTACTGTTTATGGGGTGGCCACTTTCTACGCTCAGTTTTCTCTGGAACCTAAGGGTAAATACGTGATCAGAATCTGCGACGGTACCGCATGCCATGTGCGGGGATCATCTCCCCTATACCAGGCCATCTGCAAGCGGGTGCAGTTGGAAGACGGCAGGGCGACATCCGCTAACGGCCTCTTCACCGTGGAAACGGTGGCTTGTCTGGGGGCTTGCGTCCTTGCGCCTGTCGCCATGATCAACGACAAAGTCTACGGGCAGATGACTCCAGAGGCGATTAACATCATCCTTGACGAGCTGGAGAAGGAGGAGGAGGCCAGTGATCACATCTGCAAGACAGCTAGCTGATTGGGAGCAGAAGTACAAATTGGCCTTGGCCCGCGCAGCAGCCCAGATTGTGGTCTGCGCGGGTCCCGGCTGTGCTGCTAGCGGCTCGAAGGCGGTTTATGAACGTCTCAAGGAAGAACTGATGAGGCGCGGCAGCCACGTTACTGTAGACTACCTTTTGGAAAACGGAACGCCAAGCACATCCGGCGTGGTTGCCCTTGAATCCGGCTGCCAGGGCTTTTGCCAAAAGGGCCCGCTGGTCAGGGTGGAGCCAGAAGGAATTCTTTACACCAAGGTTCAACCGGAAGATGTTCCGGAGCTGCTGGACGCAGTGCTGCAGGGAACCGTTCTAGAGCGCCTGCTTTACCATGATCCCAGCACAGGTCAAGTCTATACCAATGAAAAAGATATTCCATTCTACCGGGATCAAATCCGCATCGCTCTGCAAAACTGCGGCGCCATCGACCCGGAAGACATTCGGGCCTACATCGCGAGGGGAGGCTATCAGGGCCTTGCCAGAGCCCTTGCCATGGACAGTTCGGCGGTGATTGCAGAGTTGGAACAAGCGCATCTGCGGGGGAGGGGCGGCGGCGGCTTTCCAGCAGCGCGCAAGTGGGCCATCGCCGCTGCCCAGGAGGGGCCTGAGAAGTATCTGATCTGCAACGGAGACGAGGGCGATCCCGGTGCCTTCATGGACCGCAGCATCATGGAAGGCGATCCCCACAGTGTGATCGAGGGGATGGTTATTGCTGGATACGCCATCGGAGCGAGCCAGGGATTCATCTATGTGCGGGCGGAATATCCACTTGCGGTGCAGCGGATGCAGAAAGCCGTGCGGGCTGCGAACGAATGGGGCCTTCTGGGTGAGAATATTCTCGATTCAGGCTTCGCTTTTCAGATTGCGATAAAGCAGGGAGCAGGTGCGTTTGTTTGCGGAGAAGAGACAGCTCTGATCGCCTCAATCGAAGGTCAAAGGGGAATGCCCCGGCCCAAGCCTCCCTTTCCCTCGGTTGCGGGCCTGTGGAAAAAGCCCACCGTGATCAACAACGTGGAGACTCTGGCCAATGTGCCCCGGGTTCTGCGGCAGGGCGCACAGTGGTTCAGGAAAGTGGGTACTTCGGCGAGCCCTGGGACCAAAACCTTTGCCCTTGCAGGCGACGTGGCCAACACTGGTTTAATCGAAGTACCCATGGGCCTCAGCATCCGGGACATTGTGTACAAGATCGGTGGCGGTCTGCGCAGCGGCGGAGAACTCAAAGCTGTGCAGATCGGAGGTCCGTCTGGGGGCTGCCTGCCCAGCGAGCTATTGGACATCCCCTTGGACTTTGACTCGCTCCAAGGTGTCGGCGCGATGATCGGCTCTGGCGGCTTGGTGGTTATGGGGCAGAACACCTGCATGGTGGAAGTGGCCCGGTTCTTCATGCAGTTCATCCAGGCTGAATCATGCGGTAAGTGTGTCTTCTGCCGTGAAGGCACCTTGCAGATGTTAGAGATCTTGGAAAAAATTACCAAGGGTCACGGAACTTTGGCGGATCTAGATAGCTTAACGGAATTGGGACAAGCCATCAAGTTGGGCTCCCTCTGCGGTTTGGGGAAGAGCGCTCCCAATCCTGTCCTCTCTACGCTCGAGCATTTCCGCTCAGAGTACATCGCCCACATCGTGGAGAAGCGCTGCCCGGCTGGCCAGTGCCAGGCACTGCGGCGCTACACCATCGATCCAGGCCGCTGTCGCGGCTGCTCGCGCTGTGTGCGTACCTGCCCAGCGGAGGCTATCGCCGGGACAGCGGGGAGGCCGTACGTGATTGATCAAACCAAATGCCTGCGCTGCGGGGCATGTGTAGATAGCTGCAAATTCCAGGCGATAGAGGTGACAGCATGAGTTGGGTCGCGGTGAACAACCAACGTGTTGAGTTGAACGGCGAGGAGTCTATCCTGGCAGTCGTGCGCAAAGCAGGAGTTGATCTTCCTACACTGTGCTACCATCCCGAGCTTTCCGTGTATGGCGGCTGCCGCCTGTGCCTGGTGGAAGTAAAGGGGCGCGGTGTTGTGGCTGCCTGTCACACTCCTCCAGAAGAGGGTATGCGCATTCATACCAATACAGATCAGCTGCGCTTCCTCCGCAAGATGGCCTTAGAACTGATTCTAGCTGGGCATGAACGAGAATGTACCAGCTGCAGCCGCAGCGGAACGTGCCGCCTGCAGGAGCTGGCAGAACGCTTTCGCGTGGATAAACCTCGATTTCAGCGGCAGGCACCGGCACAGGCAGTAGATGACAGCGGCCCAGCTCTGATCCGCGACCCGAAAAAGTGCGTCCTCTGTGGAGAATGCGTGCGGGTTTGTGCCGAGTGGCAGGGTATTGGTGCCTTAAGCTTCAGCAAGCGAGGTGCGCGTATGTCTGTGAGCACCGCTTTTGACCTGCCCATCAGTGAAACGTCGTGCGTGAACTGTGGTCAATGTGCTGCCGTCTGCCCCACAGGAGCCCTGGTGGTGAAGGCGCAAATGGATGCGGTATGGCAGGCACTAGCAGATCCCGAGAAAATTGTTTGCTTTCAGATCGCACCTGCGGTGCGGGTAGCGATTGGCGAAGAGTTTGGGCTAGCTCCTGGACACTCCACAACTGGCCGCCTAGCAGCTGCTCTGAGGCGGTTGGGTGCGGACCGAGTCTTTGACACCAGCTTGGCAGCGGATCTCACGGTGCTGGAAGAAACGGCAGAGTTTCTTGAGCGGGTGGAGGCAGGCGAGCGGCTGCCGCTGTTTACGTCCTGCTGTCCAGCTTGGGTGAAATACGCGGAACAGTCCTATCCAGAATACCTGGATAACCTTTCTAGCTGCCGTTCTCCTCAACAGATGCTCGGCTCTCTCGTGAAACGTTATTACCGCACTGAACTAGGGGTGCAGCCCGACCAAATAGTCATGGTGAGTGTCATGCCCTGCACTGCCAAGAAATTCGAAGCCCAACGGCCAGAGTTTGCCACTGCGGGGATACGCGATGTGGATTTCGTCATCACTACCCAAGAACTGGCCCAGATGATACGCGAACACGGGCTCGAATACACAGCACTGCCCGAGGAACCCCTCGATGAACCTTTCGCGGTACCAACTGGGGCCGGGATTATCTTCGGTGTCACGGGCGGCGTCTCTGAAGCGGTACTGCGCCGGGCGTATGAAGTGCTGGCAGCAGAACCGGCGCATGAAGTGGAGTTCACCGAGGTGCGGGGTTTCGAGGGCCTGCGCAGCTGTGAGTTGACCATTGGGGACAGGGTCATCCGCTTGGGGGTTGTCAACGGGCTGGCCAATGCGGCAGAATTGCTCAGGGAGATCCAGGCGGGTACAGTTCACTATGATCTGGTGGAAGTCATGGCCTGCCCCGGGGGATGTGTCGGTGGAGCCGGCCAACCCATTTCTCGGGGTGACAGCGCCGTGCGGCGGCGCCGCGGAGTCGGGCTGTACCTAGGCGATGGCCAGCAGAAGGTGCGCCGTGCCCAGGAGAACCCAGCGGTGGCTGCCATTTACGAGCGGTGGCTCGGCGCGCCGGGAAGTTCAGAAGCTCATACTGCTCTCCATACGGTGTATTCTCACCGCGAAGGGCATAGAAGCGAGGCTGATGCGGTATGTGTACGAAACGACACGGTCCGTACTACGGCCTGATTATCCCCGCTGCCCTTTTTGGCCTTTGGCTGGCAGCCGGGTACACCCAGCACCTAAACAGCGGCATTTTTCCTACCCCAAGCGAAGTTTGGGACGCCTTGCGCTTCTTGGTTCAGAGTGGCGCGCTGCAGCACCACATCGGTGTGAGCCTCGTGCGAGTGGCCTTGGGATGGGCGCTAGCCGCTCTAGCAGGGATCCCCGTTGGCCTGCTTATGGGATGCAGCAGGAGGGCGGCCGCCATTTTCGGGCCAGCTGTGCACTTTTTCCGCCAAATCCCGCCCACAGCGTGGATTCCCCTCTTCTTGGTGTGGCTTGGAATCGGTGAAGCGTCCAAGCTCGCGGTGATCTTCTACGCTGCAATCGGCCCAATCATTCTCAATACCGCCTTAGGCGTGCAGAGCATTGCCCCCGAGTACTGGGAAGTAGCCCGGGTACTCTGCCTGCAGCCCATGGCAGTCTTCAAGAAACTGATCTGGCCGGGAAGCCGTGCCGCAGTGTACACAGGTCTGAGGATGGCCCTAAGCCTCAGCTGGCGGGCGCTGGTGGCCGCTGAAATGTTGGCCGGTACGAGCGGCCTCGGTTACCTTGTTATGTCAGGGCGTGTCCTGGTGCGGGTTGACGAAATGCTGGTAGGAGTCTTGTGCATAGGCTTAATCGGTATGTGGATGGAATGGATGTTTGGTCTAGTTGAGCACCGGCTCAACATCCCCCATGAGGTGGTGACAGATCATCAGCACACCCCTGCTCCAATTGGAAGGCGTCTGCAAGAAGTATGATACCGGATATGCCTTGAGAAATATCAGCATGGAAGTTTGCTCCGGCGAGTTCCTCGCGGTGATGGGCCCGAGCGGTTGTGGGAAGACGACGCTGCTTAGGATTATGGCAGGCTTGACGGAGCCAACCGCCGGGCGCCGTCTGTACCGCGGCCGGGCCATCACTAGTCCCAGCAGGGAAAGAGGATATGTCTTTCAGGAACCGCGACTCTTCCCTTGGTTAACGGTTCTAGAAAACGTAGAGCTTGGGGGGTATGGGGGTCTAGAACTGCTGCAGGAGGTCGGAATAGGCGAATTCGCCCATGTCTACCCCCATCAGCTGTCGGGCGGGATGGCAAAGCGCGCAGCCTTGGCCAGGGCGTTGGCCGCCCGGCCGGAACTCCTCTTGCTGGACGAACCCTTTGCCAACCTAGATCAGGACACCAAGGCAGGACTTATTAGGCTGATCCGCGGGATTTGGCAGATGGGGACCACTTGCGTAATCGTCACCCATGATCTGCGCGAGGTTGCAGGGTTGGCTACAGGCGTATTCGCGCTAGCGCGAGGATGCCGGGTTGACTTGAAGGAGGTAGAGTGATGCAAAGACGCAAAACTGCCGTGATGCTGCTGCTCTGCCTAATTGTGTCCGCCAGCGGGTGGGCTGCAGCAGAAACTGTATCGCTGAAGGTTGCCTACAACCCCATGCCCTTCAATTTACCAAGTATCGTGGAACGCAATTGGAATCTGCTAGCTCAGGAAGGTGTGGAACCTGAATACCACAGCTTCACCGTGGGCTATGCCATGAGTGAGGCCATGGCCGCTGGTGAGCTGGACATTGCTCCCGCCATGGGGCTAACCTCCACCGTGGTAGCGCGGGCAGGCGGTCGGGATATCAAGATTGTTGGGGTGTACAGCCAGGCCCCCGCTGCCTTTGGTTTGGCCGTGAAGCCGGGCACACGTAGTCTAGAGGAGCTGCGGGGAGCACGCATCGCTGTACCCATCGGCACAGAGGCACACCTGCTCCTCACCAGAATACTGGCGGAACAGGGCCTTACCAGCCGTGACGTACAGCTGATCAATATGCTCATTCCTGACGGAGTAGCGGCCCTCCAGAGCGGACAGGTTGATGGGACGATGGTGGTGGAACCGGTGATGAGCCGGCTGGCTCATCTCGGCCAGATCGAGGTAATTCGCGATGGAACGGGACTCATTTCGGGCATGACTGTAACGGTAGTGCCAGCAAGACTCAGCGGCAGTCCTGTTCTAGAAGCTTTTGAGCGGGCTCATGCAGCCAGCGTGCGGATCATTAGAGAAGACCTGGAACAGGCCCTGGCGAGTGCGGCAGAAGCCCTAAACCTCACGCCTGAGTTGGTGGAAGCCGTGGCAGGTAAGTACACCTTTCAGCGGGAGATCACCTCAGAGGTACGACAAGAAATTCAGGAGACAATCGCCTTCCTGGCACGGGAGGGCATCATTCGCCAACCAATATCTGTAGATGATCTGCTTTGAGAAAGAGATGCACTGGCCGATGGCCAGTGCATCTACGTTGTAGAAAGGATCTCGACCATCCGCTGCTCAAGTTCAGCCAGACGCAGGCGAGCAGCGCTGATCTGCTCAGTCAGGTGATCCCTGTGCTCGGCTGGGTCAGCGGTGATTCGATCAATCGCAGCTCGCAGCCTCTCGGCAAGGTGCGGATCGCCGAACGGAATCGCCAAGTCTCCACAGGCCACTGATTCAGCGAAGTCCATGCACTTCCAGCGATAGGCTAGGGAAATGAACGGACAGCCCAGAGCCGCAGAAAAGATGCTGGCGTGGAGCTTCATGTTGATGGAGAACAGGCTCAGCCGGTAAATCTTCTGAAGTTCCTGCGGACTGGG
>JAAYMI010000101.1 GCA_012521465.1 Bacillota bacterium | reverse complement strand
GGGCCCCATACCTTCTTCAGCAAGAATATCGCCGACGCTGACGTTCTTAGCATAGCGGGCATCCCGGTTGGTAAGTTCGTAAGCCTTGACGATAAACCGCGGATCCACACCGCCATAGCCAAGAGCCAGAGACTTGGCGTTCAGTTCCGGATCGCCCACATCGAGACCGTTGCAGGTAATGGTGTAGTCGATGTTATTGGGTGAGTTCATTACCATTTCACCCACTGCTGCGATGCTCTGAATGGTGCCGTCTTCTAGCACTTCGTGGTTGATACCTTCCACACCGATCTGCAGGAAGCGGCGGTTCTCCAGCTTGGTGATCCAGTTGAGATACAGCAGCGAAGCCAGCGGTTCATCATTTGTTGCTGGGAAGAATACCTTCCGGTCAATGGGCGGCGGCAGGAACTTGCGGTAGACTCCAGCATCGTTCTTGAAGGGGTCGACAGCGATATAAGCTGCTTCTGGGCCAACTAGCCTCTGCAGGTTAGCATGGATACCCTCTTGGCCGTCACGATACGGATAGTCCCAGTTATGCATGAAAGCGCCGACGTATCCGGCTTTCATCAGGTTATCTTCGGTACGGTCACCGGGGCCATACAGCGGGAAGTCCTGCCAGATCAAGCCAGCATTGTACCATTCATTGAGCTTGCGCACTCCCTCTTTGTAACCAGGCAGCAGCAGGTGCCTGTCATCGAAGCCGTAGACCCAGCGGTCTCTCTCAGTGAGGGAATCAGGAACAAAGGAAGTCAAGAGATAGTTGTTCCGCCAGCCCACGTCAAAGCTGGTGGAGTAGGGAATCAGCTTGTCGGCATCTTCTCCCAAGAGCAGTTCTGCGTTCTCCTTAAACGCATACAGCATTGCTTCGAACTCTTCTAATGAGGTGGGCTCCGGAATACCGAGCTTCTTCAGCCAATCTTCCCGTACAAAGGTGTTGATGCGCGTGTCGTGTACCAGCCGGGCTTCGATAGCCCAGATGGTGCCCGTCTCTGGATTCTTGTTCCAGTAAAGGTTCTGTTCACCCAAGAATTCCCACAGATCGGGCAGAAGGTCGCGGTATTCCTCTAGATAAGGCGCGAGGTCCAAGACGCCGCCCATGTTAGCATAGGTGAGAATCGTTGGATAGCTGTAAGTAACACAAATGTCTGGCGCATCTCCAGCGGCGAGACGGTTGTTCAGCACTTCCACTTCGGTCCAGCGGGGCACCGGCACGAACTCCACTTCAATATTGTGGTCCCGCAGCACACCCTCTTTAATCCAATCCGTCCAGAAGTTGTTTTCCGGTGGGGTCCCACCTGGGTTGCTTCGATCATAGATTTCCACTGTGATCTTCCTGGTGGTGGTAAACCGGCCGTTCACCAGTTCAGCGGAAACCGTCGAACCGAGCGCCAATGCCATGACCAACGTCAGACAAACCAGTACTGCTAAGCGACTCTTCCTCACTGTAATCATCCTTTCTCTTGTTGTTTATGCTAGACACGCCCGTGTCTTGACACCAACCAGGACAAGGTTAGTCCTTGAGAGCTCCCAGAGTGGCACCAGAGATGAAGTACTTCTGCAGCCAGGGGTAGACAAGCAGGATGGGAACCGTGGCAAATACCACCGTCGCGGACTGGAGGGTATCAGATAGGCCCGGTGCACTGGCAAACCCCTCCTGCGTTGCCACCTCGATGCTGGTGATGCTCTTTAAGATGTTGTACAAGAGCAGCTGAATCGGATGCCAGCGGCGGTCGTTCATGTACATTAGGGCATCGGAGAAGCCGTTCCAGCGACCCACCGCGTAAAACAGAGACAGGGTGGCAATTACCGGTTTAGACAGCGGTAGGTAGATGGAGAACAGGATCCTTACAGGGCTTGCCCCGTCTATTTCCGCCGATTCCCGCAGACTGTCGGGGATGCTGTAGAAGAAGGTCCGCATGATGATCATGTAAAACACGCTTAAGGAGTTGGGAATAATGAGCACCAGTGGGTTGTTCAGCAGGCCCAGGTCTTTATACAAGAGATAGTGGGGAATCGTGCCGGCATTGAAATACATGGTAAACAGGATCAGGGTGTTAAACAGCCGCCGACCCTTGAGTTTGTCATAGATGAGGGGATACGCGCACAAGGTAGTCATGGTCATGGAAACAAAGGTACAGATCACAGTTAAAATAGCCGTCCAACCTAGCGACCAGGTATATCTGGAGTCGCTCAAAACTAATCGGTAGGCAGTCAAGTTCCAGCCCTTCGGCCACAAAAGGACTTCTCCCCTAATGATGGCTTCGGTGGAGCTTAAGGAGCGCGCAGCAATATTCAGCATTGGCAAGAGGCAGGCGATGATCAGCAATACACATATGAAGGCGATTACTAAATCAGCTGCTTTTGTGCCTTTTGACTTGACCATGACAGACGTCCTTTCTCCAAGATCCCCCGGAGGTTACCAGATACCCCGCTCGCCAAAGCGCTTGGCTAACGCATTGGCTGCCATGAGGAAAACTACGCAGACCACTGATTGGAAGAGTCCCACTGCCGCGGCCAGTGAAAACTGCAAGCCGCGAATTCCATAGGTGTAGACGAACGTAGCGATTACGTTGGATACGCTGTGCACAAGGGAATTGCCGAGCGCCATGGGGCGGTCGAATTCGCTGCTGAGAATGTGACCGAGGCTGAGGATGAGCAGGGTGACGATCGTTGGTTTCAGACCGGGAAGGGTGATGTACCGGATCCTCTGAAACCGCCCTGCACCATCAATCGCCGCTGCCTCGTACAGCTCGGGGTTGATGTTTGTCAGGGCTGCCAAATAGATAATGGTATTCCAGCCCACGTTCTTCCACACACCGAGGAGCACGTAGGTAAACACCCAGTACGTGGGGTGATTGAGGAACGGAATCGGGCTAAACCCAAGCCGCTTCAGCACGATATTAAACAAGCCATTGGTTGGGGTAAAGAGCTGTACTGCTAGTCCCGAGATAATAATCCACGATAGAAAGTGAGGCATGTAGGCTACAGATTGGGTAAAGCGCTTAAACCGTTTGTAGGGGAGTTCATTGAGCAGTAAGGCAAGGATAATTGGGGCTGGAAACCCGATCACCAAGTCGAGGAAATTGAGCATGAATGTATTGCGTACGGCATAGAGGAAGTCCCTGTTGGAAAAAGCCCGGATGAAGTATTCCAGCCCATTGTTGCGCGCCAGCGGCATGTCCCAAACGTTCTGTACGATGCTGTAGCGCTTGAAGGCAATTTGAATGTAGGTCATGGGGATGTAGCGAAAGATGATGAAATACGCTAGTGGAATGGACAGCATTGCGTAGAGCGACCAGTATTTGCGCAGATAATTGACAGCGCTCCGACGCCTTGCGGAAAACGGTAGAGCCATGCATACCAACCCCCGCTGTCGGTGAATACTACCATGGTAGTATACCCATATAATATGCCATTCCTTGACATAAGTCAACAGGTATTCTTTACGTTTGGGGTGATTGTTTTACCCTTTAAATAGATTTGCAAAACCGCTTAACCACTCCTCCTTTGGCCGTCGGGAACCAGCGGGCACAACAAAACCCCGCTTCAGCAGGGGTCTCAGCCGTTTGAGCTGGCAAAGGTGCGTCACAAAAGGCAGCGGCGCTATGTCCCTGCGGCCCCTCCCACTGACGCACTGCGGATCGTTACCACCCCGTTGACCACAAGGTATGCAGCAACGGCTGCAGAGCCAATCATGTCCACAACGGCTGCTGCCGCAGTGTGAGGCGCGAAAAACACAACTCCAAGGGCAAGCGTGACACAAGCATCCACCAGCGTCTTCGCACCGTACAGCTTCCCTTGGCTGGCTAGGATGACATCAGCTGTCTGGCGGTGCAGCTTGCGGTAGCGCAGCCAGAACCACAGATTGGTTAGTCCCCCCAGCGAAGCGATGATTAACGCCGGCAGCACATTTCCCACCGTCGCACCCTTGGCAAGCAGAGCAATTAAGGCCATAGCTGCGCCAGACAGGCACATTGCCAGGCCTACACACGTTCCTGCCGTCCTTTCCAGCCGCTCCTTTTGCTGCTGATCTGCACCACCACGGCGGTACAAGATCCGATATATCACAAGTGATACAAGTGTCGCCCCAAGTTCTGCTGTGCGCCGCACAAAATCCGCCAGCTGCGTTGCGGAACGGCCCATAAGCAGAGCAGCTCCCAACACGATGGGGCCGGGAGAACTCAAGAGAACAGAGGCGAGGAGAGTGCGTTCACCAGATTTGCGTTCCACCGCCTCACACTCCCCACAGACAGATGAGGGGTATCAAAACGGTCACAGCCGCGAGGGGACAGGTAATGGTATCCATCCCGTCTTTGGTGTAAAGCTCCACGATGGCGCACACAAGGGCAGTCACTGCCGCGGTGGGAGCATACGCATACCAAGGCAGGACACCGTTGGCAACCAGAACGACCAGAACCGCGATAAAGGACACCACAAACATGGCCGCGGTACCCTCAAGGCTCTTGCGCCCTTCCACAAACGGGCCTTCAACGTAGCGCCTGCCAAATCGCTTCCCCACCAGTGCCGCCGCGGCATCACCGGTGCCCCAGCCAAGGACAGCAGCAATCACGAGGTATTTCTGCCCCAGTCCACCCCAGCAGAGGACAATCAGGATCGCATAGGTGAGAGAAGCCACGATGAGACTGCGCTTGATCTCACCAGGTTTCCGTTCGATCAAGAGCTGAGTGAAGCTCAGCAATCGCTCACCGATGGCTAAGATAGGATACACCACAACCATAAATGCCGCCGCAGCCAAAGCCGCCAGCCACCAGGTATTGAAGGCGTATACGTAAATGAAGCTGGAGCCCAACAGGATAAAATGCAGCATTTTGCGGAAGACTTCCCGCGGCACAGCCAGAAACCGCCGCACCACGAAAGCTCCTAGTACGCTGGCCAGAAAATAGATGAGCAGTATGGCGCAGCCTCTAATATACTCTTGCAACATTATGTTTGAAGCCTCCAAGTCTAGGCTAGCTGCAAGGCTTGATGGCCCTGGTGGCAAAGTACTGCGGCGCGTACTCCCGCAGCAGTCCCTCTCGGTCCCGGTCTTCATACAAATCAGTAAGGATGAAACCGGCCTTGAGCTGCCCTCCGATCTGTTCCTCCAATGTATGGCTGAACTGGATTCCGTGATAGTTGTCGATCAAACTCTGGTACTCTTCCTCAGAAGCATTACGTAGGGGATTATATGGCAGTTTGTTCGCAATAGTCAAGGGAAGTTTTCCGTCGTCGTTGACAAGAAAGTTCAGGCCGTTGTCCATGCCAGCTAAGAGCACCCCGCCGGGCTTGAGTATTCGGTAACATTCGTTCCACACGTGGTAGACATCTTCCACATAACAGTTGGAGACAGGATGAAAAATAACGTCGAATTCATCGTCGGCAAACGGCAGCGGCTTGGTCATATCCCCCTTGACGATCCTAATTGTATATCCTTCTCGCTCGGCTACTTCCCGTTCCAAGGCAAGCTGCTGATCGGAGTAATCAAAGACTGTGCAGTCGGCACCCAAGGCAGCAAAGATGGGCATCTGCTGCCCGCCGCCGCTCGCCAACCCCAAAATCCTCGTGCCCGCAAACGGCGGAAACCACTCCTTGGGTACAAACCTTGTCGGTGTCAGATATACACCCCACTCCCCTTGCTGGGCCTTTGCGAACTCGTCATGGGTGACGGGGATGGACCAATCAATTCCTGTCTTGGCCCAATGATCCCATGTGAGAGCGTTGATTGCGGTGTAATTAGTGCGATCCTCCATCGCGTGCTCCCTCCGTTAGTGCCTCAATTTCCTGCAGGAGCTCTCTTAGAAGGGCGACTCCCTGCCGTGTCTTGCCAGGGTCTTGGGAAAACAAGCTAATGGCCTGTTCGATCCTGGGTTTATAGCCTTCCGGTCGGACGGGAAACTCTGCGACCATCTGCACGGCGCGTTTTTCGTTAATGCAGTACTCCTCGTTTAGGGCAAACAGCACTTGGTTCAGGCAGCCCAGAGCGCGATAGCAGTGTCCCCATACATAGGCAAGGTCATCTTTATCAATGTTGTTCTCGGCGTGCATGAGTGAAAAACCAGCCTCAAACAGGAAGTAATCCACGATCTCCCGCTGCAGAGCAGCTGGATAAGGCTGGGTCACTGCCTTCAGCTGGGCAAGGCGTCCGTAGGGATCGTGGAAAATCCTGCAGATGGCAAGTTCCCCCATGTACATCGCGCTGATATAGGCGTGGGGATGGCCGGCTTGGTAATGGGATGACACCTTCCCCGCCAAACAGTCCGCGATAACCTGGGCCACCCTGTGGATGTCCCGCAGGATGAAGTCCACGTGCATCCCCTGCACGACCAGCCAGCCGCCGGCATTTACCCACGGTCCCCAACCGCCGAGCGGTGTCACAAGATTCTCTCGCCGCTCATCATCGAGCTGCGCTGCAGCCGCGCTGAGATGGCGAACGTCAAAGCCGGCGTCTTCGTCGTAATAGATGCCAATGTCAATGTCAGAGGTAGGCTGATGGGTGCCCCTGGCTCGGGAGCCGCCCAGCACCACTCCGACAATGCCAGGGACATCCTGCAGTGCGCCTATCACTTGGGAAACAATCGCGTCCGCAGTCACGCTCCCTATTCCCGGCTCGACTTCTGCCACACGCCTTCTGAATCTCAGCATCACTCTTGAGCCTAGCCCCCGCGCGGGCGTAATACTCGTCGCGCAGAATCCCATAGCATACCACGTCACAGCGTTGGCCCCACTTTTGAATGTGCCGCCGCATGACGCCTTCTTTTTCCATGCCGAGCTTTTCCATGACCCTACCGGACGCTGGGTTGTTGCTGAAGTGAAAGCCATAGATCCGCTCAAGGCCAAGTTCCTTAAATCCATACTGCATCACAGCCTGTGCGGCCTCGGTGCAGTACCCGTGGCCCCAATACTCCATACCCACCCAATAACCGATTTCCGCCCGGCGGTGTTCTAATTCAGGCATGAGGCCGATCGCGCCAATGAGCAGGCCATCCCGCAAGCAGATAGCTAAGTTGAGCACTTGTTGATTCTCAAAATCCTGAGCGTGGGTACTGATCCACTCCTCTGCCATCCCATCCTCATAGGGATGGGGAATGGTCAGCGTGGTCCTGGCAATCTCCATTCTCCCAGCTAGAGCCTGCACGCGCGGAGCATCGTCAAGGGTGAATGCGCGCAACACCAGGCGATCCGTAGTCAGCGTTGGCAGCTTACTCATGATGACTCGTTTCTCCAACTTCAGCGTTCGCTGCTGGCTTCTCCATGACCTTCGCTTCACTGCGGATGATCAGCCAATAGGAGATGGCGAAGGCCGCAAGGTAGACGCCAAAATCCACTACGAACTCAACCCAGTTAAACTCAGCTAACGTAAACTTGGAAAACCCGATCACAGCCATGGAAATCCGGTGCAGTGCCCAGGCCAACACCAGAATCTTCACGTAGCGATACAGTTTACCCATCTGTGCGCCCCCTTCCTCGAATGCCATTCTTGTCACATTACACACAACTGCTGTTTTGTCCTGCAATACCTGGGGGATGACATAGGCGAAAAGCGGCAAACCTAACTAGGAACGCTTGATTTCCCACGCGAGGTGAATCAGAGTGCTTTTGCAGGATCGAGTCATGCGAGGTGTGGTTGTGGGTCTCCTGGCAGATGCCGTCAAACTGACGGCGAATTACCTTGCTTTCCGCGCAGGCCTTACGCAGGTAATCTTTTGGCAGCTCACATCAACCTACATCCTCCCGGCAGAGGAGATAGTCCAGCCGCTTGGAATCCTTGTTGGTGCGCTGGTGGATATCACGGTCTCCGCATCCCTGGGAGTGCTGTTTCTCTATGTGCTGAAATACACGGGCAGTGAATACCTGTGGCTCAAAGGCCTTGGCTATGGAATGCTGACGTGGGCGGGTCTATTTGCCACACTCCTTGGACCCCATATCGAGAAAAAAGTCCCCCAAGATGCGGCGGGCATCCTTGTGACCATTGTCGCACACGCCTGCTTCGGATTGGCGCTGGCATGGTTCAGTAAGCTGTACCTAGAGCGTGCGGACTAGCTGACGCTTTGCCAAATAGGTTCAGCCGTGCGGGATTTTCCCACTGCCTACCCCCAGAGGAGCCGCGCCCTTACTGTAGAATATAGTGAGGATATATACTACAAACAAGCTTAGGAAAGGACAAGAAAGATGCGCAAATCGCTTTGCTTGTTGGTAAGCTGCGCGCTGCTCACGGCCCTGCTTGGGATCGCAGGCCCTGCCGATGCCCGGGAGCTGCCTACCACGGTTGTGCTTGACTTTCTGACCATCAATGCACAAGGGGAATACATTGAACCGACTCTGCTGCAGCAGCCGGATATCATCAACCTCTCGCGGGTGATGGCTCTAGGAATTGCGGCCCGCTTGGTCCAATACGGGGAGTTTGATGTGCTGGACAATGTCACCCTGCTGAGCAGAGTTGATGCTCTGCCTTACGAACAAAGTGCCTCAGCGTATGAGCGGGCAGCGGCGCTGTTCGAGGTTGGAGTTGCAGATGAGGTCATTACTGGGTCCATCACACTTCTACAGAATACCGCGGTCGTCGGGGTGCAGCGCTTTGCTAACGCCGATGGAACCCCTGTTTTGGTTGGCTCGTCCCTGGCCAACACCAGCCGCGTCGCAGATGCCCCCACCTTGATCGACAAACTGCTCAGCGAGCTGTTTCCGCCCGAGGTACAGGTCATCGAACGCTCCATTGAGCAAGTGTTTACCGTTCCCAGCCAGCTCCGCATGAATCTGGGTTCGTCGTATCAGATCACGGCCTATGCCTTGGATTCCATGGGCCGTCCGATTCCTGATCCCGAATTCCTGTACTTTGCCAGCGATGAGTCAAAAATCGAAGTGACGGAGGACGGCGTGATCCGGGCACTACAGCCGGGAACTGCCACGGTAACGGTGCGGGCCATCGGCCGCACCGCCCGCTCCGGTTCCCCCGCGACCATGACAGTCACAGTTATCCCGCCCGCCTTAGGAGTGCGAGCGGGTACGATCATCACAAACCGCCAGGGCATTGATGGGCGCCCCATGCGGCTGGGACTGCGACTTACCCCTGCCTTTGAACAGCGCAATATTGAGCAGAAGGTGCCTTCGGGAGACACAAGCAACCCCTTGGGGTTTATCAGTTCGTTCTTCAGTTCCCTATTGACCAATGGGCTGATCACCATTGACGTGGATTTTGATCCCACCCGCGAACTGCTGTTTGCCTTCAGCGGAGTACAGCGCTCCGCGGCAGGGTATATCGGGACGGGGGTCGGATACGTCACTCCCTTTGAGGACATATCCGAGGAGCAGGGCTTCCTATTCCGCTTTACCCTGGGCACCCAATACCGACCTGGCAATCGGGTAGCGCTCCCCATTGAGGCAGCCCTGGACGCGATTTTCCCCACAACCGATGCCTTCAAGCCGTCGTTTAGAGTAGGGATCAACGTCGGGCTCGACCTGTTCCCGTAAAGCAACCGTTAGGATATGCAAAAAGGCGTGCCGGCCTCCACTGCCTGCACGCCTCTCTTTCTTTCTGGATGCTGATCGATACAGCCGGTAAAGGATCTTAACGACGGCTGCCTGTAATGATGTCAAACGCCACTGCGATGACGAAGATCAAACCCTTGATCATATACTGGAACGAGATATCAACGCCTAACAGGTTCATGCCATTTGTGAGGGACATGATGACCAGTGCCCCAACGATGGTGTTGGTCACTCTCCCGATACCGCCGCTTACAGATACACCGCCAATGTAGCTTGAGGCAATTGCATCCAGCTCAAAACCAAGTCCAGCCGTAGGTGTGGCGGAAGCCAGGCGCGATGTGTAGAGGATGCCCGCCAGCGAAGCAAGCAGACTCATGGAGCAGAACACCAAGAAGGTAACCCGCCTAACCTTAATGCCTGACAGCTCCGCTGCCTCCGGGTTGCCGCCAATGGCGTAGATGTGGCGGCCAAATCGCGTTTTTGTAAGCAAGAAATGGTAGATGGCCAATACGCAGGCAACAATGACGGCAGTCCAAGGGAGCCCGCGGTATGTTGCCATAATCCAGGTCCCACCGAGAATCAGTGCACTGGCAAATACAAGCTGAGCACCAAACACCACTGGTGAGGTGGTCTTGAAATTGTACCGCTGCAGACTGCGGCGGGCCCTAACCTGCGTCGCCACCATGAACGCTACCAACACTAAACCGATGAGCATGGTCAACAGGTGGAAGCTCAGCGAAGCACCCCACGGCAGATCGGGGATGTAGCCATTGGAGAACTGCAGGAACGTCCTGTCCCGCACGATGATAGTACCGGTGCCGGCAGTAACCCAGGACAAAAGACCCCGGAAAATGAACATACCCGCCAGCGTCGTGACAAAGGCTGGCACGCCAATAACGGTGACCAAGAATCCTTGGTAAATGCCAATGACAATCCCGCACAGCAGCACAATGGGGATCACCAGCCACACATTCCAGCCGTTCATCAGGAGCAGAGCGGCTACCGCCCCCGTAAAGCCTGCCACAAAGCCTACAGATAGGTCAATGTGCCGGATAATCAGGATCAGGGTCATACCGATGGCCAAAACTGCCACGTACCCTGTTTGGTTCACCAGATTAACAAGGTTGCGGGGTGAAACGAACAGGCCTTGTGTGGCAATGGTAAATGTGATAAAGATTACTACCAGTGCGATGTACATCGCATACTCGCGGATGTTTTCCCTTAAGAGCGCTGCAACTTCAGCACCCAAACTCTGCTGTGCTTGTGGGGGCTGCTGAGCCCGGGAAACTGAAGCGTTTGCTTTTTGAGTTTTCATCGGACAGGCACCTCCCTTGTTCTCGTTGCCATAGCCATGACAGTTTCCTCCGTTGCTTCTTCTGCTGGCAGTTCACCAGTTATGGTACCTTCTGCCATTACATAGATCCGATCGCTCATGCCTAAAACCTCCAGCAGTTCGCTGGAAATCATGATAATGCTCATGCCCTGCTCCACCAGCTGGTTCATGAGGGTGTAAATCTCGAACTTCGCCCCTACATCAATGCCGCGTGTGGGCTCGTCGAGAATCAAGAGGTCTGGTTCGGTGTACAGCCACTTCACCACCGCCGTCTTCTGCTGGTTGCCTCCAGATAGGGTCCCCACGAGCGTCTGCACGCTGGGGGTCCGAATGTCAAAGGCTTCTTTGAACCGATTCGCCACAGCAATCTCTTCGTTTTCGTTGACCACCAGGCCCCGCACCAAGCGCTTCAGGCCGGCGATGGAGATGTTAAACTTCACATCCTGAATCAATATCAAGCCTTTGCCTTTCCTGTCTTCGGTGGCATAGGCTACACCGTTTTCAATGGCGTCATAGGGATGCCTAAAGCGCATGGGCCTGCCTTTGACCAGCATCTCGCCTTCTGTGATCTCATAGCCCGGCACATTACCGAACAGGCTCATTGCCAGCTCCGTCCTACCCGCGCCCATGAGGCCGGCGATCCCTACGATTTCTCCCTTATGCACCTTCAAGTTGACTTTGTGGAGAATCTCCCGCCGTGTTTCTCGATCTACAACACTCCAATTCCGCAGTTCAAACACAACTTCCTTGGAGGGAGATGACTTGCGTGCTGGATATATATTCTCAATCTCCCGCCCAACCATATACCGGATGATGTCCTGCTCGGTGATCTTCTGCTCTCGGGCATCCATAGACTTGATCACCTTGCCGTCCCGGAGCACGGTAATCGTATCCGCGATGGCGAGCACTTCTTTCAGTTTGTGGGAGATCATGATGGAAGTCACGCCCTGCTCCTTGAGGTCCCGCAACAGGTTGAGCAGGTTTTCACTGTCATCGTCATTCAGTGCCGCAGTCGGCTCATCTAGTATTAAGAGCTGAACATCTTTGGATAATGCCTTTGCAATTTCCACGAGCTGCCGCTGGCCTACACTGAGGTGCTTTACCTTGGTGGCTGGATCCATGTTGAGTCCAACCCGCCGCATCACCTCCGCAGCACGGACGATGGTTTCGTTCCAATCTATAACCATACCTTCGGTGATTTCGTTGCCCACGAAAATATTCTCGTAAATGGTGAGCTCAGGAAAGACAGCCAATTCCTGATAGATAATCGCAATCCCACACAGGGTGCTGTCACCAATGCTGCGGAATTGCTGAGGCTGGCCGTTAAGTATGATTTCACCTTCAAACGTACCAACTGGGTAGACGCCAGAGAGAATCTTCATGAGGGTAGACTTGCCCGCGCCGTTCTCCCCGACTAAACAGTGTATTTCCCCCCTGCGGACTTGGAAGGCAACGTTGTCGAGGGCTTTGACTCCCGGAAATTCCTTTGTAATACTGCGCATTTCCAGAATGAAGTCACCAGCCATGTCGTATCCCTTCCTTCTATGCTTAGTAAGGCCGACCCGGAATCCGAGTCGGCCTGGTAGGACTCCTACTTGCGAAGAGTATTAGAGTCCGGTGAATTCGCTGGCTGAGTAGTACTCAGAGTCGATGAGCGCTTCCTTAACGTTGTCCTTGGTCACCACGATGACGGGCGACTGCTTGGAAGGTACATCGATGACCTGGTTGAAGTAGAAGGCATCGGTCTGCGGAGTTCTGCCTTCGATGATTTCGATGGCCATGTTCATGGCATCGGTTGCCAGAACACGGGTATCCTTGAAGACAGTCATGCTCTGCTTGCCATCGATGATGTACTGTACGGAAGCCTTTTCGGCGTCTTGACCGGTCACGTAGTAAGCAGTCACATCAGGGTCAGCAGCGAACACATCGGCGATGGAACGAGCGGTACCATCGTTAGGAGCCAAGATGTAGCATACACCCTTGTCTGCAGCAGTGGCAGCAGTGAGGTGGGCTTCAGCCTTGGACTTGGCAACGTTCATGTCCCAATCAGTGGTGATTTCACCGATGATGGCTGCTTGTTGTTCACGGCTGAGATCCTTGATGCCAGCAAAGTTCCGAGCCTGGGCAGAGTTGATGATCCGGAAGGTACCATCGGCAATCTTGGGCTGGAGAACATTCCATGCACCTTGGAAGAATAGGAAGGAGTTGTTGTCAGTCAAGGCGCCCGCATAGAGGTACAGCGGATTGTCCTTGCCCTCCACGTTGTCTACCAAGTATTGACCCATTGCTTCACCAACGGCGACGCTGTCGAATGTGACGTAGTAGTCGACAGCTTCAGTGTCGGTGATCAGGCGGTCGTAGGAAATAACAGCAATACCTTCGTCTCTTGCCATTTCCACAGCGATGCCGGCAGCTGCTGCATCATGGGCGCAGATAATGATAACCTTTGCCCCTCTTGCAATGAGCGTCTCCACATTGGTCTTCTCTGCAGCAGATGAACCCTGGCTGAAGAGCACTTCTACCGAATATGGAGTCTTAGCGATAACGTCTTCAAAGCGGGCCACGTCTTGCAGCCAACGAGGTTCATCCTTGGTAGGCAGCACGATACCAACGTCTACACGCTGCGCAAATGCAGTGCCGACACCCACCAGGAGAACTGCAACAACCATTAACAGTGCAACAATTCTCTTCACGACCTCAATTACCACCTTTCCCTAATGATATTTGTCAACTATATCATAACAAATGGTTCCAACTGGGACAATTTGATCTCTTTGTTTATGTTTTAATGATTTTCCAGTCCGGAGCTTAGCATCTCAAAGGCAGACAAGATGCTTTAAGATTTCACCCACGCCGCGGCTGTGGGAAGCGGCCGCCACGTACCCGCCCTGCCTCGCTACGGCAGCTCTTATCTCCTCATCGGCATTGGCCGTGGTGGCTGGTCGCACCCCGCAGGTGAGCATGGCCAGGTCATTGTGGGAATCCCCTACCGCGACAATCTCAGACAGCTCAAGTTTCATCATCCGAGCTAGGCGAACGAGTGCCTCTCCCTTCCCGGAAGACTTTGCCCGCAAACAGACGTTACGACCGTTCCGCACCACTTTCAGGGGCGTCGCTCTGCTGAGATCCACCAGAATCCTGACTGCCTCCTCTGCCTCTGTCCGGGTGACAAAATAAAGCTCGAGGAATCCTCGAGTCTGCTGGGAATAGCTGTTGTTTACGGCGAACTCCAGGCTGGGAGCTATTTCCGTAAGGCGGGACAATAGCTGATGGCTGATGGGCAATAGCTTAACTTCTTGGCTGTGCAGCTCTGAGTTTTCTAGCTGAGGATAGTACTCACCCGACTGCAGCTCATAAATGTCCCGTTCCTCGCAGATCAGAAACTGGGGAAAGGTGCTCCCTGGATAGACCTGATTTTCTCTCAGCGGCAGCAGAGTGCGCTGAAATGGACGGCCTGTAGCAATAGTGATCACCACTCCGTCTCGTGTAATCTTCTCCAGTACGGTGCAAGTATAAGGATCAATCAGGCCCGAGGGATCCAGAAGCGTCCCGTCGAGGTCCAGTACAACTAGTTTAATCAAATCAGTGTCCTCCTTCTACCCCTTCACGGAACCAACCATGATACCCTGCACAAAGTGCTTCTGAGCAAACAGATACACCAAGATCGTCGGCACAATACTCACAACGGCGCCGGCCATCAAGAGGTGCCAGTCAGTGCTATACTGTCCTTTGAAGTAGGTCAAACCCACAGTCAAAGTCATCTTGTCCGGACTCGACAGGTAGATGATGGGACTTAAGAGGTCATTCCAGACATCCATGAAAATGAACAAACTTAAGGTAGTCAGAGCAGCCTTGGAAAGGGGTACGTAAATGGACCAAAAAGCCCTAAACTGGCTGCATCCATCGATCAGTGCAGCATCATCAAGTTCTCTAGGTATACTGAAGAAAAACTGCCGCAGCATAAACGTCCCAAAAGGTCCACCGAAGAAAAACGGCACGTATAAGGGCAGGTGGGTGTTGAGCCAGCCCAGAGCCCGCATAATCAAGAACCGCGGGATGATCGTCACTTGTCCAGGCACCATCATGGTTGCCAACAAAGTGTAGAATATCACGTCTCTGCCGAAGAATTTCCGCCGCGACAAAGCATACGCTGCCAGAGCACAGCTCATTACCTGGCCTGCGGTGGCAAGTATGGTGACGTAGGTGCTGTTCCAGAAGAAGCGCAGAAAAGGTATGACTCTAAAGAGCTCCACGTAGTTCTCCCACACCGGCGGGTTAGGAATCCACTTGGGCGGCAGAACAAAAATCTCGGTGGACTGTTTCAAAGACGAGGATATCATCCAGATAAATGGGATCGCAAAGCAAATACCTAGCGCACTAAGGAACAAGTAGCTGAATGCTTTCTGGAATGAATGCAAAGCCTTGCCCTTAGCCATAATGAACCCACCTTTTCTGGCCCCAGAACTGGATCAGGGTCACTATCATGATCGCCGCAAAGAGAAAATACGCCATTGCCGTCGCCCGCCCCATGCGCAGATATTCAAAGGCATTGCGGTAGATCAGCAGATTGACTGTGATCGTTGAGTTAGCTGGGCCGCCTCCCGTCATGACATAGACCTGCTCGAAAATCTTCAGCGCCGACATAGTACACATGATGCTGATGAAGAACGTTGTTGGGGAAATCAAGGGAACTGTGACGTAGCGGATCTGCTGCCAGCGATTTGCCCCATCAATGGCTGCTGCTTCATATAGTTCTGGGGGAATATTCTGCAAGGCAGCCAAGTAGATCACCATGTAATACCCGGCCATTTTCCAAACACTCACGATCACGATCGCGGGCATAGCCCACTCCGAGCTGCTCAACCAGGCTGGCCCTTGAATGCCCAATAAGCTAAGCAGGTGATTGATCAGCCCGTAGTAAGGGTTAAACAGCCAGGAAAACACCAGGCTCACCGCGACCATACTCGTGACGACGGGAAGATAAAACACCGTCCGGAATATGCCAATACCCTTTAGATTCTGGTTGACGAGCAGAGCTAAGAGCAGCGACACGATGATGCTCAGGGGAATATAGCCGACAGCAAAGCGCAGAGTGTTGCCCACCGCCCGCCAAAATAGGCTGGAGCTAAAAATCCAGCGATAATTTTCTAAACCACACCAGATGGCAGGTGTGATCACGTCGTACTTCTGAAAACTGATGATAAACGAAGCGATGATCGCGCCGGCATTGAAAATGACGAGGCCAACTATGGTAGGAGTTAAGAACCCGTACATTGTAAGGATGTACGACAGCCTTTGACGGAGTTTAGTGCTGGACACCCCTCGCTACCTCCTTCGAAAGTAATGGGGGCAGAGACCGCCCCCATATTCTACATATCGTCCAGGATCGCCTGTACAGCTTGAGCAGCATTCTTGAGGGCATCCCGGACCGGCATTTGACCTAAGAACGCCGGTTCTAACTCCGCCTCACGAGCAGCTGACCATTCTCCCCAGTTAGGCCGGAAGTCAAGGGGATGACCGTATTGAATGGCCCGAATGTAGACTGTCTTGTCTGGAACGCGGTCCTTTTCCAGCCACTCATCTGACTCCGCGAGCGGCCTGTAGAGCGGAACCTTTCGCTCGCCGCTGTAGCGGTCAATTTTGCCGTAGTTCACCATAAACTTCACATACTCCCATGCCTCTTCGGGATGCTTGCTGCTGGAAGAGATGGCGATACTGTCCGGCCACATCCGCACGACTTTGCGCGCTGGGCCGCCCGGAACCATTGCCACGTCCCAGTCGAAGCTGTCGATACGGCGGTAGACGTCAAGGTCGGCCATGTTTCCAATAGCCATGGCAGCCATACCTGTCTCAAACATGTTTCCGAGACCGTGGTAAATTTGGGGTGACGGGCTCACTTGGTGCTTCCACATCAGGTCTACCAAGAACTGCACAGCCGCTTCCGCTTCATCGCTGTCCAGCATCACTTGGGTAAGATCTTCGCTCAAGACCCGGCCGCCGAAGGCGTAGATCATGGCATCCAGCACATAGTAGTCAGGCTTGAAGTAGAGGCCCCATTGATCAATCTTGCCGTCACCATCAAAATCCTTCGTTAAAGCTTTAGCTGCTTCCAACAGGTCATCCCAGGTCCAATCGTCCGTTGGGTAAGCAACCCCCGCTGCATCAAACATGTCTTTGTTGTAGTGCAGCACGCTCATGACAAACGCATAGGGCATGGCGTAGAGGTCGCCCGTTTCCATACTGGGATAGCGCGCAGCCTTCATGGGTTCCGCATAGTAGTTATCTGGATCGAGGTCACGATCGAAGTACGGCTGCAAATTGAGGAGCAGACCGCGGTCAGCGTAATCATAGACGTAGCCGACACTCATGTGCATCAGATCCGGTGCATCGCCCGCAGCGTACATGGTCATGAGCTTGCGCCAGTATTCAGCAAAGGGCACATATTCATGTTGAACTTCAATGTGGGGGTAGAGCTCTTGGAACGGCTCGATGAAGTCTTCTTGAATCCACTCAGCACCCTGGGCATTCACCCAGGTCATGTACTTCAGTACGACTTTCTCTTGGGCCTGTCCTGCGGCGGCAGCACCCAGCAGCATGCAGCACAAAACAGCAACTGTCATCAGCCTTTTCATTGGGTTACCTCCTTGATTGTCATCCGATACTAATCTGTCGTAAGCAGGTCTTGCTTCCTATCGTCCACCTCCTCGCGGGAGAGCGTCCTCTCCGTACCTAAACGGTATACCGCGTTTTAGAGCTGTTCCCAAGATCAGAGCGTTATAGATGAACTCGCAGCCAGCCCTCACCGGGACATATCTGGTCTCTATCTGTGCATAACGGGAAAGGGAGTACAAGCACAGCGATGCGTTCTCCG
>JAAYMI010000100.1 GCA_012521465.1 Bacillota bacterium | reverse complement strand
TATCAACGGCAATATCCCATCGCCGCTTGAACGGCAGCGCATCAGCGAGCCGCTCCAGATCGGCGTACGGGCCATCGACGGACTCCTAACATGCGGTAAGGGGCAGCGGATCGGCGTTTTTGCCGGAAGCGGGGTGGGGAAGAGTACTTTGCTGGGCATGATGGCCCGCCATACCAAAGCCGACGTCAATGTCATCGCATTGGTCGGCGAGCGGGGTCGCGAAGTGCGAGAATTCCTGGAGCGCGACCTAGGCCCTGAAGGACTGCGCCGTTCAGTCGTGGTGGTAGCCACATCAGACCAGCCTGCCCTAGTCCGCATCAAGGGCGCAATGGTTGCCTCAACAATCGCCGAGTATTTCCGGGACCAGGGCGCAGACGTCCTATTCATGATGGACTCGGTAACGCGGTTTGCCATTGCCCAGCGCGAAGTGGGGTTAGCGGTGGGAGAGCCGCCTGCAACACGGGGATACACACCCTCGGTTTTTGCTGCCCTGCCCAAGCTCCTGGAGCGCAGCGGACCCGGGCTGAAAGGGACCATCACAGCCTTCTACACTGTGTTGGTGGAAGGCGACGACATGAATGAGCCTATTGCTGATACGGTGCGCGGCATTCTAGACGGCCACATAGTCCTGTCCAGGGCGTTGGCTGAGCAGCAGCACTATCCAGCGATCGATGTATTGGCCAGCGTGAGCCGCCTTATGACTGAAGTCGCCACACCTGAACATCTGCAGCTTGCAGGCAGATTTCGTTCGCTTTTGGCGGTGTACAAAGATGCGGAGGATCTGATCAACATCGGAGCATACGCACACGGCAGCAATCCCCGCATTGACCTGGCCATTAAGCTGATTGATGGATTTCGACGTTTTCTTCAGCAGGAAACATACGAAACAGCCCAGTGGGACGAAATGTATGAACACCTGCAGATGGCAGTTCGGCCGCATGGCGAGGAAGGTGAGAAATGAGCTTCAAGTTTCGCCTAGAGAAGGTTCTAAGAGTTCGCAGACTAGAAGAAGACCAGGCCCGCGACAGGCTGTTATGCCGGCAAAAAGAGCTCAAGGTAGCCGAAGGACAGCTCAAGCAGCTTAGGGATGAACGCAGCGAAATTGCCCAGTTTGGGTACGCCCAAAGCGACTTGGTGCTGAGAGCGGCTATGTACAAGTATTTGGAGCGCCTTGACGATCGGATCCTCAAGCAGAGCCAAGTGGTTGCCGACTGTCAGACGAAGCTCGCCGAAGCCCAGGATCAATGGCTTGATGCGAGACGCAAAAAGGAAGTGCTGGAGAAGTTGCGAGAGAAGCGGTTCAACGAGTATCGCCGCGAAGAAGAACGAGCGTTGCAGAAAGTCCTAGATGACATGGGATCTAGAGTTAGGGCGTAGGAGGTAAGTCGGTGGGTAAGTGGGTACTTGTCACGATTTTTCTCATCACCGCCATCATCGCTGCTGTGGTAGTCTTTTCGGTAACAGGCGTAATTGATGCACCAGCCCTAGTGCTTAAGGGTGCCCGTTCTATCGGCTGGCTGGAGCCACATGTAGAGGTTTACGAGATTGGTAAGGCCGCCGAAGAGTGGCAGAACGAGCAGCTCAGGAGCCTGGATCAGATCCGGCAGGAACTCGATGGGCGGGAGCAGGCTCTAGCGGCACTCGCCGACGAACTGGAGCAGAGGGCCCAAACCCTAGACAGACGGGAAGCAGAGTTAGAAGCCCAGGCGGCTGCACTGGCTCAGGCTAGAGCTGAGCGGATGAATGTGCAGCACCTGGCTGAGATCTATACAGAGATGGAAACTGCCGAGGCCGCTCGGATTCTAGAAAAAATGAACGAAGCTGAAGTGCTGGAAATCTTGGCTGTGATGGATGTGCGCACCACAGCCCGTATCCTGGAAGCGCTTCCCACCGAGCGAGCCGCTTCCCTCAGCCGCAGGCTGGGGAGTTTCTAGGCAGCTCCCATATAACCTTTCGGGGAAAGGAGGTGATTACTTCAGTGCAATTTGGTGTATTGTTGGAAGCGCTGCTCTCACCAACACCAAAGCACAGCGGCGGTGTTAGGCACGTCTTCCAAGCAGAAGGCGATGATTCCTTTGCAGGCCTGTTTCAGATGTTTGTGGATGCTGAGCCCGGTGAACTTCCCCTGGAACTGGAAACCGCACAGGAAGTAGAGCCGCAACAGCTGGGAATGGTACAGCCGCTGCCGGAGGTAGCCTACCCGCCGGAAGCGATGGAAGGCGATGGTGCGGTGGATGTACCTGAGCAAGACCGTGGCGCAGGGGGCCATGAACTGGAGCCGCCGCGGCGCCGCATGCCAGAGCGAAAGCGGACCGGAACGGAACTAGCTCCTGCCACGGAACTTTGGAGGGGTCCAAGGCTGCTTCCGGGAAGTCCAGGTTATTTGGTTGCCCCTGAGATACCGGTGGAACCAGTAGATGTAGTAGAGAGAACAGCACCCGTTTCTAGGTATGCACAGGTTCTGGCAGCGAAGGAATCGAGGGTGTTGGCAGATACCTTTACCCAGCCCGTAGCCCTCAGCCGCCTCGTGCAGCGATTTGGGCCCCACAGGCACCTGGAACCCGCTGCGGACACAGTTACCGCAAGACTCATGCAGGAGAGCGGAGAGCTCCTGGTGGACGCTGAACAACCTCCTCCACAGCCTGGAATGCACTCTGTACGGCCAACTGTCCTTCAGACACAGTTACCGGCGGACACATTGATGGAAGCAGAAGGCACATTAGTTCCTACGGAAACAGGTTCACCGCAGCCACAGCTGGATCGTAGTGTCGTCTGGGAACCGGAGTTTCTCTGGGTACTGCCTGTGAAAACGGAAGGAGACAACGCGACATTCCAAAATGACCCGGCGAGGCTAGCTCCCGATGCTGAAACACCGCAGAACCCAAGCCTGAATGAGGTTACGCTGGAGCAGGTCCAGTGGCGCCGTAGCCCAAAGATCCTGCAGCCAGCGGAAGACGAGGCTGCTCCTCCGGAAGCAGCACAAGCCGCAAATCTCTCTGATGTAGGCGAACCGCCAGAGATGGAAGGCGAGGCAGACACAGGGGCTCAACTGGTCAAACCAGATACAGCTGAGCGAAAAACTCCCGATAAGCGTGAACACCAGGTGGAGACAATAGGGCCGCCGCTTCGGCCTTCAGGTGAAGCAAGTGCTGCGGCTGCTCCCGTGAGTGACCCTCGACCGCTCGAAGTACAGCAGCCTATAGGCATGGATGATCCCGTTACTGGCACACAGGTGGATCTGTCCGAACCCGCTGAGGCGGCTGTGGAGATTGCCGAACGCATACAAGCGGTGTTTGCGGGGGGTCGCAGTGAAGTCAGGATTCAGCTCAAACCGGAGCATCTCGGAGAATTGAAGATCAAAGTTGCGGTGGAACAGGGGGTGATCTCGGCTGAGTTCATTGCGGAAAGCCAGGCAGTCAAGAGCATCATCCAGGCCCACCTGCCCGAACTGCGCACGGCCCTGCAGGACTTAGGGACCAATGTCGCCGAGCTGGCCGTTCATGTGGGAACACAGGAGCAGCCCTGGCGGCAGGACCAAAACAACGGCAGACCGCAGTGGTGGACACCGAGCAGAAGGGTGAGCCGCACAGGCGTGCCGGTGGAGGATAGTGCTGCAGTCACAACTTACGTGCGGGATTCGTGGAACCAAATCGATCTGAGAGCATGAGAAGGGAGGGTGATGACGATCTATTTCAATCCAGTGGGCACTGTGCATCAGACGGCCCATGACGGCCGATCTGGGGAAGCACAGCGCAATGAGTTAGGCAAAGATCAATTCCTGCATCTCCTGATCACGCAGCTCAAGTATCAAGATCCGTTCAAGCCTCTGAACGACCACGAGTTCATTGCACAGCTCGCGCAGTTCAGCAGTCTCGAACAGATGCAGAATCTCAATACGAACATGGTGGCGATGATGCTGTCACAGCAGAAGCTCACCGCCCTAGGGGAAGCAACTCGCATGATCGGCAAGTACGTGGAGCTGCGAACCCACGACGGAGAGCAGCTGTACGGAGAAGTAACAGGAGTGCAGTTCAAGGACGGTTGGCCGCAGTTGATTGTCGGCGGGAAACTGTACGGCTTTGACGAGGTCGTTGCCATTGTAAAGGGGGGAGAATAGCCATGGCAGAACGCTTTCAGATTCCTAACAGCTTACCGATAACGCCACCAAGCAGGCCTTTACCGGTCAAGCGCACATCACAACCAGAAAAAGAAGCGGCGCCTGATTTTGCAGCACTTCTTCACAAGGAGCTGGAGGCGAGTTCCATCAGGTTTTCCGCACACGCTGAAAAGCGCTTGGCTGCGCGGAGGATTCACCTGACCCCCAACCAAATCGCGAGCCTAGAACAAGCCGTGGATCGCCTGCAGGCAAAAGGCGGCAGGGAATCGCTGATTATCATGGGCGATGTGGCTTTTGTGGTGAGCGTAAGAAACCGCACAGTGATTACAGCGGTTGATGGCGACTCTATGAAGGAGAACGTCTTTACAAACATCGATAGTGCGATCGTAAGCTAAACAACAAGTTCGGGCTGGACCTTCTTGGGAGGCCCTTCATCCACCGAACGACGGACGTGGATTAGAAGGAGGAATGTGGACATGATGCGTTCTATGTTTGCCGGCGTATCTGGATTGAAAACCCACCAGATCCGGATGGACGTAATCGGCAACAACATTGCAAACGTCAACACTGTTGGCTACAAAGCCGCGCGAGTGACGTTCAAAGACATGCTTTACCAGCAGATGACTGGCGCCACTGCCCCAACAGATACCCGTGGCGGTATGAACCCGCAGCAGGTGGGGCTCGGCGTCACTCTCGGTTCAATAGACGTCAGGCACACCCAAGGTAACACCCAACCCACGGGCTACGTGACAGACCTTGCCATTGAAGGGGATGGCTTCTTCATCCTCGCCCAGGGCAATCAGCGCTTTTACACCCGGGCCGGTGCTTTCGGCCTGGACAACGGCGTCGATGGAAACCTAGTGTCCCTGATTAACGGTGCACGCGTCCTTGGCTATCGAGCGGATGCAGATGGGAACATTGATCTCAACTCACCGCTGCAGACGCTGCACATCTCCACAGCGGAGACCATCCGCCCTAAGGCAACTGATCGGGTTGTATTCGGCGGGAACTTAGATGCCACTTACGAAGGCGACAGCATCTCACGTTCCGTGCAGGTGTATGATTCCCGTGGCAAGCAGCAGACCATCAACGTAATCCTGGAAAAAGGCCAGAACAACACGTGGTCATGGAGCTCCGAGTGGGTCATGGAAAGCAGTACGCTCCCCCGTGGGACATCGGCCGTGGAACCGAATCGCGACTATGAAGTGCGGCAGAACCCTGTCAGCAATAGGTTCGAGCTGGTGGACAAAGCTGATCCTTCGAAAGTGGTAGCCGAGAGCGCTGACGGACGGGTTTGGACCATGTTGAACTCGAGTGGGAATCCCACCGATCAAACCATCGAATTCGAGATCAGCCTGCCACTGGAACACGGAACCCCCCCAGAACCGTTTACCCTAAGGGCCACGGGTGATGAGTCCTCACTCAGGCTTGTTGGCAACCTCAAGCTTGGGGAGAGTGGTGTCATTGCATTCAACACCAACGGCAGCTTTCGCAGCGCGACTCCGAGTCTGCCCGATGGTCGTATCGGGATCACCCTCAACCCAGTACTCGCCGATCCTATGACCATCGAACTCGATTTCACCCAATTCACCCAATACGCTGATGAGATGACGGTCCGGTTCGTGAATCAAAACGGTTACACAAATGGTACTCTAGAAAGCTTTTCCATCGACCAGTATGGCCGCATTGTGGGAAGCTTCTCCAACGGGCTAACGCGCAATCTCGGACAGGTGGCTTTAGCCCGGTTTGCCAACGCCCCGGGCCTGGAGCGGTCAGGATCGACCATGTTTATCGAGTCGGCCAACTCCGGCGTGCCCCAGATAGGTGCCGGGGGAACGCCTGGATTCGGCACCATTTCCCCTAGTGCGCTGGAGATGTCCAATGTGGATCTGAGTGAGGAATTCACGGATCTCATTATCACGCAGCGAGGGTTCCAGGCCAATTCGCGGATCATTACATCGTCCGATGAAATGCTACAGGAACTGGTAAACCTCAAGCGGTAGTCTTTTGGGGCCGTGCCCTGCGGCCCCGTTTTCACTATCAAGATGGAGAGGGCGAGCACATGGATATTTCCTCAATTATCGGCATTGTCATGGGTACGACACTCTTGGTCACAGGCATGATTCTGGAAGGAGATTTAAGAATCTTTTGGAGCCTATCCAGCGTGCTGATAGTATTTGGCGGCACCTTTGCGTCGGTGATGATCAACTTCTCCATGTCGCAAGTGAAAACCGTGTTGTCTCTGGTAAGAATCGCCTTTGCAGGCAGTGCAGGCGACAGAAGCCACGAAATCATCTCCACACTGGTGCAGTTTGCCGAAATATCGCGGCGCGAAGGTTTGCTTGCTCTAGAAGAAAGAGTGCATGCCGTAGATGAACCATTCCTCCAGAAGGGCATCCAGCTCGTCGTGGATGGCACTGATCCAGAACTTGTCAGGAATATCTTGGAGATTGAGCTGATGTCGGTCGAGGACAGGCACCGTATAGGGCACCGCATGTTTGACCAGATGGGCGCTTGGGCTCCGGCTTACGGCATGATCGGGACGTTGATTGGCCTGATTGTTATGCTTTCAGAGCTGGACAATCCTGATCTGATTGGCAGTGGTATGGCGGTAGCCTTGATCACCACCTTCTATGGCTCAGTGGCATCCAACTTGATCTTCCTACCCATCGCAGGAAAACTGCGTGTCAAGACCGAAGAGGAAATCTTTCTTAAGCAGATCATGATTGAAGGCATCCTCTCCATTCAGGCCGGTGAGAATCCGCGCATCGTCGAAGAAAAACTGAAGTCATTCTTTCCAGCAGGTTTCGCTGCCGCCCAAAGGGGGAGAGATTTAGAGGCTCCGGCGGAGGGAGTGACGGTGCGTGCGTAGAAGAAGAAGAGATGAAGGCCTGTCGGGGGGAACGTGGCTTAATACATATGCCGACATGGTTACCCTGCTCTTAGCCTTCTTCGTACTGCTGTTTGCTTTTTCCGAACTTGATGCTGGCCAGTTTCAGTCAATTGTCAGGGCCCTCCAGCGCGGCCTGGGCATTTTCCAGGGCGGTACTGCTGTGATCGGCCATGACGCAGCTGTCATCTCCCCAACAGATCTTTCCGGAAGGCAGCTGAACGACATTTACGATCGGCTGGCAGCACACTTGGAGGAGCATGCCTTTCCTGGTATCAGTCTGGAAATGGACGAGCGGGGTGTAACCATCCGCTTTGCTGACCAGGTGTTTTTTGACTTGGGCAAGGCGGACCTAAAGCCGGAAGCGATTCGCATTCTCAACAATGTCGCTCCGATTCTCCGGGACCTGCCCAATCCCATTCGCGTGGAAGGGCATACCGATAACTGGCCCATCCGCACAGCTGAGTTTGCTTCTAACTGGGAGTTAAGCGTCCGCCGAGCAACCAATGTTGTGCGCTATCTCATTGAGGAACAGGGTTTTGATCCTCATAAACTCTCGGCTGTGGGCTATGCAGAGTACCGGCCCCTGAGGCCGAATGATACGGCAGAAAATCGCGCCCTTAACCGCCGAGTCGACATAGTGATCATGAGCATCGATCTTTGGGATGAAGAACCGAATTGAGGATGGTGAACCCCATGGCCAAGAAGGTAGAAGTGGATTTGAAAGTCATCATTGGAATTATTGCCTTAGTGATAATCGCGACGGCCGGCAGTGCCTATTCAACGTTTCTGATTTTCCAAAGAGGAAGCACGTCTCAGGAAGTGAGTGAAGCCGCTGCAGCCAAAAAGCGGGATATAGGCCCCGTATTCGATGCCGGCGAATTCACAGTCAACTTGATGTCCACAGGCACACAGCCGCGCTTTATCCGTACCGGGATTATGGTGGAAGGTTCAGCTCCGAACGTGGTCACAGAACTCGAAAAACGCACGCCGCAGATCCGCGATCTGGTGATCAGCCTGCTCAGGTTGTGTACCGTTGAAGAGCTGCGCACCGTCAACGGCGTGGATAACCTGCGGTCGAAGATCGTCGAGGGCATTAATGAACTGCTGATTTCGGGACATGTGGTGCAAGTCTATTTTGTGGACTTAGTGATCCAGTAGGATCTTGGCGGAAAGGAGTTACCATGGCTGATTCGATTCTGTCCCAAGCCGAAATCGATGCCCTCCTCAGCAGAGGTGGAGCGGTAGAACCACATGCACAGCTGACCACCGCATTCAAATCTGCCCTTGTGGGTACTACCGCGCATTTCCAAGTGCTCATGCCCCACACTGTTCAGATTGAAGGGCCTTATGTCGAACAGGTACAGCAGACCCTCGATGTGCTGTTCATGGAGGATGCTGTGGTTATGCCCGCGATGATCGGCGAGGGAGTGCTTTTCGCTGTGCTGGCCTTCACAGAAGCGCAGCAATTTGCAGATTACCTCGG
>JAAYMI010000099.1 GCA_012521465.1 Bacillota bacterium | reverse complement strand
CGCCTCGTCGTCCAACGTGAATCCTTTGGCTCGGGATGGCTGGAGAAGGTGAAATTCGGCACAACCAGCCGTGACGGCGCTGCCTTTCCGGCAGATGAGCACTTACCCACAGGTTTTCTAGCGAAGTACTTCGCTGAGCTTGAACAGGACGGTGACTTAATGGAACAACTGCGGCAGGAGTTCCGGAGCCTCAAGGCAAAGCTGCCCAGCGACCTGTTTATCCAACATGCGGATCTGGATCTGGACAACCCTGCGGTCTTTCAAGAGATTCTCACCGACGTACAGAGCATTGTGGAACTGAAGCTCAAAGGTAGGGAGGCGGGTGCACATGAGAATTGAGTACTTGAGTCTGCCGGCCTTTGGCATGTTCACGGATCAGATCATCCGCTTTCCGGCAGAATATGGGCTGCACATCATTTACGGTCCCAATGAAGCGGGAAAAAGCACAATCCTGCGGGCGCTTAGCGATGCTCTGTTTGGCATTCCCCACAACTCGCCTGACTCTTTCCGCCACGAGCCAGGTAAGCTGCGCATTGCCGCAGGCGTAAGCCTCGCAGACGGCACTAAGCTGGAGTTCATCAGGCGCAAAGGCAGAAAAAGCACCATACTGGACCCTGAGGGAAAACCTCTGCCTGATGAAGTCCTGTACCCGTACACCGCCGGGCTGAGCCGGAGCGATTTTGAAGACATGTTTGGCCTTGATCACCAGCGCCTCCGGGAAGGCGGCCGGCGGCTGCTGGAATCTGGGGGCAGCCTCGGCCAGAGCCTCTTTGAAGCCGCCTCAGGCGTACGGCACCTCCGGGAGGTCTTGGCTGACCTGGATCGGCAGTCCGGTGAGCTTTTTAAGCCTGCGGGACGAAACCCCACAGCGAACCGACTGGCTGAGAGTTACATCGAGAGCAAGCGGTCGATAGATGTTCCCACCGAAGAGGAACTGACCGCTGCACGCACGCGCCGTGATCAGGGCTGGCGGCTTGTGCTGCAATCCTGGATTCACCAGCGGCCGGATCTGGAAGGGGAGAAGAAGTTTGCCCCAGATAAGCCGCTGCACGCTGCTTACGCCGAGAGCGTGACATACGCTGATGAGGTCGCAGATGGCCTGCGGCGGGACTCTGATCGGGCAGCCAAAAAGCAGTCGCTAGAAGACCAGATTGCCGAAACTGAACAGGCGATTCAGGCGAAACGGGAGGAGCAGCTTGCCCTTGGGGAACGGCAGAATCGATTTGTGGAGCGCTGGCGCGCGCTGTGGGCCTCCGTGGGCATCGATCCCCTCGGCCCGCGCGAGATGAACGAGTGGCTGTGCACAGCCACGGAGATTGTCCGCGGCGGCGGGGAGCTTAGGCAGGTCAGGATCGCTGCGGACAGCCTCCAACAACAGATCGAGCAGTTTACAGCTGATCTGCAGGCGGCTTTGGCCGCAGTCGGTACGCCCGCGTCTGGAAGCCTAGGAGTGCTGCTGGACAAGGCGAGGGAAGTCTGCCGCACCGCTGACCAGCGCCGGGGGCAGTACAAGACTCTCACCCAGACCGTGCAGGACCAGGAACAGGCCCTGGGCAGGGAGCAGGCTAGGCTGCGTGCTGCAGAACAAGCGAAGGCAGACTGGGCGCGGCGCTGGGCGAAGGCCGCGGAGCAGGTTTTCCTTCCTTCAGATGCCACTGTGGCAGTCGCGCAGCGGTACCTTGCCGATCTGCAGGAACTGCGCGGCCTGCTGCTGCAGCTGGCAGAGGACGCCGAGCGGGCGCAAGCACCTGGAAGGCTTTACCGCGAATTACCGCGCCCAAGTACAGGCTGTGGTTGAGCGTACTGGCGTGGAGGTGGACCTGAGCAGCATTCCTCAGACCGTGAAGGAGCTTATGGAACGAACGCGCCAGGCCAGAGAGCATGCAGGCATGCAGAGCGAAATTCGCAAGCAGATTGAGCAGGGGAGGCGCCGCGTTGCCCAGCTCGACCTTGCCATTTCACAGGCGGAGGTGGATATCGCCAGCCTCATGCAGGCGGCTGGCTGTGCATCCATGGGTGAGCTGGAGAAGGCTCTCGAGCGGTGTGAACAGGCGGAACGACTGCGCCAGCAGCTGAGCGACCTGGAGGACCAATTGCTGCACATCGGGGACGGACTATCCCTGCCGGAACTCACGGCAGAAGCTGCAGAGGTGCCTGTGGACAGGGTTGCTGGGGAACTGGACTCGCTAGAGGAGAGTATGCTGCGGCTGGAACAAGAACGCGAAGAGCTGAACCGCAGTTTTGGTGCGACTGAGCGGGAGTACCAGGCCAAAGTTGAGGGCACAAATGCCGCAGCGCTGGAGGCGGCTGAGCACGCCCAGGATATCTTGGCTCAACTGGCTGCAGCTGTGGAGAGGTACCTGAAGCTGCGGATGGCAGCGACAGTCCTGCGTCGGGCGATTGAGCGCTTTCGAGAAGAGCACCAAGACCCTGTCCTAACGCGTGCAGGCGAGATCTTTAGGCAGCTTACCGAGGGCAGTTTTTCCCACCTGGTCGTGGACTATGACGAGAAAGATAACCCCGTGATTAAGGGCGTGCGAGGCGGTGAGCAGGCGGAGATCGAAGGGATGAGTGACGGCACCCAAGATCAGCTGTACCTCGCACTGCGTCTGGCCAGCATTGAGCTTTACTTGGCAAAGAACCCATTCCTTTCATTCTGGATGACGTGCTGATCAACTTCGACGACCACCGCACCGCCGCAGCGCTGAGGGCCTTCGCCCAGCTGGCTGAGAGGACTCAGGTAATTATGTTTACCCATCACGTCAGCTTAGTCCAGTTGGCGAAAAATGTGCTGCCGGAAAACAGCTTTGCCCTGTACGTTCTGGGCGGAACAGGGCTAGCAGAGCCGCTCTCCGGTGAAGCAGTGCAGGTGGGTTGAAGCTGGTGTGGAGTGGCGCGCAACCTCCGTAGAAGGCTGTGACTAGAGGTTCTTGGCATTTGACAGGAATTTCATTGTAAATTTCGCGTTAACTGTACCAAGAAAAGCAGGATGTTGTATGTTCGCACAGAAATTATCACCGTGAGGAAACGTTACCAGTTTACATACCCAGCTTCAGCTAGTGGACGCTGCAACCTGCTGCAGCAGCTTGATGCCTGGCCAGCATTGCGCTAGGAGATTGTCAAGAACGACGACGTTTCCCGGGGAATTGGTCCACCAACCGGTGGAACCAAGCCGCTTTGACTGCTGTCAAGTGGAAACGTTTCGCTAAGGAAAGGGGGGAACTCATTAGGCGAAGCCATTGTCGACAACCGAAAACCGAACTCTACATTTCAGGGAGGTATATATGTGTTTAAGAAAGTTACTGTTGGTCTATTAGTTGTATTGGTTTGCCTGACCATGGCATCCGTTGTGAGCTTTGCCCAAACAAAGACTATCACTATGTATCATGCCTTTACAGCTAATACGCTGTTGGCACTTCGCAACCTGATTAACGACTTCCAGAAGGAATACCCCAACATCCGTGTTCGCGCTGAGTACGTCGGTGATGCGTTGAACCAGAAGATCCAAGCTGCTGTTACCGCAGGCAATCCGCCTGACCTGGCTTGGCTCCACAGTGGAGAGCATTCTGAGTACGCCAGAACTGGCGCCATCTTCAATCTCTCCGAGCGGTTCATCAATGGTCCTAACGGCCTGAGCGAGGAAGAGTTGAATGACTTCTTCCCCATCATGAAGACGTACATGGAGTACAACTATGACGGCAACTGGTGGGGTCTCCCAGTAAACGCTACCACCATGGCGTTTGTCTACAACGCGGATATGGTGCGGCAAGCTGGTTACGATCCTGACAATCTCCAGGTCGAGACTTGGGAAGAGTTTGCTGAGTTCGCAGCCAGCCTGACCAATGCGCGCGACGGCATCTATGGTCTGCACGTTCCTGTCTACACCGGTGGTTTGGCAAGCTACTTCGACTGGTTCTTCCGTCCGTTCGTCTGGACCGCTGGAGGCAAGTTCGTAGAAGACGATCTCCAGACCGTTGCTTTTGATTCGCCTGAGGCAAAGGAAGCTGTGCAGTTCTTCTATGACCTGATTTACACCTACGAAGGTGGAACCCTGTCTCCGCCTAGCCAGGCTTTCGACATGGGTAAGGTTGCCATCCACCTCGATGGTCCTTGGTCCATCCCGCAGTTCAACAACCTGCGCTTCGAATGGAGAGCAATGCTTTATCCAGTCGGACCTTCGGGTCAGCGCTTCCACCCCAGCGCTGCTGAACCTGTCGTAATTTTCAAGGACGCCAAGTATCCTGAGGAAGCTTGGGAATTCCTGAAGTTCTGGGTCCGGCCCGATAACTTGGCTAAGTGGGCCATCACTTCTGGATATCTGCCCACCCGCCGTTCGGTAATGGAAGCAGAAGAATATCGGAAGGTCATCGAGGAAACCCCAGGCTTGGCCGTGTTCGTCCAAGGCTTGGAGTACGGCGCAACCGCCGAGATCACGCCTGAATACAACAAGATCGTTGACGAGTACACTGCAGCAGTAGAACTCATTTTGAACCAGAAGGCTGACCTTGACGAAGC
Source organism: Bacillota bacterium (assembly GCA_012521465.1). Classification (GTDB taxonomy): domain Bacteria; phylum Bacillota; class Limnochordia; order Darwinibacteriales; family Darwinibacteriaceae; genus 1109. The sequence goes on along the minus strand of JAAYMI010000099.1, from coordinate 20,095 downwards.
CATCGACGCTGCAGCAGCCAAGTGCAACGAGATTATCGCTCAGTACTGGCGTGACAATCCGCAAGAGTACGAAGACCTCATGAAGGTTCTGCAGAACAAAGAGTAAGGAAATCTAATCTACGTTGGGGCGTCCGGGTGTTCTCCCCGGTCGCCCCGTTTATAGAGGGGTGTGCAATGATGGCAGTTCCGCAGGCCAAGCGCAGGCGTCAGTGGCTTTCAATGAAGACGGAGCAGACTGTCCTGGGGTACCTGTGTCTAATTCCCACATTTGTCTACGCAGCTGTGTTTCTTTTGTTTCCCATCTTTTACTCGCTCGTGCTGAGCTTTCAAAGATGGAGGCTGTACGGCAACCAAGAATGGGTGGGCTTCGACAACTACCGCCGGATTTTTTCGGACTCAGTCTTTTGGCTGAGCCTTAAGAATGCCGCCATTTACGCTGTATTCTTTGTGCCGCTGAGCATTATCATCGCGTTGGCGGTAGCGATCCTGCTGAATCAGAAGATCCGGGGGATGAAATGGTACCGCACGGCCTACTTCGTGCCAGTGGTATCTTCTACCGTGGCAGTCGCAGTAGTGTGGTCTTTCTTGTTTGATACCCACTACGGTTTAGTCAACGACTGGCTTACGCGGATTGGGCTGAACCGAGTGGGGTGGCTGACAGATCCCGACATAGCCATGTTCTCCGTAATCATTTTCTCGATTTGGAAGAGCCTTGGTTCCAACGTAGTGATTTACCTCGCTGCTCTGCAGGGAGTTCCGCAGCACCTGTACGAAGCGGCTCGGATCGACGGTGCAGGGCGCTGGGGCCAGTTTCGATACATTACGCTGCCGATGGTATCTCCTACAACTTTCTTCATGCTCATCATGGGCTTAATCGGTGCCTTCCAAGTATTCGAACAGATCATGATCATGACCGGCGGCGGACCAATGCGCGCTACGTACGTTGTCTATATGTACATGTATGACTATGCTTTCCGGTACAGTGAAATGGGCTACGCCGCGGCCGTCGGGTACATCATGGCTATCATTATCTTCATCTTGACAGTAATCAACATGAAAGTCAGCGGCAAGTTTGTCCACTATGAGTAAGGGAGGTGCGAGGCGTGATTAGTGCAAAGAGTCTTCGTCCAAGGCAGCTGGTGCGTTCAGGTCTTACCCATGCGGTGCTGCTGGCTGGGGCGGTCATTATGATTCTTCCTTTTTTCTGGATGGTAACCACCTCGCTCAAGGAAATGTGGGAGGTTTTTACTCCCGAAATGCAGTGGCTGCCTGAGGTGCCTGTTTGGCGGAACTACGCCGACGCATGGATGTACGCGCCTTTCGGCCGGTATTATTTCAACACCATCTTTGTCGCCGTTTCTGTCGTAGTCGTGCAGCTCATCATCTGTGGGTTAGCGGCCTATGCCCTATCTCGGCTGCAGTTCCCGGGAAGAGATATCATCTTCTTGGGTGTACTGGGAACGATGATGCTGCCAGGAACCCTGATGACAGTGCCGTCTTACCTGATCCTGCACTGGTTGAAATGGATCGACACGTACTATGCTTTGATCATTCCATCGGTCTTCAATGCCTTCGGCATTTTCTTGCTCAGGCAGTTCTTCATGACCATACCTCGAGAACTTGATGACGCTGCCACCATCGATGGGTGCTCCCGGATCGCGATCCTCTGGCGGATCATCATGCCTCTGTCCAAGGCTGCATTTGCTACGATTGGGATCTTTACCTTCATGGGGCAGTGGAACTCATACATCTGGCCTTTGATCGTCACCAACAGCGAAGAAATGCGCATGATCTCAGTGGGCATCTCCATGTTCAAGGATCAGTTCAATACCCAGTGGACGCTGATGATGGCTGCATCCACAACAGCCACGCTGCCGCTTTTGGTAGTCTTCTTGTTTGCACAGCGCTTCTTTATCGAAGGAATTACGCTCACAGGTCTCAAGGGTTAACAGTTGAGAGGAGATAGACGGGTGAGGGAAGCTCGAGTTTGGTTTAACACGTTTGATGCCGATGTGTGGGCGGTGGAAACCGAAGTCCGCGGGGGCTTTGGTAACCTGCCCTCTGGAAGCTCGTTGTTTGTTGCTCTGAACAGCACGCCGATTCCCCACACTGTGGGGGAAGGCGGGACTTTTGCGGCCGTGTGCAGACTGCAGGCGGGAAAGAACGAAGTCACTGCCGGGTAGTTGGAACCGAATGGAACTCCCATTGAGGAAGCAAGGATCACCTTGGTAAACAAAGTTCCCTGCCGTCCGAAAGCAGTTATCGCGGTAGAGATCAGCGGCGACAGTATCAAGCTGTCGGGAAGCGGCAGCGCTCCCAATGAAGTGACTGGAGCACCAGTTGCAGTATGGCAGTGGCGGCCAGAGGACGTACCGGAGGCGCTGCGGCTTGTGGACGGAAGGGAGTTCACGGAATGTGTCGGGCCGGCAGTGGAGATTGCGGCGCCAGAAACCGATGGTGAGTATTACATCAGCCTGACGGTCAAGGACCACGATGGTTTTGCCGATCGGGCGGTGACTTACTTCGTTGTGGAGGATGGGAAGGCCCGCACCGTCAACTGGACTACCGAGAACCCCCGCTGGGTGGACAATGCGATGGTCTACGGTGTAGTGCCGCATAACTTCGGTCCACACGGCTTTCGCAGTGTCACAGAAAAGCTTGATTACCTGAAAGAACTGGGCATCAACGCGATCTGGCTTGCTCCCAGCAATGCCACTCCCACCGAGAGTGGTCACAGCTACAATGTGAGCGGCTACTTCGAACTTCGCCCAGACTACGGCACCAAGGCTGAGTTTGCCGAATTGGTTGCAGAGGCGCACCGCCGGGGTATTAGGGTTTTGATGGATGTGGTCCCGAACCACTCCGCTTATGAGCATCCCTACTTCCAGCACGCACTGCAGCACGGGAAGGCAAGTCCGTATTACGACTTCTATGATCGGGATGAACAAGGTAACTACACGTACTATTTCAACTGGACGCATTTGCCCAACCTCAATTACGACAATCCGCAGGTGCGGCGGTGGATGGCAGAAGCCCTGTCCTATTGGATTCGCGAGTTTGACGTTGATGGTTACAGGGTGGACGCGATCTGGGGTGTCAAGCAGCGGAGGCCTGACTTCTGGCCCGAAATGCGGGCAGAGCTGCAGCGCATCAAGCCGGATATCCTCCTGATTGCGGAAGCCAGTGCCCGCGATCCCTACTATGTGCAGCAGGGATTCGATGCGGCCTATGACTGGACAGATGAACTAGGGCATTGGGCATGGGAGAATGTTTTTGAAGAACCCACCGGAATTGCCCAGCGGCTCCATGCCGCCCTGACGAACGACGGCAAGGGCTATGGCCCTGATTCGCTGATCTTTAGGTTCCTCAACAACAATGATACTGGACCGCGGTTCTTGACTCGGTACGGTGCGGAGCTGAAGCGTGTAGCAGCGACCTTGGTCTGGACGCTAGATGGTATACCCTGCCTTTACACAGGGGAAGAAAACGGTATTGAATTTGAGCCCTATCAAACTCCCGATCCTATTGACTTTACCGACAAAGGTTTTCGCGAGTATTATCGGCAGCTGATTGACATCCGCACCGCAAACCCTGCCCTGCGGAGCCGCGACACTATGCTCCTCGGTCCAGAAGGGGAGGCCTACGGTTATGTGCGGCGAAGCAAGTGCGGGCAGACAGTGTTGGTGCTGCTGAATTTCTCTGGGCAAGAGCAGGTCTACCACCTACAAGGCGCGGGTGCGGTCCTTCAGGAGAAAACAGGTAAAGAGCTCCTCACAGGACGCGAGATCGAGCCGACCATAAGAGTTGTACTGGCCCCGTGGGAAGCCCTGATAATTGCATTGGACTAAGCAGGAGGGTTGCTTTGTGAGAGCATACGAAACGCAGTTGGAGTTCTCTGGTAAGACTGGTCATGCGGTCATTGTGGAGTTCGACAAGCCCTGGAGGTTTGTCTTCTGGGACAAAGCACAGTATGTAGGATGCGTTGATGTGGGGGAAGGAGTGTGGTTTACACCTGAATGGTGCGAAACCAACAGCCCCAACGATCTGCACTGCTATGAGCCCATTATGGATAAGCAGCTTAGGTGGAGCAGGGTGCAGATTCTCGAGTCAGGACCGGCCAGGGCGCGGGTGAAGTGGTCATATACACTTCCTGATATGCGCTACCGCATCTTCCACGGCGATACTAGGGCGGAGGAGATCTACACAATTTACCCCGACGGGATTGCGGTGCGAGAGGTTGTGCTTTGGCCCGGAACCAAGAACAATCATGGTGGCAACGCCAACCTCTGGCAGGTGGCAGAGTGGATTCTGGTAAATGGAGCGGGCTCGAATCCCCTTGATGTAATGGCCATGCCCACACCGTTCACGCTGCGGAGCGGTACGGGCGAGGTGATCAATGTACCGTGGCCGCTGCCTGCAAACGATTTTGAGCCCTTCTGCGACTATTACCCGCAGATTGCGGACTGGCCGATGTATATCGGCAAGATAAATCTCAAGGATCAAGCCAATCCGTTCATGATCTTCGCCAAAGACCAGGCGCTCTTTCCGCACATGCCCTGCAATGCATGCGGCAAAGACCACCCGTACTTCAACATGTTCCCAGGCAAGAACCTTTACAACATCTACAAGCACTGGCCTGTGACTGATATGGAAGACTTCATTCAGTGGGTTCCAGCTGGCGATGATGTGGGCAAGGTGGCAACTCACACCTCGTTTATGGATGTGAACTTCGCTCTGCGCCGCAAATCCAGCGATTACATTCCCACGCCGGATCAGGGCGCTACCTGGTATATCCTGGTGGGAGCAACGGCGCAAGGTACCGACGGGTCCGAGCTGGAGGAAATCGCTCATTCGTACCGCAGCCCAGCACGTATTGACATCCACAAGGATCCGGGCGAGCCAGATGAACTGCACCGCGGTCGGGTGCTGCTGGAAGGCTACGACTTCGCCCTGCGGGCTTATGTCATCCGCAAACAGGGTGAGGATAGGGTGAACTTAACGATGACTCCTGGTCAGCCCCAGAAGAATCCAGTCTTCCTGATCAACGGCTGGAATTCACCTACGGTGCAGGTGAAAGTCAACGGCCAGGCACTCCCCCAAGAGCGGTTTGTGCATCAAGTTGCGGGCCATGACTTAACTATCTGGATCGAAGGGCGCTTTGCTGAATCGACGACCTTTGAGTTTGTGCGCTGAGGGAGGGTAAGCTGATGAAACGCGCTGAAGTCTTGGCAGCCCGCGCCCGGGCTGCGGAGGTATTTGCCGAAGCACACATTGTCTTGACTAAGGAAGAGCAGGAAAACATCGAAATTGCCGATTTCGGCCTTGGGGAACTTGAGAAGACCGGCTTGCAGCTGGTCACATACATCAACACGGACCGGTACTGCGCCAAAGAGATGGTGCTGTTTCCAGGTCAAACATGCCCAGAGCACCGCCACCCCGACCGGGGTGGAGAGCCGGGCAAACAGGAAACTTTCCGCTGCCGGGCCGGTCGGGTGTACCTGAACGTGGAAGGACCTCCCACTCCAAACAGAGTGAGTCAGCCTCCGGCAGGTGACGAAGCCTATTACACCGTTTTCCATGAAATCGTGCTGAATCCCGGAGAGCAGTATACCATCGCCCCTGATACACTGCATTGGTTCCAAGCAGGTCCCGAGGGGGCAGTGGTGTCGGAGTTTTCGTCCAACAGTGATGATGAGTCCGACATTTTCACCGACCCCCGGATCAAGCGCATTCCAGAGATTGAATAGTGAAGAAGGGAGGACCTGCCTGTGCGTACTGCTGTTCTGGAGGGTCCAGGAAAATTCGTTATTCGTGAGGTTCCCATCCCTCAACCTCAAGATGGGGAGGTCTTGATTAAGGTTGCCAGCTGCGGAGTGTGCCATTCGGAAATGGGTTTGTGGGACGGTTCTTTTGGTCAATACCCCAGTCGTATCGGCCACGAGGTCTCCGGTACCATCGTCCAGCTCGGTTCGGGAGTAGACAGTCTCTCGGAAGGGCAGCGGGTAACCATCTTCACCGACCGCCACGGCTACTCAGAATACGTTGCTGTTCCGGCAGAATACGTCATCCCCATCGGGAGTAACACCAGCTTCACTGCCGCTCTAGGGGAACCGATTGGGTGTGTTGTGAACGGGCTGCGGCGGGCGAGAATTGGTTTGGGCGATACTGTGGTTCTGGTTGGGGTGGGCTTCATGGGCCTGATCATGCTGCAGCTGGTTCGCATTCAGGGCGCGGGTAAGGTGATCGTGGTCGACACCAGGGAAAGCGCCCTCAGCCGAGCCGCGGAGCTCGGAGCCCATCTCTGTCTGAATCCGAAACAGGACGACGTGAAACAGGTGGTCATGGATGTCACTGGTGGGGCGGGCGCAGACTTCGTGATTGAACTCACGGGCAATCAGTCCGGCCTTGACCTCTCCAGCGAACTGGTGCGGATCCGCGGCAGCTTGGTTGTGTTTGGCTTCCACACCAGCGAGCGGCGGGTGAACATGTTCTTGTGGAACTGGCGCGGTTTGGATGTGATCAACGCCCACGAGCGCGACCCCCGGATCTACGTTGAGGGTATCAGGGTTGGTATGAAGCTCTTGGAAGCAGGCAGCTTAGATATGGAGCCCCTCGTGACCCATAAATTCTCACTGGAGCAGATCAATGAGGCTTTTGCGGTGGCGTATGCCCGGGGCGAGGACTATGTCAAAGCTGTGATTGAGCCGTAGCATTCAATGATGAGGTGATTTTGTGATAGACAAAACAGTAAACGGAGTCCCCCTGTCCAAAGAGACGTTTCGCGTTCCGCCGCGGGAACTAGGGATCCTGCCGTTCTGGTTTTGGAATGGCGAACTGGATTATGAGGAGATGGAGTACCAACTCCGCGAACTGCACGCCAAAGGGCTGCCGGGCATCTTTATCCACAGCCGCTTTGGGCTGACTGTGCCCTACTTGTCCGACGAGTGGTTTAAGCGTGTGCAGTTTACCATTGATAAAGCCAAGGAACTAGGCATGCAGGTCTGGATTTATGATGAGAAAAACTGGCCATCGGGCACAGTCGGGTGGGAAATTCCGACCAAGCATCCTGATCTGCAGCAGCGCTATCTAGAACTTGTCATTCTAGACTTCAATGGGCCCTTCTTTACCTATTTGGAGGGCACAGATTCGCGCTACATTGACCTGGAAGACTCGGAACCGATCTGCGCTTTCGGAGTGCGGGCGGAGGAATTTGAGGCAGGGGAGATCAAAGAGATTATCGATGTTACTCCCAACCTCTCGTTTGACAAAGTGATTCCCTGGGAAGCCCCTGCGGGGCGGTGGAAGCTCCTCTACTTTGTGGAGCGGCGGGCCAAGTGGTATATTGATGCCTTGAATCCTGAGTCGACTAAGAAGTTCATCGAGTATACCCACGAGCAGTATAAGAAGTGGATTGGGCACGAGTTTGGGAAACAGGTGCCAGGCTTTTATACCGACGAACCGGCCATGCACTACTTCGCTGTCGGGGAAGACAACTACATCATTCCCTGGTCGAAACACATGTTCAAGATCTTCCGGGAAGCGAACGGTTACGACCTCAAGCCCTATCTGCCAGCCTTGTTTGCGGGGATGGGTGAGATGACCACGAAGGTAAGATGTGACTTCTGGCAGACCCTGACCCGGCAATATGCCAAGTCCTACTATCGGCAGCTCTCGAAGTGGTGCGAAGAAAACAACCTGATCCATACAGGGCACTTGCTGTACGAAGAGTACCTGCGCCTCCTCGCCAGAGTTGAGGGGAACGTCTTCGAACAGCTGAAAGAGATGCACTTGATCGGTGTGGATCACCTCTATCCTAGGATCGGGTCCGCCGACCGTCCCGAAGAGCACGTTGCCATGAAGGTTGGCAGCTCTGCGGCCCACCACTTCGGCAGTACCAGGCTGCTCTGCGAGTCCCTAGGAGGAACATATTGGGACTGCACTATGGAGCGGATGAAGTGGATTGCTGATTGGGAGTACGTTTTGGGAGTCAACCTCTTCAACCCGCATGGATTCCACTATTCGCTGGAAGGGGAGCGCAAGCGGGATTGGCCGCCTTCGCAGTTCTATCACCACCCGTGGTGGGAGAAGTACGGCTTGTTCAACGCTTATATCAGCCGCAACAGCTACATGCTGAGCGGCGGGCGGCATGTGGCCAAGGTTGCCTTGCTTTACCCGATAGTGAGTATCATGGCCAACTATACACCCCAGGCTGCAACTGATGCGGCGGCCCTGATTGAGCGGGAGTTCAACAATCTGACCGATTCTCTCCTTCGCCTTCATTTTGACTACGACTATGTGGATGAAGGTGTGCTGGCTGAGGCTGAGGTTCGGGATGGCAAGATCGTCATCCGTGACGAGGAATTCGAAGTGCTTATCCTGCCGCCCCTTACGACGATTGAGGAAACCACTCTGCGCAAACTGGAAGAGTTCTTCCAGGCCGGTGGGAAGATCATTGCTGATGCCCTGCTGCCCACAGAGAACACCGCAGGGTTCAGCGAGGAGGTTGCCGAAAGCATCAGCAGGCTCTTCGGGGTGGACGCTGCAGCTATCAAGCCGGCGGCAGCGGAGGACGCGGATTGCCAAAGCGTAAGCGTAAATGAGAACGAGGCAGGGGGCAAGTGCGTTTTTGTGAGCGGAGGGTTTGGTCCATCTCTGCCCGGTAGCACACTTGACCGGGTGATCAGAGAATGCATCACGCCAGACGTCGAAATCAGCGAACCCAACGTCTTCTACCTCCATCGCATCAAGGACGGCAGGGACGTATATTTCCTGGTCAATCCCACAGCCGAGGAGCGCAGCTTCACGGTCTCGCTGGAAGGAGTGGGCAGACCTGAGGCTTGGTGCAGCGTATCGGGGGAGATAACACCTGTCCCTGTTTACCGGCACGAGGGCGATCGTACCGTGTTCCCCGCTGAGCTCAGCCAGTACGGCTCCGCACTGTATGTACTGCACAAGGATGAGCAGAGCGATCACGTCATAGAGACCAACCTCCTTGTGGACGGAATCGGTGGGGGGAAAGTTAGCGCTTACAGCCGCACTCCGGGGCGTGGTTTCGCCAAGGTGCAGAGCGACGGCAGCGTCAAAGAGGTAGAAGTCACGGTGCCCGAACCTGTGGAGCCCGTAGTCCTGAACGGCACCTGGAGGTTTGAGACATCGGATGACAACGTCTTCCTAATCCAGCGCTTCAGATTCCAGGTGGATGAGGCTGGCAAAGGCCGTGAACTCGGCTATGCTGAACCACAGTTTGACGATTCTGAATGGCTCGAGTTCAAGCAGGGTGCGTGGGAACTCCAGCTGCCCTGTGAGCGGGATGAGCGGACCTATCCTGTGACCATCTGGTACCGCATGTCCTTTGAGAGCGCGTATGTGCCAGGCGACCTCCGCCTCCTCATTGATGGCATGAAAGCTGAGTCTAAGACCATTTTCATTAACGGGCAGGAACTGGACACCACGCCTAGGCGGTGCAGGTTTGACGCCCAGATCAAGGAAGTGGACATTGCCCACCTGGTGAAGACGGGTACCAATACCATCGCCATTGAGATGCAGGTTGCAGATAAAGTTGCTGGCATTCTCGACCTGGTGAAGCTCGTTGGAGACTTCGCGGTCGAGGAGCATGATGGTAAGGAAGTGATGGCTGAACCGAAGCGGGAGCTCGCTGTAGGCAGCTGGACAGATCAGGGATATCCCTACTTCTCTGGCGCAGGCGTTCTCACAACCACCGTGGCTTTACCACCAGAGTTCCACGGACAGCGGGTATTCTTGGAGCTGGAGTGCGGCGATGACGTGGTGGATGTGACGGTCAACGGGCAAGCTGTGGGAACCATCCTGTGGCACCCCTACCGAATCGAGATCACAGACTACGTGCGAGCTGGAGAGAACGAGATCCAGGTCCGTGTGATCAATACATTGATCAATATCTTTGAGGGTGTAAAGAGGCCAGGCGGCCTTCTACAAGCTCCGGTGCTGAAGCCATACCATGCCTGGGAGCTAAGCTACTAAACTGAGAGAGGTGAACCTAGTGCGTCAAGCAGTTGTTTTGCTAGCCGTGATCTGCCTGCTGGCTGTTCCGGCCTTTGCGGAGGCAGTATCGGGAGAGGTGTTTACCATGACCTTTTCCACGAACGAGGACTACGATACCTCCGCCTATGCCTCCGCCAGCGGACTTCGGGAGGTGGAGGAGGATTTCAAACTAGTGAAGGCTCTGGGTCTGGATAAACTGCGAGTCAGTTTCAGCTGGAGCAACTACGAACCAATGCGGGGAAGGTTTGCCAACCTCGAGTGGCTCCATCAGTTTGTGGACTTAGCTGAGGCATACGAGATTGAGCTGATGCCGTACTTCTGCTACGCGCCCAGTTGGGCCACGCCCTTCGGCGGCTGGAACGAGCCCCCTGCGGATCTAGATGATTGGTACAATTACATCTACCGTATGGTGTCAGAGTTCAAGGATCAGATCGATGTTTGGGAGATCTGGAATGAAGAAGACATGAGTATGTGGTTTACTGGTAGTCCAGCGGAGTTTGCTCAAGTCCTTGAGACGGGGGCCAGAGCGGTGCGGGACGCGGATCCAGATGCTATCGTGCTGATGGGCGGCATCACGGCACCGGATGAGAAGTATGTCGAGTTCATGCTCGATCAAGGTCTGTCGAGCGCCTTTGATGTGGTGCCGGTACACAGCTACCACGAGAGTTGGAGCTCAGCCACCGTGGAGAGCTACTTGACCAGTTGGGGTTCACCCTTCAACGACATCAAACAGCTGCTCCTGGCCAAGGGAGATGGGCAAGAGGTATGGGTGAACGAGATCGGTTATCCCACAATCGGCGGCCGGACCGAAGAGGACCAAGCAAGCTTCATCCGCCGAGCGGTAGCCACCTTAATGTCCACAGAGGCCGTGACGTTGATCAGCTGGTACGAGATTAAGGATCTGCCCCAGGATTTCCATCTCGGGGTAATTGGGGATGACAACAACTACCATCTCGGCCTCACCCGTGTGGACCGCACCCCAAAACTTGGTTTTCACACATACCAGAACATCGTGGAGCTCTTGAACTACGAACCGGTCAGGTACTTGGGCGATGCAGTACGCATCGAGGAGATAGCGCCAGGCAGAAACCCCCAGCGCATCTATGCCCACGGCTTCCATCGCCAGAATCATGACGATATCGTCTTGTTTGTCTGGTTGTACGGGCCGAAGAGTGTGGTTGACATTACCCTCACACTGCCTGGGGTGATTGCAGAGATGGTGGAGTACGACTATGATGGGACAGCTCACGATGCGAGCGGGTTTGTGGGGAGTTCCATCAATTTGGAGCTGCGGCAGGATCATGCCCGTCTGTTCAAGGTGAAGTTAGTAGACTAATCTAGAAAGGGATGATAGGAATGAGATTGAGCACGACCCTCTTAGCTGTGACTCTTTGCTTGCTTGTGGCTGGTTCCAGTGCCGTTTTCGCGGCCAGCGAAATCGTCTTTATTGGAAAAGGAGACCAAGCACATCTTCTCGAACAATACTTTGAAGCTGATCCGGAGATCAACCTCACAATCGTGTACTCGGAAAACCTGTTTGACACAGATTCACCGTATTTCACCCCAGAAGCGATGGCAAGCTACGACGCCATCATTCTTGGTGAGGTAGTGATTGGAGACAGCTTGAACGGTTCTCTGGTTATGGAACCCTCGCTGCAGGAAGCCATTCGGGAGCGAGTGGCGGCGGGGGCGGGGTTTGCCCACATCGGCGGATGGTGCTCCTATCAGGGTGGCAATCCAAACTGGAGCGGCCAGTGGCACGGTACCCCAATCGCTGAGATCCTGCCTGTGCATATTTCTGCAGAGTGGGATACCAACGATGACGGGTGCGCCACGCCTGTAGTTCACGATGCGGCTCACCCCGTCGTTGCCGGCCTCGACTGGGAAGCAGTGACTCGATTTGGTGGGTACAACAAAGTAGAGGCTGCGGAAGGCAGTAACGTGATTCTCTCTGACCCAGCCACCGGCCTTCCGCTAATCGTTGTTGGGAGCTTCGGAGAAGGTAAGACTGTTGCGTACACCGGCGGCCTCGGCGGCGGCTGGGATGCGGACATCATCCAGTGGACAGACTTCCCTCAGCTTTGGCGGCAGCTAGCGCGCTATCTAGTTAATTAGCACAAGTAACCAGGAGGGCATCGCAGAGATGCCCTCTGCCAGCAATCATTCATTGGGTGGTGAGATGGCTGTGAGAGTTACCATAAAAGACGTAGCCAAACACGCGGATGTAGCCATTTCAACAGCCTCGCGGGTAATCAACGATTCCGGTTATGTCAGCGAAAAGACCCGCCAGCGGGTGGAACAGGCCATTAGAGAATTGGGGTATGTGCCCAATTCCATTGCCCGCAGTCTCAAGCAGAAGCAGACGTTCAGCATCGGCCTGATAGTTACGGATATCGGCAACCCATTCTACGCCGAACTTGCGCAGGCGGTGGAACGAGCTGCCCGAGAGCGCGGCTATTCCGTGCTTCTAACCAATACCGATGGTAAGGCGAGCCAAGAGAAGGACTGTGTCACCGTTCTGGCGGCGAAGCAAGTGGACGGCATCATCTGGTATTCCCCGATCAACGAAGACCTGGTGGATGCCGTTATGAGAGACACCGGAATTACTGTGGTAGTGATTACCGGTAAAGAACGGCACATGGGTCATCACACGATTCGTATCGATGATCAATTGGGCGCGTTCGAAGCTGTGAATCATCTCATCACTTTGGGTCACACCCGGATCGGGTACATAGCAGAGCCAGATGATCCGAAGTTCCCTCAGGAACGCATGAAAGGCTACCGCCGTGCCCTGACCGAGGCTGGAATCACCTGTGATGAGCACCTGATAGTGCGTGGTACGTACCAAGAGGGCAGCGGATTGAAGGCCATCAGAGTCCTCCTGGGCCTGAAAGAACCACCTACAGCGGTCTTTTGCGCGAATGACTTGATGGCCATCGAGGCCATGCAGTATGCGCGGAGAAAGGGCCTGCGCATTCCGGAAGACTTGGCTGTTGTGGGATTCGACGACACCAAACCCGCGTGCCTCCACGGCATTGATCTTACGACCGTCGCCCAGCCCACATACGAGATGGGCAGGGAAGGGGCCAAACTGCTTATTTCGAGTTTGGCGAAACCCCTGTCATCTAGGCAGCTGCTCCTGCGCCCCACGTTGGTGATCAGGAAAAGCTGCGGCTATTACCTGAAGGAGGGTACACCGTGAAACGCGCAGTGTTCGCGATTCTGCTTGTCGGTTTGATCACAGCTTTAGGAAGTGCCCAGGAGTTGCTGCTTCCCTTGAACCAATTTCAGCAGGGGTCGGAGTACTTCTCGCCAATCCTGGGGCTGTGTGAGGATTATCCCCGAGGGACCTTTGCGGAAGATATTGAGCAGGATTTTGCTTTGATGGCCGAGTACGGTATCACCGATCTCCGGATCAGTATCGCCTGGGGAGACTATGAGTTTGCTAAGGGCTATACCGAGTGGTGGCTGTTAGATGACACAGTCGACCTAGCCGAGAAGTACGGCATAAATCTGTATCCGTACATCTGCTATGCCCCTACCTGGGCAACGCGGGCTGCTTGGAAGTCTCCGCCGGAGAATCTGCAGGATTGGTATGATTTTGTCTACGAAGCGGTGGATAGGTATAAAGGCCGGATTCACTACTGGGAGCTTTGGAACGAGGGAGATAACGAAGATTTCTGGGTAGGCACCTGGGAGGAACAGCTGGAATTAGTCAAGGTTGGCGCCCAGGCAGTCAAAGACGCAAACCCAGAGGCCAAAACGGTTTTCGGAGGCTTAACGAAGAAGGATCCCCGGCACGTGGAGACCATCTTCACCTCTGGAGTTGCGGACTACGTTGATGTGATCAACATCCATTTCTACAATGAAACCTGGGATGCCACGCCCACCGAGCGGATCTATGACCAAGTGAAACAGGTGGCAGACGTTATCCGCCGTCACGGTGGACGCCAAGAGCTGTGGGTAGCGGAAATCGGTTACAGTGACTATGTAGAACCAAATGGACGCGTCTCATACTGGGTTCGCACTCGGGCGCCGTACGAAAAGACGCGTCTATTCCAAGCAGTGACCTTTGCCCGGTCGTACGCCCTTTTGGCTGCTACTCAAGATGTGTCGAATATTCTGTGGTATGAGGTGAAAAACCTGCGCAGTACCAGCGCTGCCATTGGCGATGTGAACAACTACCACTTGGGGGCTCTCGATGAGAACCTCTTCCCCAAACACCTGTGGTTTGCCGTCGCCTCCGTTAAGCAGCTGTTCGCGGAGCCGTTTACCGTGATCGATTCCAAGCTCCTGATTGACAAACAGACAGCACGCCAGCCATACGTGCACGCATTTCAGAGGCAGAACGGCGATGTGATTGTGATGGCTTGGAATCGGGGAACTGCCACCGAATCAATCGCGGTGACTGTCCCCGGTAGGTTTGGCGGAGCACTGCAGCATACAGTGACTGGCAACAAGCGCAGTTTTGCTTTCGCAGCTTCGGGAAACGATACCACACTTCAGCTGGAGCTGCGCCCAGAAGACGTGACCATAATCGAGCTTTTTGCCCAGGAAATGCCGGGCCGCCTCAGCTTAGTTGAGTGTGCTGCCGAACAGCTGTCTGATGGGGTGTATAGAATCAGCGCCACCGTAGTAAACCGAGGCGGTCGCAGGATCGAGCAGGTTGTGGTAGAGCTCATTCCCGATTCCAATCTTGAGGTGATCTCAGGGGAGTTGGCCCAGATAGCCGGCCTGGACGCCGGTGAGTCTGTCTCGCTCACTTGGAATGTGAAGGCATCAGGACAGAGTAGAGGTCAGCTGTGGGTGGTGGCCCGGGACAAGGCCGCTGGACCTGCCGCTGAGCTTATAGAAATCTAAGAGGGAGGGTAAGCCATGCTGAAAATTCAAGAGCTGCGCGCAGAGAATTTCTCCAAGTATGGAACGTTTCTGAATCCATTAGAATGCGGAGAACCCTTGGGAGCGTCACAGGATGACCCGGTGCGGTTCTATCCAGATCGGATTGTGCTTACTTTCGCGGCGTCCAATGTGCTTGCTTTCAGCCCGATTGCCATCAACCCGAGGCCATTCCTTATTACCGATATCGAGTACCATGAGTTTACCGAGGAGCTGATTGGGGGCTTTACGGAAGACGTCTGTTTCTGCGCTGCTCCCGCAGGGGAGTTGGACGTAAGCAAGATCGAAGTGTTCAAGCTGCCAGCAGGATGGTGGGTAAGGTTTAAACGCGGCGTATGGCACAAAGCCCCCTATGTGCTGGGAGACCGCCCAACTGTTGGCCTCGTGGGTCTGCCGCCCCACACATACACGGCTGACTGCCACGTGGTTGATCTGGCGGAACCTGTGGCAATTGCACTTTAAGGAGAGGCGAAAGATGGCCGAACGAGTATTTCATCGTGAGCGAGAGTTTACCAAGGCCTACAAGCAGCATATGCACGACCATATTGCCATTCGGGAGGCGGCTTGTTTAAGGGCACAGTATCCCGGAGCACTTGGCCCCATTGAGCCGGGGGATCTCTTTGCCGGACGGGTGCGGCCAGCGGCGGTGGGCTTCAGCCCTGACGAATGGGGTCAGACTGCATTTGGGTACTACCATCTGCCTGACAGATTCCGTGAAGTGCTGCAGCGACCGGACCTTTCTCCTGAGGATCGGGCGGAAATCGAAGAAATGCTGGAGTTTTGGTCCCGCGAAAACACGTCCAGTAAGGTGAGGGCCCGCTACTCCCCAGAGATGGCCAAGGTAATGCCTTCGGACAATTGGATGAACGAACCGGGTATGGTCTTCCCCCTCTACCGCTTGTGCGGGGCATATCCGAACTACGGTAAGCTTGTTACACTGGGCCTGCCTGGTCTTAGGCGAGAGGTGGAGCAGGCCAGGGATAGGGCTCGGCAGACGGGCGGGGACGCGGAGCTGTTTACGGGTATGCTGATCGCTTTGGATGTACTGGCTGACGCCTGCCAGCACTATGCGGATCAAGCCCTTGAGCTTGCCAATTCCGCGGATCCAGAGCGCCGCCGCGAATTAGGCGCGATGGCAGATATCCTTCTGAAGCTAAAGACCGAGGCGCCCGGGACTTTCCGCGAAGCTATCCAGCTGATGTGGATCTATTCCATCGTGGCCGACGTGCGCAACTACGGGCGCATGGACGTGTACTTGGGTGACTTTCTAGCAGCTGACCTCGACTCGGGGCGGCTGACCGAAGCTGAGGCACTCAGGCTGCTGCAGTCCCTCTGGCAGCTCATGGCTGACCGGAATACACGTGTCCACGGTCGGGTGATCATCGGGGGTAAGGGGCGGCCAAATGAAGCTAATGCTGACCGCTTCGCCATCCTGGCGATGGAGGCATCCCGCACCGTGCTGGAGATCGAGCCTCAACTCTCCCTACGCTTCTACCGGGGAATGAACCCAGCACTCATGGAGAAAGCCCTCGATGTGATCGGCGAGGGGCGGACGTACCCAATTCTCTACAATGACGATGTCAACATCCCAGCTGTGGAGCATGCCTTTGAGTTGTCCCAGGAAGAAGCGGAACAGTATGTTCCCTTTGGGTGCGGCGAGTATATCATTAACCACCGCAGTTTCGGCACTCCCAGCGGGGTGATCAACTTGCTCAAGGCCCTGGAGGTCACTCTGCACAACGGCATCGACCCCACCACGGGCAAGCTGGTGGGTCTCCAGCTCGGAGGCTTGGAATCGTTTGCTACCTTCGATGAGCTGTTTGCTGCGTATAAGCAGCAGGTCGAGTATTTAGTGGATTTCATGGCCCAACAGGAGGAGATCGAGTACCAGGTGGCCGGCGAGACCATGGCTAACCTCTATCTCAGCATGCTCTATGATGACTGCATGGAACGGGGGAAAGGCATGTTTGCCGGCGGAGTTCGCTACCTCGGCGGTACTCTGGAAACGTATGGCAATACTAACACAGCTGACAGCCTAACCGCAATCAAGCAGCTAGTCTACGAAGAAGGACGCATCTCTCCCAAGGAGCTGCTTGCTGCTTTGGACTCTGACTTCGAGGGTTACGAACACATTCGGGAACTCCTCTTGGCGGCGCCGAAATACGGCAACGACGACCCCGCTGCTGATGGAATGGCGGTGAAGGTTCACGAACACATCTGCCATACGGTTCGCGATCAGCGGAAGAAGACTAACCTCCATTCCTATCTTGTGGTGATTATCAACAACAGCGCCAACACACTCATGGGACGCTGGACGGCTGCTTCGGCTGATGGGCGCAAAGCGCGTGTTTCGATGGCAAATGGCAACAATCCCACGGGCGGGATGGATAAGAAAGGCGTCACCGCGATGCTCAACTCGTTGGTGAAGCTGGATCCTTCCATTCATGCGGGCGCGGTGCAGAATATGAAGTTCAGCCCTGCAATGTTCAGCACACACCGAGACAAGCTGAAGGCATTGCTCCAGGCCTATTTCGACAATGGCGGGGCTCAGGCAATGATCACCGTTGTCAGCCGGGGAGACCTGGAGGCAGCCATGCAGGAGCCTGAGAAGTACCAACACATCTTCGTCAGAGTGGGCGGCTTCAGTGCCCGGTTTGTAGAGTTGGACCGGGATGTGCAGCTAGAAATCCTCAGCCGCACTCTCTATTAAGGAATGATAACCTTGCAGGGCATGATTTTTGTCATTCAGCGGGCTTCCCTCCACGACGGGCCCGGGATCCGCACTACGGTCTTTTTGAAGGGCTGCCCGCTGCGCTGCCAGTGGTGCCACAATCCAGAATCCTGGTCATTTGAGCCAGAGGTTTTTTACAACCACGACGGAACCACGAAGTTAGTCGGGAAGCTTGTTTCCGTGGAAGAAGTGATGGCCGAGGTTTTGGCCGATCGCGCCTACTACGCAAGCTCAGGGGGCGGCGCTACGCTGTCCGGCGGCGAGCCCCTGGCTCAGTCCGCCTTCACCCTTGCCCTGCTGAAGGAGTGCAAAGCCCAAGGTCTCCACACTTGTGTGGAGACCTGCGGCCACGCAGCGCCGGAACGCTTTCAGGCCGTTCTGCCCTATGTGGACTTGTTCCTTTATGACTACAAGGCGACGGGTCCGGATCACCGGCGCTACACAGGTGTTAGCCAGGAGCTGATTCTGGCCAATTTGGACGCGCTCTATAAAGCCGGGGCTAAGATCATTCTGCGCTGTCCCTTGGTTCCGGGCATCAACGACAGCAGTGAGCACCTTAGGGCCATTGCCAGGCTCGAGAGGGAGTACCCCGAGCTGCTGGCGATTGAGATCATGGCTTATCATAATTTGGGCAACGACAAGGCTAAGCGGCTGCGCCGAAAACCGGCTCTGCCCGGTATTGCCAATCCGCCGCAGAGCACAGTGCAGGCATGGCTCGATGTCCTGGCCGAACTGGGCTGCAGGAAGGTAAGAATTGGATAATGAGGTGAGCTCATGAAACTTTGGGGCAGGAACTACACACAGGCGGAACTCCACCGGTATTTTGGCCATATGATGCCCGCGGCGGGGATCCGCCGTTTCACTTTTGATGAGGGCCGCGCCAAAGGGCTTTCTGCCGTAGAGGTTAAGACAGGCGCCGGTCTGAGGTTTGTGGTCTTGCTGGACAAGGCTTTGGATATCGGCGATTGCGACTGGCGCGGCATCCCCATCGCTTTGCGTACCCAAGTTGGCGAGGTTGCTCCTCAGTACTATGATCCTACAGGTGACGAGTGGTTCCGCAGCTTTGGCGGCGGGCTATTGACCACCTGCGGTCTCACGCATCTAGGGGCTCCTGACGTGGATCAAGGAACCTCGTTGGGACTGCACGGGCGGATCCACAACACGCCCGGAGAGGAAGTGGGAGTCAAGTCGGCTTGGGAAGGCGGGAAATACGTCCTGCGCATCTGGGGCAAAGTAAGGGAAGCGAAGGCCCTTACCGGCAGTCTCTGTCTGCACCGGGAGATTACTGCCTTCGGAGGAGAAAACCGCATCATTGTGCAGGACACCGTAGTAAATGAAAGTTTTGTAAAGATGCCGCACATGATTCTCTACCACTGCAATGTAGGCCACCCGCTCCTTGATGAAGGAGCTGAACTGGTTGCGGACAGCCTCGAGGTGCGGCCGCGGGACGCTGTAGCCGCGCAGGAGTTCAGCACCTACCAGATCTACAAAGGTCCGACGCGAGGTTATCCCGACACGGTTTTCTACCACAAGCTGCGTCCCAGTTGTGATGGAATGACAAGCGCCGTGCTTCTCAACAGGCGGCTTGACCTGGGCCTCGCTGTGCGCTGGGACCCACGGAACCTTCCCAATTTCATCCAGTGGAAGTATACCGCTGAAGGTACTTACGGTGCGGGGCTGGAGCCGGCCAACTGTTTGGTGGAGGGACGCTCTCGCGAAAGGGAGCGCGGGACGCTGGTTTATCTGGCTCCAGGCGAAACGCGCAGCTACAGAGTGGAACTGCAAGTAGGCAGTGCAGCAGAACTGATGGGAGAGATGATCGAATGACGAACAGGCCAGGCAGCTATCCTTGTTTTGCCGGCTGGCCGGCAGAGCCCGAACTGTTTCGGGATCCGCCAGAGGATTTTCGGCCTGCAGCATACTGGTTTTGGAGCCGGGAAGTAGATCCGGCCACTTTTCGGAAAAAGCTTGAGGAAATGAAACAGGCAGGGATCCACGGGTTTTGGATCCAGCCCCGGCTCGGCTATCCCATGGAGAAATACCTGTCGCAGGAATACTTTGACCACTACCGCACTGCTCTGGCTATAGCCAAGGAGCTGGATATGCGGGTTGGCATATACGACGAGTACAACTGGATCACGGGGCACGCTGGCGGCCGCACAGTGGCGCAGGATGACCAATTTAGGGAGAGCCACACTTTCTGGGTGGAAGTCCCCGTCAGCAGCGGCCGGCCCGAGGGGGAACTCAAGCTTACGGGCATCACGAACCTGTTGACCACAGGTCACAAGGAAGCCCTCACCTGGCTGTATGACGGGGCTCAACCGGCTTGGGCTGATTGGCAGGTTATGGCAGCGTTTACTTATCAACGGACTGGTGAGACAATCATTGCTGGTACCGTTAAGCGGGTGGAGGAACTGCTGCGCATCGCGGCCGGAGAAAGAGATTTCT
>JAAYMI010000098.1 GCA_012521465.1 Bacillota bacterium | reverse complement strand
TCGGCAATGAGCTTCGGAATGCTGTCCACGACGCGAAACAGGTTCATCCACCCGGCATCGGGTGCCTGTCGATTACGAATCCGCCCCTGCACATCGCCTGACTGAAGCTGAGTTCCTTAATCCAACGATGCTTATCCTCCAAGAACCTGAAGACTGCGCTGCGGCATTCCAGGGAAACACAGCTGAAGTGATCAACCACTGTGTCCATGAAGTCGCTGAAATCCGCGGGACTCCAGAGATCCTGGAAAACCTTGCCGATGCAGTACTCAAACAGCTCCAGGAAAGCCTGATCGCCTGGTTTTGCCATACTATCCCCTCAGTCTATAGATACCAAGTTGCACTCAGGACCAGCTTCTGCCTGATCCCGGTCTCACCGGGTTGGTGTTTATAGTCCTGCACATAGCCAACATCGAGGTGGCCCTTGAGCTCCAAGTTGTTCAGTTGATGCTTCGCTTCCAGCTTGATCCCATATACCTTTTCGGAAACCACTTCTTCCGACTTCCAGGGGCGCACCACGGTATTGCCCAGCCGCAGGTGATACACTCCAACTGTGGTGTCTGTCGCTAAAGCCTCCCAGTAGTGGCTGACCTGTAAATCCACACCCATCAAGTCATCACCCAAGGGATTACCTAAAGGTTTGTCTCCGACGGAATAGGCTGCGTCCGGATTGTTGTTGGAATAGGCGCTTTCAGTAACATAGGTATACTCCGCCAGAACGTCCCAGCTGGGGACGAGCTCTGCCTGGACCCCAAGGGTAACGGCAAACAGCCTCGGATTGGTGGCACCAGGCACCATGGGGAACTCGTTCACCAAGAGCTCACCATACAACGCGGCCTGAGGCAGCCTAAGGATGGCATCACCGTAGAACAAGCTGTTGTCGATCGCGGTCTTTATGCCCGGTAGGTACTTGGTAAAATAGTAGGGCAGTATCGGCAGAGTGTTGTAGAAGATATCTCCATCGAACGGAGCAGTGTAGACAAATGCCTCGCCTACACTGATAGTGAGCGGTTCCCAGGGAGTCAGCCGCAGATAGTGCAGTCCCAGGCGCTTAAACTCCTCCTGCCCTTCTCCTGGCGTCAGCGCACGCCGGGGTGTGCGCACATCGCCAAGGAGCTTGACATAGCTCCAGTTGGCCCCTTCCACTGCATAGCCCACATTGGGGAAGGCAGGTCCCTGCGCACCGAGGAAAGTGGGATGCACTTGCGCTCTGCCAAAGCTGTGCCGCAGAAGGCCGCCAAAGACTGTGAAGGCACCGATGCTATAGCTGCCGCCAAATTCTTCCACGAACGTGGTGAACTCATCCGGGCCTTCCATGGAACCAGAAGCCCCAACTCCCAGCTTTATGCCAAAACCACCGCCCAGTTCCCCATCTACCCATGCAGCGATGGTATTCTCGCGGTTGATCATTTCCCAATCAAGCCCAACGGTCATTTCGGCAGAGACAAGTGCGGATGAGCAGAAGACAATCAGAGCTAGCACAACTGTTATGGTGGTGCGCATATTAGGACCCCTTTCATCAAAAAGAAAAACTCCTGCTTCCTTGTTTTGACAGAAAACAGTGAGTTTCCTTCCACAAGACATCGCCGGCCTGCTCTATCACAAAAGGAAGCAGGCACAGGCCTACATTTCACTAGGATATCTGTCTGCATAAGCCGCGTGGATTCGCTCGGCGTACCGCGCGGTGACCCAGGTAATATCGGTTATCGCGGTGCCCACCACCACAGCAAATGCTCCGTTTTCAACAGCCAGAGCAGCTGTCTCTGGGCTGTGGACTCTCCCTTCCACAATCAGCGGTGTTGAGATCTCCCGGGAAATCCTGCGGATCAGCTCCATATCTGGGGCCTGAACGCCGCGGGTTTCTTCGGTGTAACCCACCAGAGTTGTGGCGATCAGATCAAACCCGAGTTCACTCGCGGCTTTGGCTTCCGCAAAGGTAGCTATGTCGGCCATGAGGGGAATGGGGCTGCAGCTGCGGATCCGCTCAACTAACTCTGCAAGCGTTTCTCCGTTAGGACGCTTTCTCAGTGTGGCGTCGATAGCGAGGATATCGGCGCCGGCCTCAATCACTTCTTTTGCTTCCCTAAAGGTAGGAGTGATATAAACGGGGCTGTCAGGATAGTCCTGTTTATAGAGCCCGATTACCGGAACTTGCACCTTGGACTTCACAGCCCGGATGTTCCGGGGCAGGTTGGCGCGAATCCCCACCGCGCCGCCTGCTTCCGCGGCCTTC
>JAAYMI010000097.1 GCA_012521465.1 Bacillota bacterium | reverse complement strand
TTGATGGTTTCCTCATCGGCAGTACCAACTACTTCAGCCTCCACGCCCATCTTCGCCAGCAATTGTTTGAGGAAGGTAAGGGCATGGGCCAGTTTCCGCTCATGAACGGCTATCTTCTCTACCAAAACTCTCGCTTGTTTGGAACCGAGAATACCGAACAGACCTTTCGTACCTTCGTCCAGAACCGTAATATTAACCTCGTCTCGGGTGGCCTGCAGTCTAGACAGAGCTTCAGAAATTGCTTCTTCTACTGTACGCCCCACAACTTCAACAGAGTTCATTTAGCTTTGCCTCCTTGTTCGGCGGAAAGCACCTGCTTGTTGATCCAAACCTGCTGCGCAATGCTGATCAGATTACTGGTGATCCAGTACAGCACCAGCCCCGAGGGGAAGCTGATACTAAAAATGCCGATCATAATGGGCATCACAATCATCATGGAGCTCTGAGATGCATCACCAGTGGACGTCACTTTCGACTGCCACCAGGTAGTGAGAGCAGAAAGCAGCGGCAGGATATAATATGGATCGTTCTGGCTGAGTTCCCAAATGCCCAAGAACTTGGTCAGGTCACTCGTGGGAATCTCGCGCAATACTGGGAAAAAGGCCCAGAGAATGGGTAACTGAATCAGCAGCGGCAGGCATCCGCCTAATGGATTGACACCGTGCTTTTGATAAAGCTCAATGGTGCGCTTTTGATACTCTTCAGGCTTGTCCTTGTACTTCTTTTGAATCTCATTTAACTCCGGCTGCAGCTGTTTCATCTTAGCCATACTCTTGGTCTGGCTGATGGTAAGGGGATACAACACCAAACGCAGAAGAACGGTTACGATTATTATGCCGAGGCCATAACTGCCAACTGCTTCAGAAATCGTTTCGAGCACCCGTAAGAGGAAGCTCGTAAGCCAACTCATCACTCCGTCTAAGCCCCCATTCAGTACTTAAGGAACTGGGTCAAAGCCACCGGGGTTGAAAGGGTGGCAACGCATAATTCGCCGGATAGCCATCCAAAGGCCCTTCCAGCGATACTTCACGATCGCCTGCCGCGCATACTCAGAGCAGGTGGGGTAAAACCGACAACTACGCGGCAAGAGTGGGGAAATGAATTTTTGGTAACCTTTGATCAAAAAAAGGGCTATCTTAAGCATTTTCCCCACCGTTGATAGTTCTAGGTAAACAATCTAATCCCTGCATTACCCGGAAAAGATCTGTACGCAATTCTGCAAAACTAGCGCAAGCGCTGGTGCGCTTCGCGCCAACGACAATGTGGTAACCGGGAGTGAGCAGGTGAGCCACTTCCCGCACAATCTCGCGCAAGCGCCGCTTCACCCGATTGCGCTTCACAGCATTGCCAACTTTTCTGCCCACCGAAAACCCGATGCGAACGGTCTGTTCATCAACGGGAAGAGCTGTCACTACGACATAGCGGCCGTACTGCAGCTGCCCACAGGCATACACCCGCCGGAAGTCTTCCCTTGACGCTAGGCGTTCCATTAATATGCATTCCTCCAAGGATCGTGGACCCGCACCCGAGTCAAAATTCGCGCTTATGAGATAAAGACCCGTTCTCGGGTCCACAACAGCCTAGGCAGAAAGAACCTTTCTCCCCTTCCTGCGGCGGCGGGCCAACACTCTCCGACCACCTGGAGTACGCATTCTGGCAAGAAAGCCATGGATTCTACTGCGCCGACGATTCTTAGGTTGAAAAGTACGCTTCATGCTACGACCTCCCTCCAAGACCGCACTTAGATACATTGAAAATTATATCTTATTTCAAAAATCCATGTCAACCTTATTTCCGGAAACTACACTGTTCAAGCCTTTTCTAGGATATCCGCTTCATCCACAATTGTCAACTACCTCCGGCTGTGGATAATTGTGGATAACTTGCCTAAACGCGTGTTCCCCCCATTTGTGAATGGAATCCATCGGGCTTTTTTATCCACAGATTGTTGACAACTTGTGTATAATTGGATTGTGCCCGAATGTGGATATCCTCAAACCCGCTGTTGGCGCCCATGATCAGAGATCCCCATTTTGGCAGAGTTTTCCCCCCCGCACCCCAACTTCAGGTTATTCACAACCCATGGGGATATCCTCTGGATGGAGTCTGGATATCCAAGCTATCCCCAAGCACAACAACAAATGTGGATAAACTGTGGTTTTTGTGGATAACCTCTCGAACTTCCCATGGAATCAAGGATTGCTGTCGCGAAAAAGCTGTGTATAACCCGCTGTTTTACTTGTGTATAAGCGAAGAGACAAAAAACGGATATGTTATCAACAGCCGCGGAAGCAAGCAGGATCCTGTGGATAAATCCAGAAATCCACAATGATGACTGCAATTGTAGGAGGGCGTTTTTTTCATGAGCCAACATGAACAGTTAGAGCTGATTTGGCAGGAAGTCTTGAACATCATGGCTTCCGAACTGGCCAAACCATCATTTGACGCGTGGATCAAAGACAGCCGGCCGGTCCACCTTGAGAGCAACGTGCTGTATGTGGAGCTCCCCAATGAATTTACTCGGGATTGGGTTGATGCTCGCTACGCTGCTCCTCTGCGCAAGACACTGCGCCATGTAGTCAACAAAGAATGGGACCTGAGGCTGGTCAGTCCAAGCAGTAAGCCGCAGCTCCAAAAGGCTGATGAACGAATGCCCGCGCAGGCATCTACCAATCAAAGTGCAGCCACCGAGAATCCCAGTCAGGAACAGATCTCATCGGTGCTCAACCCGCGCTATACCTTTGATACGTTTGTGGTGGGCAATTCCAACCGCTTTGCCCACGCTGCCTCCTTAGCAGTGGCTGAAGCGCCAGCAAAAGCCTATAACCCTCTTTTTCTGTACGGTGGGGTTGGACTGGGGAAAACTCACCTCATGCACGCGATCGGACACCTTGCTCTGCAGAGAGATCCTAGTATAAACGTAGTCTATGTAACTTCTGAGACTTTTACCAACGATCTGATCACTGCTATCGGCCGAAAATCGATGGTGGAATTCCGCAACAAATACCGCAATGTGGACGTGCTGCTCATCGACGACATTCAGTTCGTTGCGGGCAAGGAGTCTACCCAGGAAGAGTTTTTCCACACGTTCAATGCCCTGTATGAGGCCAATCGGCAGCTCGTCATTTCCTCAGATCGGCCGCCCAAGGAGATTCCTACTTTGGAAGAGCGCCTGCGCAGCCGGTTTGAGTGGGGTTTAATCACGGACATCCAACCCCCTGATCTGGAGACGCGGATTGCGATTCTCAAGAAAAAAGCAGACTTAGAGAATTACCGGGTTGATCCAGAAGTGCTCAGTTATATTGCGACCCACATTCAAAGCAATATCCGGGAACTGGAAGGCGCGTTCATCAGGGTAGTGGCCTATGCGAGCCTAAACAATGTACCAATCACCGTAGAAACTGCTTCGCAGGCTCTGAAAGACTTAATCCACCCGCCCAAGAACCGGCCAATTACGATCGACTTGATCCAGACTGTCGTCTCGAATCACTACGGCATCAAGATCGCGGAAATGAAATCGAAAAAGCGCACGAAAAACATCGCCTTTCCGCGCCAAGTTGCCATGTACCTGGCGCGGGAGCTGACAGACAGCTCGCTGCCGCAGGTTGGAGCAGAGTTTGGCGGGCGCGACCATACCACTGTCATCCACGCCTGCGAAAAGATCCAGACGGCCATGAAGATGGACCCTGCGCTGCAGATCACAATCAAGGAACTCATTGACCTTATCCATCAAAGCTCGTAGGACTACCTGTGGATAACTCTTGATAGCATACTATCTCTCTTTTGTGGCGAAGCAAACTGTGGATAACTTCACCAGTTCATACACAGCTTGTTTTGACCAGAAAAGGCGCATCTCTAAGGGAAAGCGGAGTTTTCCACAAACCCACACGTCCTACTATGACTACGACTAATATTGTTTATGTATTAACTCCACACCTGTCCCCAGGTGAATATTCCACAGGAGGTATATTTATGCATTTCCAAGCGGAAAACACTGGATTAGTATCTGGTATTCGTTTAGTAGAACGTGCTGTATCCAGCAGCAACACCCTGCAAATACTAGGTGGAATTCACCTTCAAGCAGATAAAAACAGCCTAACGCTCACCGCTAATGACCTGGAGATTTCCATCCAGACAAAAATAGAATGCACTACCTTTACGCCTGGTTCTGCAGTGCTTAACGGTAAGCTCCTATCGGCCTTGGTGAGAAAACTGCCGCAGGGCACCGTTATATTTGAAACAAAAGACAACCAGGTACTAATTTCCGCAGGTACGACTGAGTTCTCCCTAAATGAACTCATTGGCGATGAATTTCCTGCACCTCCCAAATGTGACCGCAAGATTCTATCCTTAACTGATTACGAACTGAGCAAGCTTGCCCACTCCACCTTGTTCTGTGTAGGAACCGATGATCACAGGCCAATTTTCCAGGGCGTGCTCCTGGAAATTTCCAACGGCAGCCTGCACTTTGTCGCCACGGACTCCAGCCGGCTCGCTTTTGCCAAAGGGGAAGTGCCGTTCGTAGCAGCTGAGGACTTGGAAGTGATTATCCCCGGGAGAAGCCTGACCGAGCTTTTGAAATGCCTTCCCATGGATGAATCCGTCATCGATGTGTACTATGGTGAGAATCAGCTGGCTTTCCATTTCAACAATA
Source organism: Bacillota bacterium (assembly GCA_012521465.1). Classification (GTDB taxonomy): domain Bacteria; phylum Bacillota; class Limnochordia; order Darwinibacteriales; family Darwinibacteriaceae; genus 1109. Next base: position 6,726 of record JAAYMI010000097.1, on the reverse strand, counting down.
CAGTGTTTACCACACGCCTTATTGAAGGGAAGTTTCCGAACTACCGGCCAATCCTGTACACTGAGCAGGAAATCACTCTCACCATGAGCAGACAGCACTTCCTGCAGGCAGTGGAGCGGGCAGCCCTCTTTGACCGGACAGGCAACCAACCCGTGATCGTGCAGGTTACTGATGGTGTTTTAGAGTTAGGTATCCAGACAGAACTGGGCAGATCCATGGAGCAGCTGAATGTTGAGCATTCGGGAAGCAACGGCCAGTCCGCGTATTCTCCGCGGTTTATCATGGATATGTTAAAATGGACAGATGCAGACCAAGTCACCTTCAAGTTCGAGCAGGGACCAAGGCAGGCATTAATTAAACCGGCAGACAGAGATGATCATCTCTATATCTTGATGCCGATCCGGATTTAGGAAAAGGTGATGCTGTGCAGGAAGTGAAAATAAGGACCGCGACCATTCAGCTTGACCAGCTTCTGAAATGGGCAAACGTTGTCTCGAGCGGCGCTGAAGCGAAGATCATGATCCAGTCAGGTTTGGTTTCCTTAAACGGAGAGGTCGAGACACGCCGTGCGAAGAAGGTGGTGCCGGGGGATGTGGTCACAATTCAAGGGTACGGCACAATCAAAGTGGCAGCTGAAACGTGAAGATGTGGATTAAACGCTTGCATTTAACCAATTTCCGGAACTACAATGCAGCCGAGATCGACCTGCATCCAAAGCTCGATATTTTCGTGGGTCACAACGCTCAGGGCAAAACTAACCTGCTCGAAGCCATGTACATTCTAGCCATGAGCAAATCATATCGTACTGGTAGGGAAGAGGAGCTGATCTTCCATTCCGAAGCGAGTGCCCTGATCCGCGGCCGAGTGGAGCGGAACGCAGATGTTGACTTAACTGTGGCAGTGTCCCGCAGCAGCCCCAAGAAGCTGCTGGTGAATGACAAGGCTACGAATTCGAGCAAGTTCGTGGGCAGACTAAACGTGGTACTATTTACACCGGACAGTCTCCAACTTATCAAGGGATCCCCTGGTGATCGCCGCCGCGTTTTGGATGTCCAAATCTGCCAAACAGATGCAGTTTACCGCAGTAACCTCTTGAAATACCAACGAGTTGTGCGGCAGCGCAATCAGCTGCTGAAGAATGCAGCAGCCAGCCGCGCTGCCCTGAAACAGCTGCCTATCTGGAATGAACAGCTTGCCGATCTCGCGAGCCGGATCATGGCGAGCCGTGAGAATGTAGTCAAGCGCTTAAGCAGCTTAGCGGCGGAAATCCACAACCGGCTGACAGGTGAGCGGGAAAGCCTGCATATCGCTTACTTGCCATTCAGTAAAGCGCACTCGGCGCGTTCATCCCACGAATCCTCCCTCGATTACCACAGGCTGATGCTGGCGGAACTTCAAAACCAGCATCTTCTGGAAATCCAGCGGGGATACACTCTCGTGGGGCCGCACCGGGATGACCTGCTGTTTACGATCGACGGCCGGGACGCAAAAACCTATGCCAGCCAAGGCCAACAGCGCACGGCGGTGCTTTCCTATAAACTAGCGGAGATGGAATTGATGCGCCTGGAAACGGGGGAGTATCCGGTAGTACTGCTCGATGATGTTATGTCCGAGCTCGACAGACAGCGCCGTGCTTTTCTTGTGGAGATCCTCAATAAGAAGGCGCAAACCATTATTACGACCACCCATCTGGGGAGCTTTAGTGATGAGATTTTGGCCGATGCAGCGATCTTTGGGATTGAGGCGGGGAGAATAGCCGAGAGGGGTAATGGCGATGTTTCTGCACTTAGGCAGTGACAAGCTGATTCCTGTGCGGGAGATTATTGCCTTATTTGATCTGACAGAAGAAAACCGCAGGCTCAACCGTGACTTGCTAAAACTAGCACAGCAAGAGGGGTTTATGGTAGAATTAACTAATGAGCCTGTTTCATGCGTAGTGACGGACAAAGCCGTTTATTTATCCCCAGTATCCTGTGGGACGCTGAAGGCGCGGGCAGAACGGCTGCCGTGGGGTGTGTAAGCATTAATGAGGAGTCGATAGCTTTTGGAGAAGAACATGGCTACAAACTACACCGCAGAACAAATCCAGGTCCTGGAAGGATTAGAGGCTGTACGCCGTCGACCAGGAATGTATATCGGTAATACCGATCTATACGGGCTGCACCACCTTTTTGTAGAAGTAGTTGACAATTCGATTGACGAAGCAATGGCTGGCTATTGCGACCGAATTGATGTAGAGATCCATGAAGACGGATCTCTTTCTGTGCGCGACAACGGCAGTGGTATCCCCACAGACATTCATCCAAAAACAGGCCGCTCCGCTTTGGAAACGGTCTTGACTGTGCTGCACGCAGGGGGAAAGTTTGGTCAGGAAGGAAGCCACTACAAAGTATCTGGTGGACTGCACGGGGTTGGCGTTTCTGTGGTCAATGCTCTGTCTACGTGGCTGGAGGCACAGGTATGGTACAATGGGCGGCATTATCGTCAGCGCTACGAACGGGGTAAGGCCCTCGCAGATATTGAGGATCTAGGGCCAACAGATGAAAGAGGTACCCTGATCAGGTTCAAACCAGATAGCGAGATCTTCGACACCGTTGACTTCCAGGCAGAAATGATCGTTTACCGCCTGAGGGAACTAGCGTTCCTCAACAAGGGCCTGCAGATTTACTTCACTGATCACAGGACCGGACGCCGGCATTGGTTCCTTTATAACGGCGGAATTGTCTCATTTGTTGAATATATTAATCGAAACAAGACTCCCCTGCACAAGACACCCATCTACTTCCAGGCTGAATCAGGGGATCTCCAGATTGAGCTGGCTATGCAGTACACCGATGGCTATTCGGAGATCATGCTTAGTTTTGCCAACAACATCAATACCCACGAAGGCGGCACCCATTTATCTGGCTTTAAGGCAGCCCTAACCCGGACGCTCAACGACTATGGCCGAAAGAAGGGCTTACTAAAACCCAATGAGGAAAACTTGTCAGGGGAAGACGTGCGAGAAGGCTGTACGGCAGTAGTAAGTGTGCGCATCCCCAATCCGCAATTCGAAGGGCAAACCAAGACCAAACTTGGGAACAGCGATGTGCGTGGTTTGGTGGAATCAGTTGTGGCAGAGCATTTAGCTGCCTACCTTGAAGAAAATCCCGCTGACGCCAAGCGGATTATTGAGAAATGCCTTTCAGCACAGAGAGCGCGCCAGGCTGCGCGCAAAGCTCGGGAGCTGACCCGGCGAAAGAGCGCCCTTGAAGTCTCATCACTGCCTGGCAAGCTTGCGGACTGCAGCATTACTGATCCAGCCCTGTGTGAGATCTTCATTGTCGAGGGCGATTCTGCGGGCGGAACGGCAAAGCAGAGCCGCGATCGGCGCTTCCAAGCCATTCTACCCCTGAGGGGCAAGATTCTCAATGTAGAGAAGGCCCGGTTGGACAAGATCCTGAATAATCAGGAGATCCGGGCTATGATCACTGCTTTTGGCACAGGCGTTGGGGAAGACTTTGATATCTCGAGGGCGCGGTATCACAAGATTATCCTCATGACTGACGCCGACGTGGACGGTGCCCATATCCGCACACTGCTGCTTACGTTCTTCTACCGATATATGCGGCCGCTGCTCGAGAACGGGTATGTCTACATTGCGCTGCCGCCGCTGTACCAAGTACGGAAAGGAAAAGCAGTGCACTATCTCTATTCTGATCAGGAACTTGACCAGCTCCTGGACGAGATTGGCCGCACCGGGGTTACGATCCAGCGCTACAAAGGTCTTGGAGAAATGAACGCAGAACAGCTGTGGGAAACCACGATGGATCCAGAGAAGCGCACGATCCTAAGGTTAGGTATTGACGATGCTCTCCTCGCCGACGATATCTTTACGACTTTGATGGGGGAAAAGGTGGAACCCAGGCGAGAATTCATTGAGGAGCACGCCAAGGAAGTTACTAACCTGGATGTCTAGAGATGAGGTGTCGTGATTGACCGTGAATCTTGGTGGGGGAAAAGTTATCCCCATTAAAATAACTGATGAGATGCGCACATCCTATATTAACTATGCGATGAGCGTAATTGTGGAGCGGGCGCTCCCTGATGTGCGCGATGGGTTGAAGCCGGTGCAGCGGCGAATCCTGTACGGCATGAGTGAGCTGGGCACCAGGTATGACCGCCCGCACAAGAAATCGGCGCGTATCGTGGGTGAAGTTATGGGTAAGTACCATCCCCACGGTGACTCAGCTATTTATGATGCCATGGTGCGCATGGCTCAGCCTTTTTCGTATCGGGCAATGCTGGTCGATGGACACGGCAACTTTGGCAGTGTGGACGGTGATCCTCCGGCGGCGATGCGCTATACTGAAGCCCGGCTGTCGAAAATCGCCATGGAAATGCTGCGGGATATCGAAAAAGATACTGTTGACTTCATGCCCAACTTTGACGAGACGCTGGAGCAGCCCGAGGTACTGCCCAGCAGATTCCCGAATCTCTTGGTGAACGGGGCCCAAGGCATTGCGGTGGGTATGGCCACGAACATTCCGCCCCACAATTTGGGGGAAGTGATCGACGGAATTGTGGCCATGATTGAAAACCCCGATATTACCACCAAGGATCTGATGAAACACATCAAAGGCCCGGATTTCCCCACAGGCGCGGTGATCATGGGCCGAGAAGGCATCAGAGAGGCCTATGAAACTGGCCGCGGACGGATCAAGGTTCGGGCCAAGACGCAGATCGAGCAGTTGTCCAATGGCAAGACGCGGATTGTCGTAACTGAGATCCCGTATATGGTAAACAAAGCTCGACTGGTGGAGAAAATCGCTGAACTGGTCAGGGACAAAAAGGTAGAGGGAATCACTGACCTCAGGGATGAGTCAGATCGCTCTGGAACCCGCATTGTCATTGAAGTGCGGCGGGATGCAAATCCGCAGGTTATTCTCAATCGTCTGTATAAGCACACCCAGCTGCAGGATACCTTTGGCGTGATTATGCTGGCTCTGGTAGACAATGAGCCAAAGGTACTGTCGCTGAAGGATATGATCCGCCATTACCTCGACCACCAGTGTGACGTTGTCGTCCGCAGGACCAGGTTTGACCTGCGCAAAGCCGAAGAACGGGCTCATATCTTGGAAGGCTACCGCATCGCCTTGGATAATATCGATGAAGTCATTGCCACGATTAGGGGAGCACGCAGTGATCAGGATGCGCGGGAGCAGCTGATGTCCAAGTTTGGCTTGACTGAACGGCAGGCTGTGGCGATCTTAGATATGCAGCTTAGGCGGTTAACTGGCCTTGAACGGGAAAAAATAGAAGCTGAATATGCCGAAATCCTAAAGACCATTGCCCGCCTAAGAGAGATCCTCGGTGATATGGGTCTTGTGTACCAAATCGTGAAAGAAGAGCTCTTGGCTATCAAAGAAGAATTCGCTGATGAGCGCCGCACTAAGATTGGTCGGTCGGCCGGCGAGTTGGAAGAAGAAGATCTCATTGCCGATGAGGATATTGTGGTGACTGTAACTCATAGGGGCTACATCAAGCGCTTACCAGTTGATGCTTACCGTGCTCAGCGCCGGGGTGGGCGGGGTATTACTGCTCTGCACACGAAATCTGATGATTTCGTGGAACAGCTGTTTGTGGCCAGTACCCACAGCACAATCTTGTTCTTTACCAACCGCGGCAGAGTCTACCGGCTGCGGGGGCATGAGATTCCGGAAGCGAGCCGCAGCGCGCGGGGAACAGCGATTATTAATCTCTTGAGCCTCGATCCTGGCGAACGCATTCAGGCTACCATACCGATCGCCGAATACAGCGAGGATCAATATCTGGTAATGGCTACTCGCAAAGGCGTGATCAAGAAGACTATGCTGAGCGAATTCGCCAATCTGCGGAGCGGAGGTTTAATCTGCATTACGCTCGACGATGAAGATGAGGTTATCGGAGTAAAACTAACCGATGGATCTCAGGAGATCATGCTTGTCACAAAGCACGGCCAGGCCATTCGCTTCTTGGAAACTGATGTGAGGCCGATGGGCAGAAATGCCCGGGGGGTAAAGGGCGTTACACTCGATGGTGACGACGCCGTTGTGGGTCTCGACGTCATAATCAACGACTGCGAGCTCTTAGTGGTGACGGAGAACGGCTTTGGCAAGCGTACTCCTGTCAGCGAATACCGCCGCACAGGCCGGGGCGGTAAAGGGATCAAGACTCTGAACATGACAGACAAGACAGGGCCTATCATTGGGATTCAGCTGGTGCACGAATCCAACGAGATAATGATTATTTCTCTGGAAGGCATCATGATTAGAATCCCTGTCAGCGATATCTCGCGTCAAGGGCGTGCTACGCAAGGGGTAACCCTGATGCGCCTTGACGAAGGCGATCGGGTGGTGGCTCTAGCTCACATCGCCGGCCGGGAAGAAGACGAAGAGGAAGAATAATCTGCCATTTGACAGGTACAGCTTAAAGGTGTTATGCTGAGATTCCGCTCGCAGAAATCGGGGAAAAATACCTGGTTGACGGAGTGGAGAAAATATGATATTATGATTTCGCTGCCGCTCAGACAACCATTGTTGAGGCGGCAGTAATTAAGAGTGAGTCTATTGGGACTTGCTCTTGAACCTTGAAAACTAAACAACAGAATCAATCACAGCCAAGTAAGTTTGTGCGCCAATGTCATAGACAGAGGCAAATAGCTAGAGATTAGCTCAAAGTTGAGATATCAATGGAGAGTTTGATCCT
>JAAYMI010000096.1 GCA_012521465.1 Bacillota bacterium | reverse complement strand
CGAGCCGGTCAAGAGCAGGTGCCACTGGGTGCCGTAGTTCCCCTTGAACTGCATCAAACCCATTGTGGCTGTCCACAGATGATCGCTGTCTACATCCTCATGCAGAGGTACTTCGTGGAAGGGATGCTCAGCTCAGGAGTGAAAGGTTAGCCCCGTTGTTTCAGCAGGCCACCTCTGATTGGGGGTGGTTTTTGCTGTGCAGGAATTGTGGACCTACACGTGGAAAGGGTGATCAGAATATCCTGGAGCGAGGTGAGGGTATGAAGTGCTTAGTCTGCGGCCAAGCACAGCCGGATGCACAGGCTGTCTCGCTTTTGGGATGTTTGCTTTGTCACGATTGTGAGCGCTTGATCGTCTCGGTCCAACCCCAGCACCAGGATTACGATGCAGTCGTCGATGCTCTCAGTGCTTGCTGGGCAGCTTATCGAGGAGACAGGCCTTGGGACGAGTTGATTATGGACAGCAGTGCAGGTGGTTGCCTTGATTCAGGATAATGCGCCCTTGTGGGAAGCACTGTGCGCCTATAGGCAGAGAGGTGTTATCCCTTTTCACACCCCTGGGCACAAGCTGAGGGGTGAGATTTTTCCTCGGCTGCAGGCACATTTGGGGTCGGGCATATTTCAACTCGATCCTTCTGATGAAATAGAAGACTTGGCATTGGACCATGATTTTGAACGTGCTTTGGAGGCCGCCCAGCAGCTGGCGGCCCAGTTATTTGGTGCCGCCCATACTTTGTTTCTTGTAAACGGGACAACCTCGGGGCTGCACTATCTGCTCTACTCCGTGTCTGGTAAGCTTGTCATTCCCCGCTTTTCCCACCAAGCAGTGTACACTGGGGCCCTGCTCGCTGGGAATGAGTGCATATATCTACCTGTGAGGTTTGATCCAGAGTGGCAGATTCCGCTGCCTCCCACTGCCGCAGAGTTAGAGCGAGCGGCAGCCGATCACAGCCCTGCGGCTGTGGTGTTTACCCACCCTACATATTACGGAACTTGTGCCGAGCTGGAGGAGCTTGTAGTCAAGACTCACCAGTTGGGGGCTCTGGCCGTTATAGATGAGGCACACGGCGGCCATTTTCGCTTTTCGCCCGTCCTGCCTGATCCGGGCCTCGCAGCGGGTGCCGACGGGGTAGTGCAGAGCACTCACAAGACCCTCGGCTCCTTAACGCAGACTTCCATGCTGCACGTTCAGTCTGATGAACTGCATCACCTAGTGCGGCGCGCGCGGCGCATTCTGGAGACCACCAGCCCATCCCTGGTTTTTCTTGCCGTCATCGATGAAGTGCGCCGCAGCCTGCATGAGAGGGGATCGGAACTGGTGGGACGCGCAGTGGAGCTCGCCCACTGCTGCAGTGCCAGGTTGGAGAGAATTCCGGGCGTGCAGGTTCTGCCCAGCCAGCTTAGGCATGATCCTACGAAGATAGTCTTTTCCTTACGCGAGTTGGGCTTAACAGGCATCCAGCTTGAGGGAATACTGCGCAGAGATTATAATATACAAGTAGAGTTGAGCGATTATTTCAACGTCATTGCCCTGGTTACGCTGGGCGATACTCCAGAAACCATCGAGCAGCTGTGCCGCGCCGTGGAGGGGGTCGTAGAGCGGGCAGGGCACCTTGGCGGACGGAAGCTGAGACTGCCGGATTTGTCCTATCCACCCCTGCCAGATCAGGCTCTTCCCATGGGGAAGGCGGTGCGCCGTTCCTGGGAGGCGGTGTCTCTCAGGCAGGCAGTCGGCCGCGTCTCTGCCGAGTTTGTGACACCCTACCCGCCCGGAGTGCCCATATTGGTTCCTGGTGAGGTGGTAAGCCGCGATACAGCAGCCTACCTCGAATGGTGCCTTAGGCTGGGCTGGCCCATTCGCGGGATGGAAGGCGTGGCATTATATGTAATAAAGGACAATGCGCTTTGATGAAGAAAACTAGAGAAGGAGTATTCTGGTCATGGGAGATGGGCTGTTCATAACCCTAGAAGGAATTGACGGTGTTGGCAAAACAACGCAAGCTCGTCTTCTTGTGGAATACTTACTACAGCAGGGTTATGATGTTGTGCACACCTTTGAGCCAGGCGGCACCAGCCTAGGTCAGGCGATTCGCAAGCTGCTCCTTGACCCAGAAAACCACCAGCTTGAGCCTGTGACTGAGATACTGCTGTATGCCGCTGATCGTGCCCAGCATGTTGCGGAAGTCATTCGGCCGGCGCTGGCCGAGGGCAAGGTTGTGGTGTGTGAGCGGTATATTGATTCATCCGTGGCGTATCAAGGCTATGGTTTGGATCTATCCGTGGACATGATCGTGGCCGTAAACAAGCTGGCCACTGCGGGACTAGAGCCTGATCTCACAATCTGCCTTGATGCGGAGCCGCAGACTGTCTTGGCTCGGGTAGGGGGAGATCGCATTGAACAGCGGGATCTCGCCTACCACGAACGGGTCAGATCAGCATTTCTCAGTATTGCTGCTCAGAATCCCCAGCGTGTTGTTGTGGTTTCGGCTGAAGGAACCGAGTGGGAAGTGAGCCAACGGGTACAAAGGTCATTGGCGGGGAGGTTAGCCTAGTGAAGCTCTTGGTGACAATAGTTCAGGATCAGGATGTGCCTGTCTTATTGGATACTCTAATGAAGGAAGGCTTCAGCGCCACAAAGCTTGCCAGTACAGGGGGATTCCTGCGCACGGGCAACACCACTTTGCTGATTGGTGTCGATGATGAGAAGGTGGAAAGTGCACTGGAGCTGATCGGGCGGGTCAGCAGCAAGCGGGAGCAGTATCAGCTTGATCCCCTGACCACTCTGGGAAGTACTATCATGCCGAAGATGGACAAGGTAACCGTAGGTGGTGCCATCGTCTTTGTGGTAGATGTGGAGAGGTTTGAGAAGATTTGAGGGTCCGCCGTCAGGATAGGCCTCGGATAGGTGACTACGCCCACAGCCGCGACAAGACTGTGCGAGCGGCGCGGCAGTCCACCTTCTTTGAGCTGCTGGAAATGGGCGAGCTGGACGAAGTCCGCTTTGTCGCAGCTCTAGAACAGGTGGACGAATATGCGCGCCGTTTTAGGGAGAGTCCCATCTATTACAACCTGGTGAAATACAAGGAGATTGTTCGGGCAGTGCTGCGGGCACTGATCGAGAAGTCCTTTATGGTGGATGAACACAGCTTCCATGATTATCGCGGCCGCAGGCGGTTGTTTATGCTGGTTCGCACAGTTGATGACAAACTTGAGGAATTGACCCGGCTCTTCCTTCGCCAGCAGCTCAGCGGCTTGGAGTTAGTAGCCCGTTTGGACGAAATCCGCGGGCTGCTGCTGGATCTGTATTTGTGAGGTGACTCCATGACTCTTTTGGAAGTCTTGGGACAGCCGGTAGCAGTAACCATTTTGGAGAACAGCCGGGCCCAGGGGCGGCTTGCCCATGCCTACTTGTTTTATGGTGATGAGGGTGTGGGTAAAGAGACAGCTGTGCGGATTTTAGCGGCCGGGTCGCATCTGCACGTGATTGAGGGATCCCCGGCGATCAAGATCGAACAAATCCGCATGCTGCGCCAGCAGAGTTCATACATCCAGTCGGGTTCGTCGGTTTGGCTGATCAAAGACGCAGACAATATGACTGTGGAGGCGGCCAATGCTTTCTTAAAGGTGTTGGAAGAACCTAGTCCAGGGGTTTATTTCTTTCTCACAACCACTAACATTCATCGGATCCTGCCTACCATCGTTTCCCGCTGTCAAGTGGTGCCCTTTCGGGCAATACCCGAGGAGATGATTCAGAAGTATCTTGCGCAGAAGTACTCCCAGGCGTCAGACGATCCCAAGGTCCGCTTGATTGCCCGCATGGCAAGAGGTTCGATCGGACGGGCACTGGAGTATTGGGAAGGCCCCCTTCTGGAGCGGCGCCAGCAGGTGCTTGAAACCCTCATCCGGATTCCCGCCTCTTCATACCCCGAGGTCCTGGGCTTCAGTCAGAGGTGGGAAGAAGAGCGGGTTCAAGTCATAGAAGATCTGCAGCTTATGCTGGGCTGGTATCGAGATTTGGCTGCCGTGAAGTCCGGCAGTACTGTCAGTCTCTACAATCCTGACTACGCGGGTAAACTACAGGAAATCAGCCAGGTTTATTCGTATCGAGCCCTGTGTGAAATCATGCATGAAATATCAAAGATGCAGGCTGCCATAGCGGGGAATGCCCGTCCACGCTTCGTCCTGGGCCGCCTGTTTCTGTCCATGAAAAAAGGAGCGCATTCCTAAATGCAAACTGTAGTGGGTGTCCGGTTTAAGAAAGCCGGTAAGATATATTACTTTCAGCCAGGTGATCTGAAGATCGCCGTGGGAGACCACTGTATAGTGGAGACGTCACGTGGGATTGAGTTCGGTGAGGTAGTGGTTGCGCCGAAACAGGTGCCAGACAATGAAGTGGTTCAGCCTCTCAAACAAGTGATCCGAGTCGCGACTGACGAGGACAAGGAGCACACAGCTCGCTTGGCGCGCAGGGCCAAGGAGGCCTTCGAGATTGCCCTGAAAAAAATCGCCGAGCACGGCCTCCCGATGAAGCTCGTAGATGCAGAATACACCTTCGACGACAGCAAGCTGCTGTTCTACTTCACAGCCGATGGGCGAGTGGATTTCCGTGAGCTGGTGAAGGACTTGGCGGCTATTTTCCGCATCCGCATCGAGCTTCGCCAAATCGGTGTGCGGGACGAAGCGAAGATGATCGGTGGGCTGGGCTCATGCGGCAGGCCTTTGTGCTGCGCCACCTTCTTGGGTGATTTTGCGCCTGTATCCATTAAGATGGCCAAGGAGCAAAACTTATCCCTCAATCCTTCCAAGATTTCCGGGATCTGCGGTCGGCTGATGTGCTGTTTGCGGTATGAAGCAGATGTGTACAAAACCCATAAATCTCTCTATGGAGATGGATGTCCGGGCTGCCAGACTTTGGCACTGGCAGATGAGTTTTTCAATGAAGTGGAAGACGAGGAAGAGTTTTACAGTGACCTCCTAAAGGAAGATACCATCCAAGCGGTTGATTACGAGATAATGCGGGAGGCGGCAGAGGTAGAGGAACGTCCGCTGATCAGCCGTGATCCCAGCGATGAAGCAGCTGCGCCTGAAGGAGAAAAGGCTGATTCGGAGACTAGCCACGAGCAGCCAAAGCCTGCCCGTAAAGGCAGCAGCAAACGCAAGAAAAGTGCCAAGCGGCGCAAAGCTCCTGAGGGCGAAAAGCCGCAGCAGCCGCAGAAAGCCTCTGCGGCAGAGCAAGAGCAAGAAAAGCCCAAGCCAGAACCAAAATCGCGGCGGCCGCGGCGGAAGCGCCGGAAACCAAGTGGAGAACGTTCCGAGGCCCCGCAAAGCTGAGGGGATTAGAGAATGCTTTACGTATGCCCTACCCCCATTGGAAACTTAGAAGATATTACCTTGAGGGTCCTCAGGACCCTCAAGGAGGTTGACCTAATTGCCGCCGAAGATACCCGCAGAACCGTTAAACTCTTGAACCATTACGAGATCAAGACACCACTCATCAGCCTGCACGAGCACAATGAAGCAGCTCGTGTTGATTTTCTGCTAGAACAGCTGCGGGCTGGCAAGCAGATTGCCTTGGTTTCTGATGCCGGCATGCCCGGTATCTCTGACCCAGGCCGCCTGCTGATTAACGCGGTGATTGAGGCAGGAATTCCCTGCACTGTACTGCCTGGTGCAACGGCGGCCGTTACAGCCTACGTGCAGAGCGGTATCTTAAGTGACCAATTTCTATTCTATGGATTTCTGCCCCGCAGGGGGAGTGAGCGCCAGGCAGAACTAGTGCGGCTGGCTCAAATCCCCTATCCCATCGTGCTGTACGAAGCGCCTCACCGATTAGTGGAAACCCTGAGCGATCTTCACCGCTGTCTCGGCAATCGCCGGGCAAGTGTATCCCGAGAGTTGACTAAGAAATTCGAAGAGACGATGCGCGGCAGCCTCGCGGAGCTGTTGGACTACTTTGCGGTTCAGCAGCCGCGGGGCGAATTTGTGATTACCGTTGCCGGATCCACGGGCAGCGAAGGGGCCGAGGCAGAGATCACAGAAGGCGATATCAAGCTTGCTCTACAAGAATTGTTGGACAGGGGCTTCACTAAGAAAGCCGCTGTCCAAGAAGTGGCAAGCCGATACCGCCTTCCTAAGAACCGCATCTACAAACTGGCTTTGGACTTGGACTAGCGTGCATCACCTAACGCGCTGCGGCAGGTTGGGCACACGCCTTTGCCTCTGAATTCTTCAATGCTTTCTCCGCTGCCGCAGAAGATGCAGAGGCGCGATGGTTTGCGCAAGACGATATGATCGCCTTCGACAAAAATCTCCAGGGGATCCTTTTCTTGAATGCCCAGACTGCGCCGGAGCTCTATGGGTAATACGACACGGCCTAAGTCGTCGACCTTGCGTACGATTCCAGTAGCCTTCACTTATACCCTCCTCCTTGATAGTTCGAGATTAATCGACATTTGCTTAAGTCATTATATAATGATTTCCAGGAAACGTCAATTATCCTTGGGAAAAAAAGGAGAATGGTCCTAAAGGCGCTAGGAATTACGACCTATACGAGCGCGGCGCGTTTTTGAGTAACTCTCGGAGGGTGTCACCCCTCAGTCCGACACGGGTGGATTCTAGGGTAAGCACATCATGGGGCTGAACATTCCCCAGATTGACGTTGGGCCCAAGCTTAAGCAGCAAGTGGTTCTGCTGGCTTGTTTGGGGTGCCTCGATCAGTATTTTGCTGGCTGACTTAATACCAGCTAGGATTTCATCGAGCAGACTGTCATTCACCGCCCCCTGGTCGTCGTAGATTCCCACTCCTTTACCTGAGTCACGGCCCTCAATGATCACCTTTTCTGAACCGTTTTCTAGATCTGTGAGGATCTGTTCTACCGCTGCTGCGGGCTGGATTTTCACCGACTTGTCCTTCTTCCCGATTTCCGACACAACCCCAAAGCCCCAATCACGGGCCATCTTGATGCACTCAGCCCGGCGGTGCCTGGGCAGATCGATGGTGCCTTCCGAGATTTCCACATAAGTGAAGCCCAGTTCTTGGGCGCGGGTAAGAAACTCCTTCAGCATGCCTTGGTAGAATGCGATCTCAAATAGTGTGCCCCCGGGGTACACGTGTACGCCGTAGCTCTTGACCAGAGCAAGCTTTTCTTTCATCAGGCGTGTCGGATAGAGGGCCGAACTCCCGAAAGCGATCTTGAGGAAATCCATGTGATCTGCTGCCATCTCCAGCAGCTCTCGCGTTTCTGTGAGACCAAGGCCTTTGTCGATCACCATTGTAATTCCCTCTGTGCGGGGTTTGGGGAAGCGCTTGGTTTCGGGCAGCGCCACCACCGCGTCCCAGGCGCTGACCGGTTGAATCCTGTTCATCTATTTCCCTCCTGGTTCTTCCGTACTAGTGCTAGGCTATACTATTCCTCGTTCTCAGGAGGGGTGATAAACAGACAAGCTGCGACCACAGCCAAGGCGCTCACCGCGGCTGCTCCCAAGAAAGTCACCCAGCGGCCATACTGGATAACTAGACCAAAGGTTGGCGGCCCGATCGCCACCCCAAAAAACCGCACCGTGCCGTAGAGACAGGTGACGATCCCTCGGCGCTTAGCGCTCGTGGCGCCGGTGATGAGGGTGTTAATGGGGGGGAGAACAAGACCGATGCTTATTCCCAAGACAAAGAGGACGGCCATGGTAGGTACAAGGGCAGCGAACAGGGGAAGAAGGGTTAAGGCGGCAGCACTCAGGGTCATGCCTCCCACAACGACCCACTTCCACAGGGCTTTGCGCTCCGAGAGCAAAGCACCGCTTAGGTAAGATGTAGCCGCCATAGAGAACACCGGGATGGCAATCACAAATCCCCTTTTCAGACCATACAGGTGGTAGCTTGATTCCAACACGTCTGAGATGTAGCTGAGCACGCCAAACAGGATAAAAAGGGCCGTCATGCCCACCAGGTAGCACGATAGGAGCAGGCTGGCTTTTTCCGCGAAGACTCCCTTGAGGTTGCGCCAGTATTCTCCAAACGACTGCCCCTTAAGCTCCTCGGTCTTTTCTTTCACCAACAGCCAGACACCTACCGCGATGGGAAAGGTGACGATACTGTAGGCAAAAAAGGGCGCATACCAGCTGATCAAAGCAATCAACGAACCTAAGATGGGGCTTACCACCTTGCCTAAGCCGTTAAATGCTTCCAAAAGGCCCAGGGCCTTTGTCCGCTCACTGCTTTGGAAGATATCGCCTGTGAGGGCCATGGCCAGCTGGTAAGTTCCTCCAGCACCTAAGCCCTGAACTACGCGGCCTGCCAGCAGCAGCGGATAGGGGTTGTCCAGCGTAACGGCCGCTAGTCCGCTGATCAGGCCGCCCACGCCGTAGATAAACAGGGCCGGAACCATGATTGGTTTGCGGCCGTACTGATCGGAAAGAAAACCGGCGAAAGGGATGAGCAGGCCAGCAGGGACTGAGAAGAATGTCACAATTAGTCCCACCTGGAACTGGGTGAGTCCCATCGCTTTTTGCATTTGGGGGAAGACTGGGATGAGCATGGAATTGCCCAAGACCATGACAAAAGGCACGCCGCAGAGTACCGCAAACTGCACAGCCGTCCTTTTTTCCAAGACCGATCGCCTCTTTTTGGTTGCTGCCATCTGCTATTTAGTATTTGAGCCCTCGGCAGGCCGTACACTTGACAAACCATGGGATTACGGCTAAAATCTCAG
This sequence comes from Bacillota bacterium, assembly GCA_012521465.1. Taxonomy (GTDB): domain Bacteria; phylum Bacillota; class Limnochordia; order Darwinibacteriales; family Darwinibacteriaceae; genus 1109. Next base: position 31,881 of record JAAYMI010000096.1, on the reverse strand, counting down.
TATCAGAAAAGCACAAGCGATGAGTGGGAAGAGTAGGTAATACGGCGTTTCCAACAGAGAGTCAGGTAAGGTGAAAGCTGACGAAATGCTCATTACTGAACATGGCCCAGGAGCTGCGGGCTGAACTAGCAGTAGGCCCTGCCGGGGAGCACCCGTTACAGTGCGAGGGTATAGCTGTCTGTACCTGGAGGCGGCCGTGCGTGCACGGCAAAGTTGGGTGGTACCGCGTGAGTAAGACTCTCGTCCCGATAGGGGTGAGGGTTTTTTGTTTTACGAGGAGGGAATTGCACATGAATACTGAGAGGTTTTACATTTCCACACCAATTTATTACCCCAGTGATCGCCTGCACATCGGGCATGCTTATACCACTGTCGTGGCCGACTCTTTGGCCAGGTGGCACAAGTTTGCCGGTCGGAAGGTATTGTTTGTCACTGGTTCGGATGAACATGGTCAGAAAATTGAGCGCATTGCCAAAGCCAAGGGAGTACAGCCTCAGGAATATGTAGACGCGATTGTGAGCACCTTTAAGCAGCTTTGGAAACGGCTCAACGTGGAGTACGACGACTTTGTCCGCACAACTGAGCCCCGCCACCACAAGGCGGTGCAGACTGTCTTCCAGAAGATCTATGAAAAGGGAGATATCTACAAGAGTACGTATAAGGGCTGGTACTGCACGCCCTGTGAGACTTTCTGGGTTGAAACTAAACTGCAGGATGGGAACTGCCCTGACTGCGGCCGCCCTGTGGAGCTGGTGGAAGAAGAAAGCTACTTCTTTAAGATCAGCAAGTATGCTGATCGGCTCCTGAAGCACATTGAGGAGAACCCTGATTTTATCCGGCCCGAATCACGCCGGAATGAGATGGTGAGTTTCGTCAAGAGCGGCTTGGAAGATCTCTGCGTTTCCCGGACCACTTTTGACTGGGGAATTCCAGTGCCCATAGACGAACGGCACGTGATCTACGTGTGGTTTGATGCCCTCACCAACTACCTCACCGCCGCGGGTTATCCTGATGATCACGCTAGGCTCGCCGAGTGGTGGCCCGCCGATGTGCATCTAGTGGGCAAAGAGATTATGCGCTTCCACACTATTATCTGGCCGATCATCTTAATGGCCTTGGACCTGCCCCTACCGAAAACGGTCTTTGGCCACGGGTGGCTGCTGTTTGACAATGACAAGATGTCCAAATCTAAGGGTAATGTGGTTGATCCTAATCTGCTGATCGATGAGTTTGGGGTGGACCCGATCCGGTATTTTCTCATGAGAGAGGTATCCTTTGGGCAGGATGGGAACTTCTCTCGGAGGGCCCTCATCGAGCGGACCAATGCCGACCTAGCGAACGATCTGGGCAATCTCCTCAATCGCAGTCTGGCCATGTTGAATAAGTACTTCAACGGTGTGGTGCCAGAGCCCAAGGACGCAACAGATCTCGATCGGGAGTTCGTCCAGTCTGTAGGAGGGTTGGGAGCAGAGCTTGACAGCCTCCTTAAAGATCTCCACTTGAATGAGGCGTTAGCGAAGATTTGGCAGCTGATCGGCCGAGCCAATAAGTATATTGACCAGCGGGCACCCTGGGCATTGGCCAAAGACGAAGCCTCTCAGGGCGAGCTGGCTACTGTAATGTACAATCTGGTGGAAACCCTACGGATCGTGGCACTGCTCGTGACTCCATTTTTGCCTGAGACTGGCGCCAAAATATGGGCTCAGCTCGGCATTTCGGAATCACTAACCGAACAGACGCTGGCCGATACAGAGTTTGGTAGGCTGAAGCCAGCAACCGTTACCAAGAAGGGCGACCCCATCTTCCCCCGAATTGAACTCAAGGTCGACGAGCCAGAAGGAGAGGAAGCGCAGCCTGCGGCAGAAGCCAAGAAAACGGCGGTTTCGCAGGCGCCCGCAGCTCCCGCGGCTGAAGCGCAATCGGAGGACGGGCTGATCACAATTGATGACTTCTTTAAGTGTGAGCTGGTGGTGGCAGAAGTTTTGGAGGCAGAACCAGTCAAAGGCGCTGACCGCCTCTTAAAGCTCCAAATTGATGTGGGTGATGGGCGCCGCCAGATCGTGGCTGGTATCGCGAAACACTATAAACCGGAAGAGTTGGTGGGGCGCCGCATCATTGTGGTGAAAAACCTCAAACCTGCCAAGCTGCGGGGCGAACTCTCCCAGGGAATGCTTCTGGCCGCGAGCACGCCTGACGGTAAGCTGGAGCTAGTGAGTGTATCAGCAAACATGCCAGCTGGAAGCAGGGTGAAATAGGATGATCGATAGTCACGCCCACCTGAATGATCCGCAGTTCAGCGCAGACCTCGCGGAAGTGGTTGCCCGGGCAGAGCAGAACGGCGTCAGCGGTATTATTAACGTTGGCTACGATCTGCTCTCCTCTCAGAAAGCTGTACAGCTGGTGGAGGAGTATCCTGGGCTGTACGCAGTAGTGGGAGTGCATCCCCACGATGCCAAGACTTGGGACAGCTCAGTGGAGCAGGCTATCGCGGATCTAGCGGCACATGCCGAGGTGTTAGCTATTGGCGAGAGTGGTCTGGACTATTACTACGACCATTCTCCCCGAGATGTGCAGCAGGCTGTGTTTCGCGCTCAGCTCGCTTTGGCGCGCGCACTCAATCTGCCGCTCGTTGTGCACTCCCGCGACGCGGCCCGGGATACCCTGGAGATTCTCCAGGAGTTTTCCGATGTACCCTGTGTGCTGCACTGTTACTCCGGGAGTTGGGAGATGGCTCGCGAGTACTTAAAGATGGGGCACTATTTCTCCATCGGAGGAGCCTTAACGTTCAAGAATGCAGATCGCCTGCGGAGTGTGATCAGCCAGATTCCGATTGAGCGCATGCTTGTTGAAACGGACTGCCCCTATCTTGCACCAGTGCCCCATCGGGGTAAGCGGAATGAACCGGCGTACCTCGCTCTGGTTGTACGGCAGCTCGCGGAGCTCTATAATGTAACTGTGGAAGAAGCGGCCGCAATTACGGAACGCAATACTCGGCTGTTTTTCCGGATTAATGAGGAGGACTGACTATGCCCATTGCAGCCTTAGTGGGAACCCAATGGGGTGATGAGGGAAAAGGAAAGATCACGGATGTGATCGCGGCGAAGGCCGAGGTTGTGGCCCGTTACCAAGGGGGAAACAATGCTGGTCATACCGTTGTGGTGGACAACGTTACCTACAAGCTCCACCTCATTCCGTCGGGAATTCTCTACCCTGGCAAGATCTGCGTCATCGGCAACGGTGTGGTTGTCGATCCTAAGGTCTTGGTGGAGGAAATGCGCTATCTGCATGACCGGGGCATCAGTACGCAGAACTTGTTTATCAGTGATAAGGCGCATGTGATCATGCCTTACCATAAGGTACTGGATAAATTGGAGGAAGATGCCCGCCGCCTGAAGATCGGCACGACTGGACGCGGCATCGGGCCCGCTTATGTCGACAAGTACATGCGCTCCGGAATCCGCATCGGTGACCTGGTAAATCCCACCCGTTTTCGCAGCCGCTTGGCGGACTTCCTGCCGATGAAAAATCGCATTCTGCGGGAAATCTACGGTCATCCGGGGTTCGATCCAGACCAAATCTTCCGTGAGTACTCTGCCTACGCCCAGGAATTTCGGGACCGGGTTGCCGATACATCGCTCCTCGTAGATGAGGCGCGCCGCGCCGGGAAAAACATCCTTTGTGAAGGCGCCCAGGGTACCTTCTTGGATATTGACCACGGCACGTATCCTTTTGTGACGTCATCGAACTCCAGCGCGGGCGGCGTCGCCGCCGGGCTTGGTGTGGGGCCGAATCATATCAGCAGTGTCATCGGTGTTGTTAAGGCCTATTCCACTCGCGTAGGCGAAGGCCCGTTTCCGACAGAACTAAAGGACGCGGTGGGGGATCTCATCCGAGAGAGGGGCCGTGAATACGGTACAACAACAGGTAGGCCGCGGCGGTGCGGCTGGTTTGATGCGGTGATGATCCGCTATGCTGTCCGCATCAACGGCTTGACCGGCTTGGCGGTGACTCTCCTGGACGTGTTAGATGCGTTTGAGTCCATAAAGGTTTGCGTGGGTTATGACTATCGCGGCCAGCGACTGGATAGTTTTCCCACCGATCTGGAGATACTCCAGGAATGCCGGCCGATTTTCGCGGAACTTCCCGGCTGGCAGAGGGACATCAGCGGAGCTACTGGTTGGGACGATCTCCCCTACCAGGCCCAGCACTATCTGAACTTTATTTCTGAAGAGGTGGGCTGCCCGCTGCAGATGATCTCTGTGGGTCCACGCCGGGATCAGACCATCGTGCTTTCGGACGTTTTTTGAAAAAACGATTGACATCAGCTTAGTTCTTGGCTATTATACAGGTTGTGGCCCACTGGCATGAGCAGCAGCTCATACTAGAGCCATTAGCTCAGTCGGTAGAGCACCGGACTTTTAATCCGGGTGTCCCGCGTTCGAATCGCGGATGGCTCACCATGCCCCCATCGTCTAGCGGCCTAGGACACCGCCCTTTCACGGCGAAGGCACCGGTTCAAATCCGGTTGGGGGTACCATTTGCTGATGAAAGCCTCAAGTGCTGCTTGGGGCTTTTTTGCATAAGTTCGCCCTGTTTTACCCATAGTATCAGTACCAAGCTGTGTACGAGGAGGGATAGGGTGAACAGAACAATCGGGATCGTGATCGTCGTCTTGGCAGTCTTGGGGCTGGCCCTGTATATGAATGCCCAGAGAAAGATGGGACCCACATGGAATGACGGAACGTTTACCGGCGAATCCCAGCGGGATGACAACAACCAATACGGCAAAGTCGAGCTCATGATTAAGGACGGCAAGATTACGCAGGTGGATTACGAGGAATACGACAGCCAGGGAAATCCGAAGGGGGAAAGCTATCCCTATCAGCTGGCCGTGGAGGCTCAGTCTACTCTCGAGGAAAGGCTGATCGAAACCCAGGATCCAGAAGCGGTAGATAATGTGAGTGGCGCCACATCCACGTGGAACAAGTTCAAAGAAGCGGCAGCAGCTGCCTTGGAAAAAGCTGAGCAGTGAGGTAGGCAGTGAAAAAAACGAAAAGGTGTTAGCCGTGGCGGCCTAACACCTTCTTTCTTCCTAAATGGAGCTGGCGGAGGGATTTGAACCCTCGACCTGTCGATTACGAATCGACTGCTCTACCACTGAGCCACGCCAGCACAAAAAAATGGAGCGGATGACGAGATTCGAACTCGCGGCCCTCGGCTTGGGAAGCCGATGCTCTACCAGCTGAGCTACATCCGCTTGGCTGATCTAATTATAGAGCGAAAACGCGCGGAGATCAAGATGGGATCAGACTACTTCGTGATTTTGTCAATGATCTCCATGATCTCCTCGATCTTATTCTGGCCTTCAGGCGACTGGAAGGCTGCCTTGACGCAGCTGTTGAGATGATCGTGGAGAATCTCCCGGTTAATGCTGCGGAGGATGGCTTGTGTGGCCAAGAGTTGGTTGGAAATGTCAATGCAGTAGCGATCCTCTTCCACCATACGGATCAGGCCGTCGATTTGACCCCGCGCCGTTTTGAGGAGGCGCATGACCTTTGTCTTATCTGCCTTCACGCTAGCCGATCTCCTCAATAGAGATCACTTGGTAGCCCGCTTCTTCAACGGCTGAACGAAGGGTTTGATCATCTACTGCTGCACTCATGGTAACCGCAGCTTGTTGGTTGGTAAGATCTGCTCGGGCAGTAACACCGGGAATGGCGTTCAGGGCTTGTTCTACACGCCTCTGGCAGTGACCGCAGCTCAGTCCCTGCAAATGCATGATTTTTTTCATCTGCAATCTCCTCACTATACCCCCGGTGGGGTGTCGTTAATTCTATTCTAGTTGAACGACCGCGGTTTGTCAAACGACTGTTGCATTTTCTGGGTCCAACTGCTATAATAACGGATGTACCAAAGGTGCGCCTATAGCTCAGAGGATAGAGCACTGGCCTCCGGAGCCAGGAGCGCAGGTTCGAGTCCTGCTAGGCGCACCATTTTTTATTTTCACGCCGAACTTTCCTGGTGGGGATCGAAGTTCGGTTTTGCTTTTCTGAAGGAGTTTTTTGGCAACTAGCCAACTAGATTATATGATGGCAATATCATGCAAGGGAGGATTACATATGAGAATCGGTGTATTTGCCGTACTGTACGGCCAACTCCCCTTACGGGAAATGCTAAAAAAGGTGAAGAGCTTCGGCCTTTCCACCGTAGAAATCGGCTGTGGTGGATATCCTGGCAAAGCTCATTGTGACCCTGTAGAACTCTTGGCCAATCCCCAGAAACTTGCTGACTTCAAGCAAGCTTTTGCTGATGAAGGCGTGCAGATCAGCGCGCTGAGCGTGCACGGAAATGCGCTCCACCCCGATAAGGAGATTGCCAAAGGGTTTCATGAAGACTGGCGCAACGCTGTGCGGTTGGCGGAGAAGCTCGGGATCGAGATCATCTGTACTTTTTCTGGCTGCCCGGGCGACAGCGAGAATTCCAAGTATCCTAACTGGGTAACCTGTGCTTGGCCTAATGATTTTGCCGATATCCTAGAGTGGCAGTGGAACGAGAAAGTTATTCCTTACTGGACCGAAGAAGCGAAGTTTGCTGCTGACCACGGTGTCACGAAAATCGCCTTCGAGATGCATCCCGGCTTTGTGGTGTATAACGTCGATACACTGCTCCGACTGCGCAAAGCTGTAGGCCCGAGTATCGGAGCCAACTTCGATCCTTCGCATCTCATCTGGCAGGGATGCAGTCCAACGGCTGCTATCCGCGCATTGGGCAAAGAAAAGGCTATTTTCCATGTCCATGCTAAAGACACTCATGTGGATCCTTACAACACCGCAGTCAACGGTGTGCTGGATACCAAGCCTTATGACCGCCTGCCCGAACGGTCATGGCTGTTTAGATCCGTAGGCTACGGCAATGACTACAAGTATTGGAAGGACATTGTCAGTGAACTGCGGATTGCCGGCTATGACTACGTCCTCAGCATTGAGCATGAAGATGCTCTAGCCTCCACCGATGAAGGATTTGGTAAGGCAGTATCATTCCTGAAAGAGGTCATTTTGGATCAACCCATGCCTAAGGCATGGTGGATCTAAGAGGGTCAGCCATGGCAGCTGAAATCATTAACGGCAAACAGATTGCCGCCCAAATTCGGTCGGAACTAAAAGAGCAAGTGGAGCGTATGGCCGCCCAAGGTCGCAGACCTGGACTGGCTGTGGTCCTTGTAGGGGATAATCCGGCTTCCGCGGTGTATGTTCGCCAGAAGAAAAAAGCCTGCCACGAAATCGGCATCTACTCGGAGGAACACAAACTGCCGGGGACCATCACTCAAGGGGAGCTGCTGGCGCTCATCGACCGTTTGAACGCCGATCCAAAGATCCACGGCATCTTAGTGCAGCTTCCTCTCCCTGATGGGTTAGATGAAGAAGAAGTGATCAACCGGATCAATCCCAAGAAGGATGTGGACGGCTTCCACCCCACAAATGTGGGTAGACTCAGCATTGGACTGCCAGCATATGTGCCCTGCACACCAGCGGGCGTACTGGAGCTGGTGAAGCGGACAGGCGTAGCTATTGCCGGTAAGAAAGTGGTTGTGCTGGGACGCAGTAACATCGTGGGTAAACCGGCAGCCATGCTGTTTCTGCGGGAGAACGCCACCGTCACAGTCTGCCACTCCCGTACAGTCAATGTCCAGCAAGAATGTGCTCAAGCCGATATTCTAGTTGTGGCAGTAGGCCGTCCGAAACTGGTGAAGAAGTACTGGGTCAAGCCGGGAGCGGTAGTTATCGATGTGGGCATCAACCGCGTTGACGGCAAGATAGTGGGCGATGTGGATTTTGAGGAAGTACAAGAAGTGGCCAGTGCCATCACGCCCGTACCGGGCGGCGTTGGCCCCATGACCATCGCCATGCTCATGAAAAATACAGTCAGTTCCGCTGCTGAGAACTGATAACCAAGTTTAGCTGCGCCTCTACGTTCTGGGAGGCGCAGCCGCCGTTTGTGGGCGTTGAAATGGATCGACGAACTGCTGAAAGAGCGTATAGAGATGGCGGGCATAATCCACATCTCCTGCAGCCGGAATCGCCCAGCCCAAGGTTTTAGTGAATGGTTCCGCGTGCCACAGCGGGGAGAACGCCCCGCTGAAACTGGGGACTTCCGCTTTAGGAAGGAGCGGTGCCAGGAGTCCTGCTTCGTAGAGCTCAGCGGCTAAGTCCTGATCAATTATGAGCACATCCATCCTCCCGCCTGAGTTGAGGTGTTCGGCCAGCTCGCGGCGGGACCCAACAGCGATGATTTCCCAGTTGAGATTGCTGGCAGCGATCTCGGGTGCAAGCCAGGCTCGGATAGCCTCCGCTTCTGCTGGTGTTCCCTGAATGATGATTGTGGGGCTTGCCTCCAGTGGCCCGTGCACAGCGGGTACGGCAAACCATAATATGCTCCAGGCCGCTATCAGCATTAAGCAGAGGCCGATGATAATGGGCAGCAGCAGGCTATCTCGGGCAGGAGGAGGGTCAAGGCGAGGTGGGCGGGGGTTGCGCGGCCGTTCGTTCTTAGCTTCTCGTGCTTCTTTCTTGGTTCTGATGAGTTTGCGCTGTTCGTCAAGGTAATCGCGGTAGCTCACACAAGTCGCCCCTGTTATTGGTGTCGGTTTATTATCACCAAAACACGGAAGGAAATTGCAGGTTGGCGGCGAAGAATCACATGACAACTCAATACTCGGCTTGGTGCTGCTGAACAGCCAGCAGATAATAGGGAAGTTGGGCTCTGGAAACAGAGAAACCACGCGGTCCCGCCACTGTATCCAATGAGTGCCTCATGGTATGCCACTCACGGTTGTGGGGAAGGTATGAGAGCATGATGAGTTGGGAGCCAGGAGACCTGCCAAGCTGCATTTCATCAACCATCTTGCGCGGAAAAGGAGTGGTGATTTTTTCATTTCGAAACTACTTATCCCCAGATGCCTGGGGCTTATTTTTTGAGAGGAGAGTACGATGCACGTGAAGTTGAGCCATGCTGTACTTGCTTTATTGGTACTGATGATGCTGTCTTCAGGGACTGTTTTCGCTGAAGGAAAGGTGCCGCAGAGGATCGTGTCAGTGACACCAAATATCACGGAGAATCTGTTTGCTTTAGGAGTTGGAGATCGCGTTGTGGGCGTTACCAGCTGGTGCACCTATCCTCCCGAAGCGACAGAGCGCACTGTGATTGGCGATGCTTTCAGCTTGAATATGGAGGTGCTGCTCAGCCTGCAGCCGGACATCGTGATCGGCGACTCCAACCTAGTGGCCGGCCATATCGAACAGCTGCAGAGTTTGGGCATTGAGGTGGCTTCTACCGACCCCACGACGGTGGAAGAAGTGATTGAGAGCATGGTCACCTTGGGTGATTTGGTTGGGGCAGGCGAGGCAGGCAGAGCCCTTGCAGCGCAGATGAGAGCCAGGTTGGCAGAGCTTACCGCCAAGGTTCCGGCCGGATCCTCCAAAAGAGTCTTCGTGGAAATCTGGTATGAACCGGTTATGACAGCGGGGCCAGGGAGCTTCCTGGACGAGCTGATCAATCTAGCTGGCGGTGAGAATATTGCCGCGGACACCGGCCAAGCGTGGCCCCAGCTCAGTGAGGAGCAGGTCTTGGCGAGGGATCCGGAGGTCGTTATCCTGACAAACTTCAATATGGAAGAAGCTCTGCAGCGCCCAGCATGGCAGGGGCTCACCGCGTATCAGACTGGAGCTGTGTATGAGGTAAATCCTGACTTGTATGTGCGCGGCACGCCCAGGCTGTTGGATGGGCTGGCTGAGCTCATTCACTTGATCCACGGGCTAGAACTATGAGAACCAGGAGCGGAGTACTGCGGGGAGTGGTACTCCTCGCTTTCCTCCTCGTAAGCATCCTTGTGGCCGCGGCGGTGGGTTCAGTAGCCATTTCTCCGGTAAATGTGGGCAGGATGCTGCTCAGCCGCATTCTTGGTTTTGATTCCATTGAACGCACCTGGACTGCAGCGGAGGAACTGATTGTCATGCAGGTCCGACTGCCGCGGGTACTGCTGGCTGCCGTGATCGGCGGGGGATTGAGTGCTGCAGGAGTACTGTTTCAGGGAATTCTCCGCAACCCATTAGCAGACCCGTATATTATTGGAGTATCCTCAGGGGCGTCTTTGGGAGCTGCCGCTGCGCTGCTGTTCTTTATCCCTGCTGGACTGGGCTGGTATGGGACGTTACCCCTTTATGCCTTCGCGGGAGCCGTTGGTGCAACCTTTATTGTGTATCGCGTTGGTCTGATGCATGGAAGGCTGCACCCCACGAACCTGATCCTGGCTGGAGTGGCCGTGGGCGCGCTGTTTACGGCCATGGTCTCGTTCATGATGGTGTTCAAGATCCAAAACCTCCAGGACGTCTATATGTGGCTCATGGGAAGCCTTTCGGGGCGGGGCTGGCGGCAGCTCGGTGCTGCTGCCCCCTATGTGCTGGCTGGTTCTGCCGTGGCTGTCCTGTTTGCCCCCAAGCTTGATGTTTACCTTCTCGGTGAGGAAACGGCCCACAGCTTAGGGATTGATGTGCAGCGGCTGCAGAAGCAGGTACTGGCCATCGGTGCTCTGATTGCCGCGGCCTGTGTGGCCGTGTCGGGGGTGATCGGATTTGTGGGACTTATGGTACCCCATGCTGTCCGGATCTGGATTGGCCCGAAGCACACTCGGCTGACGGTGTACGCTTTTTTGGCAGGAGCGATCTTTCTTGTTGTGGCCGATACTCTAGCACGGACAGTGTTTTCTCCCATCGAACTGCCTGTGGGAATTGTCACGGCCATGACCGGCGGGCCGTTCTTCATCTATTTGATGAGAAGGAGCTGACCAATGCACGAAGGCCGCCTGATCGAGTTTGATAGAGTGAGCTTTGCATACAGCAGTGAGCCTGTTCTCGAGGATCTCGCCTTTGGGCTTTATCCAGGGCAGTTTGTAGGGATAGTAGGCCCAAACGGTGCCGGTAAGTCAACTGTACTCAAGCTCATGAACCGCTTACTGGCTCCCAGCAAGGGAGAAGTGCGGATCGCGGGGCGAAGCGTTTCCGAGTATTCCTTGAAAGAGCTGGCGAGACTTATAGCCTTCGTTCCCCAGGAACCAGAGTATTTCCCCTTTACAGTGAGGGAGCTGGTGACCTTGGGGAGATCGCCGTATCGAAGCGGCTATGGGTCGGTGTCGCCTCGGGATGCAGAAATTGTGGAGGAAGCAATGCGGGAAGCGGGTGTGGTGGAGTTTGCCGATCGCCCCGTGGACCAGCTGAGCGGTGGAGAACGGCAGCGGGTAACAGTGGCAAGGGCTCTGGCGCAGAAAACGCCAATTCTCTTGCTGGATGAGCCTACGAACCACTTGGACATCGAGCATCAACTGCATATCTGCCGCCTGCTCCAGGCCAAGGCGAACGCAGGGATGACCTGCGTTGCCGTACTGCACGACCTCAACCTGGTGGCGTCATACTGCCACGAAGTGCTGGTGCTGGACCTTGGCCGTTTGGTTGCCCACGGCGCGCCCGGCGGTGTCCTGACTCCGGAGTTGGTACAAGAGGTTTATCACGTTCATATCCCGGACATCCGCCACCCTGTGACGGGTAGGCCCGTCATAGCCCCCTAAACACGTGGTTATACTACTGGTGAATCTAGCCAAGAGTTTGGGGGGTTTTGCTGTGCGCAGAAGCAGTATCCTTGTGGGCGTGTTGGCCTTCTTGGTGCTCATCACCGCGTGGTTTGTTTTTAACCCTGGCACTGATGTGGGCACTGATGAAGAGATGGCGGAAAGCCAAGAGACGGGCAATTGGAACGAACCGGTCGTGCAGGTTGTCGAGCGCATGGGTCCCGTGACAGTCAAAATTGAGACTGTTCGGGACGTGTTGGTGGATCAGTTTTTCTTCTACCAAGTTCAGCAGCAAAAAGGGGTAGGTTCAGGGGTAATCTACCGCGAAGATGGGTACATCTTGACTAACAACCATGTGGTGCAGGATGCCAACGAGATAGTGGTGCGCCTGCCCAGTGGCCAAAGCTACCGCGGTGAGGTGGTCGGCCGGGATGCTCTGTCTGACTTAGCAGTCTTGAAGGTTGACGCGAAAGGCTTACCAGCAGCAACTATCGGAGACTCAACTGCCCTGCGGGTGGGGCAGAGTGTGATCGCGATCGGCAATCCCTTAGGCCAGGATCAAACCGTTACCACTGGCGTGATCAGCGCGCTGAACCGCGATCTGTTGGTGGATCCTGAGGACAACCTCTTCCTGGAAGGGATGATCCAAACCGATGCAGCCATTAATCCCGGCAACTCTGGTGGTCCTCTGCTTAACCAAAGCGGAGAGGTGATCGGTATTAATACCGCCATCATCCAGCAGGCCCAGGGAATTGGTTTTGCCATCCCTATTTCCACAGCTCGGAACATAGCCGACCAGATTATCGAACATGGCCGTCCCCTGCGCCTCGGTGTGCTGGGTGGGTCCCTTACTCCTGCATTGGCGGCTTCTATCCGGGAACAAGCCGGAGTGGAGCTCGCCGTTGAGCGGGGGGCGTTCATAACTCGCGTCCTGCCTGACTCTCCGGCGGCAGCGGCAGGTCTGACCCAAGGCGATGTGATTACCGCCGTAAACGGCGAAGAAATCGCGGGAATGCGGGAACTGCGGGATGCAGTGCAGGCCGCAGGGTTTGGCGGCAAGCTGGCGTTGACGTATTATCGCGGCGGGGATCAGCGTCAAGCAGAGGTCACGCTGTAGTGGGCTCTAGAGCCCTTTTTTTCCAGCGGGCTTTGTGTTATGATACACTTGGTAGACGCCGCAGCAGTGAGGGGGCCAGCCAAGGTGTATGTTGTCTGCGAAGAGCATCTCGAGAGGGCGCTCGATGAGTTTGTAGAGATCTATGAAATGCCACCTGATCTGTATGAGTTAGAGTCGGTCAGTACTACAGATTGGGCTGCTCCCAGCTGCTGCACGTTTTGCAGTAAGCCGCCGAAGTATCTTGTTGTATAAGAAATTGGGAAAGCGTGAGGTTTGCCGGAGTGAATTTGCGGATAATTGCTATTGGGAAAATCAGGGAGAAGTTTATCCAAGACGGAATTGCAGAATACAGTAAACGGCTGGCAGCTTACGGTCGCTTGGAGATCGTGGAACTTCGCGAAGAATCATTCAGGGAACCATTATCGGCAAAAGAACGGTTGCAGATTGTGACCAAGGAAGGTGAACGCATCTTGGCGCAGTTGGGGAACCGTTCTTTTGTTTTTGTCCTCGATCCTCGGGGCCGTTCCCTGTCCTCGGAGGCCTTCGCTGAGCAGCTCATGAGTATGGCTGTGCAGGGCATCAGCCTCGTGGAGTTTGTGATCGGCGGGGCTTTGGGCTTGAGCCAGGCTGTGATTGAGCGGGCCGATTTTGTTTTGTCCTTTTCTGAGTTTACCTTTCCCCATCAGCTGATGCGGCTCATCCTGGCTGAGCAGCTTTACCGAGCTATGACTATTATCCGTGGTGAGCACTACCACAAATAAAGCAGGAATACTCTGGGAAAGTGCAGAAAAAGTGACCAGACCAATCCATTGGAGGTGACGGAAAGTGCGGTGGAAGAAGATATCAGATGCAGTCATCCGAAGACTCCCGTTGTATCTTCGAGTTTTGGATGAATTGGCAAACGACCCTAATACACAGCTGATTTCCTCCCAAGATCTGGGGGTGCGGGCAGGTGTGGGTCCAGCCTTAGTGCGGAAGGATCTGGCCTGGTTTGGCGAGTTTGGCAAACAGGGAGTAGGCTATGAAGTGAAGTTCCTCCGCGATGAGCTGCGCCGCATCCTTAATCTGGATTCTGAGATTAAGATCGCGATCGTGGGTGCAGGAAGTCTGGGTGCCGCGTTTGCGCGCTATGCCCACAAGCGCTATGCCGATGACAGCAGTTTCAATCTCAATGTAGTTGCACTCTTTGATAACGACCCAGGGAAAGTCGGCACCGAGATCGACGGTATACCGGTATACTCGGCCAACGAGATGCAGGAGAGGGTAAGAGAGCTTCAGATACACATGGCAATCATCGCAGTTCCATCCGAACAGGCCCAGACCACTGCTGATCGTCTCGTTGCGGCAGGCGTGAAAGCGATTCTCAATTTTGCACCTGTGAAGATCAACGTGCCAGAAGGGGTTCACTTAGCCAGTGCGGACCTGTCCCTTGAGCTGCAGTGCTTGGCGTATTACCTCAGGGACTAGCCGACAGGAGGAGACCCATGCCGAAACAAGTCGATTTGTTAGTGATTGGAGGCGGCCCTGCAGGTTACTGCGGCGCAATTCGCGCTCGCCAGTTAGGTAAGAGCGTGGTACTTGCCGAACGGGATGCTGTGGGGGGTACCTGTCTAAATCGAGGCTGTATTCCAACAAAGGCGCTGTTGGAAAGCGCTCATCTCTACGACAATCTCAGCCGCATGGCGGAACATGGGGTCGAGGTGTCATACTCAGCACCGGACCTCAGCCAAGTTGTGTCCAGAAAAAACGGAGTGGTACAGCGCCTCGTCCAGGGGCTGGCCTATCTGTTAAAGCAAAAAGGGGTAGAAGTTCTCCCGAGCGAAGCGGAGTTTTTGTCCCCGTCCACAGTGAGGATCGGGGATGAGGTCTATGAGCCGGAGCGGATTCTCGTAGCGACCGGTACGGCGCCCGCGGACCTTCCGAACTTAGTATGCGACGGGAAGCTGATCCTGAACAGCGACCAGATGCTGGACTTGGCAAGGATGCCCAGGACTCTGGTTATCGTCGGTGGAGGCGTGATTGGCTGTGAGTTTGCCACCGTGTTTTCTGCGTATGGAGTACAGGTAACAATTGTGGAGATAGCCGACACTATCCTTCCAATGGAAGATAAGGACCTCAGTAAAACCCTCATGCGGGAATTCCGGAAAAACAAGGTCAAAGTGCTTACTTCAGCTCAAGTGCGGGGAGTGGAGCCCCAGGCTGACGGTACTGGGATCGTTAAGGTGGAGTACAAAGGTAGAGTGGAGGAGCTCGCCGCCGACTGCGTGCTGGTGTCTGTCGGGCGCAAACCAGTCCTTCCCAAAGGTTTTCCTGGCGACGTGGATAAGCGGGGTTATATCACAGTCAATACGCGTTTCCAGACTTCAGTGCCTGAGATCTATGCCGCCGGTGATGTTATCGGAGGCGTTCAGCTCGCGCATCTCGCCTTTGAAGAGGGTATGGCCGCGATTGAATTTGCTTTCGGAGGCAGTCCTAAATCAAAATGGGAAGTGCCGCGCTGCGTTTACACCCAACCTGAGATCGCAGCCGTGGGGATGACGGAAGAGCAAGCCAGGGCAGTGTATGGGGATGAGCTGCAGATCGGGCAGTACACGTTGAAGGGGAACGGCAGAGCGGTGATCAGCGGCCTAGACTCGGGTTTCTGCAAGATAATTGCAGACCGCAGCGGGCGTGTCCTCGGCGTACATATGATCGGCCCCCAGGCGACAGAGATTATTGCGGGAGCCACTACGGTATTGGAACACCACATCGCTCTGCATGATTGGGCAGAGACAATCCATCCCCATCCCACAGTTGCGGAATCGGTGCGGGAAGCGGTCCTGGCCGCTTTAGGTAGGGGACTGCATTCTGTTTAACTAACTTGACGAGGAGGCGTTATAGTGCTTAGCGATATCGAAATTGCTCAACAGGCGAAGCTAGAGCCCATCCAACAGATCGCTGCCAAGATAGGCTTGACAGAAGACGACCTTGAGCCGTATGGGAAGTATAAGGCAAAAGTCAGTCTCGATGTGTTTAAGCGGGTTGCGGACCGGCCAAATGGAAAGCTGATCTACACGACTGCGATTACGGCAACCCCTGCTGGGGAAGGGAAGACATGTACCACCATCGGCCTGACGCAGGCCCTCGGCCGCTTGGGGAAGAAGGTCATGGCCTGCCTGAGAGAACCATCCCTTGGGCCCACCATGGGGATCAAAGGAGGGGCTGCCGGAGGTGGTTACGCTCAGGTTGTGCCCATGGAGGACATTAACCTGCACTTTACTGGGGACATCCACGCGGTTACTACCGCCCACAACCTCCTCGCTGCTCTCCTGGACAACCACATCGCTCAGGGCAATGCTCTCAACATCGACCCGAAGCGAATTGTGTTTCGCCGCGTCATGGATATGAATGACCGCCAGCTCCGGAATATCGTCATTGGTCTGGGCGGAGTCGGGAATGGTGTTGTGCGGGAAGATGGTTTTGACATCAGCGTGGCCTCGGAGATCATGGCCATTTTGTGCCTGGCAAGCGACCTGATGGATCTGAAGCGGCGCGTTGGCAATATTCTGGTCGGTTATACCTACGATCGCAAGCCCGTATTTGCCCGGGATCTGAAAGCCGAAGGCGCGATTGCGGTGATCATGAAGGATGCCATCAAGCCCAATCTGGTCCAGACTTTAGAGGGGCAGCCAGTGTTTGTGCACGGTGGGCCGTTTGCCAATATTGCCCACGGAAACAACAGCATCATTGCCACCCAAATGGCCCTTAAACTTGCCGATTACGTAGTGACAGAGGGTGGTTTTGCTGCCGATCTCGGGGCAGAGAAGTTCTTTGATATCGTCCACGGGTATTCGGGTTTGAAGCCTGATGTGGCGGTGATCGTGGCTTCCGTTCGGGCCCTGAACATGCACGGCGGTGTACCGAAGGATCAAGTAAAAGAGACCAATTTAGAGGCTCTCCGCAAAGGTCTGGCTAACCTAGATAAGCATGTGGAGAACATCAAGAAGTTCGGGCTGCCGTTGGTGGTTGCCATCAACCAGTTCCCCACTGATTCGCCGGAAGAGCTTGAGGTGGTGAAGGAGCACTGCGAGAACTTGGGCGTGCGGTGGGCGCTCTCCCGGGTGGTAGCAGAGGGCGGCGCAGGCGGAGAAGAGTTTGCCAAGGTTGTTTTAGATGTGCTGGAGGAGGAACAGGCGAACTTCAGGCCGCTGTACGACTGGTCGCTGCCGATCAAAGACAAACTGCACATCTTAGCTACCGAGATCTACGGCGCCGATGGCGTTGTGTATACTGACAAGGCAGAGCGCGCTATCCGCAGTATTACCAAGTTGGGTTACGGCAACCTGCCTGTGTGCGTAGCGAAGACCCAGCACTCCATCTCGGACAACCCAAATCGCAAAGGTGTGCCTAAGGGCTGGACTCTCACGATCACAGATGTCCGTCCATCCTTGGGCGCAGGATTTGTGGTCTGCCTGGCGGGAGATATTATGACCATGCCTGGCCTGCCGGCTAAGCCGGCTGCGGAAATGGTGGACATTGACGCAGATGGGCGCATCACCGGTCTGTTCTAAAACTGAGTGATTTGCTGTTGTACAATTCGCAGCCAAATGATATACTATTCAGTGGTTCGTGCGAACAACAGCGCAGCCGATTTTTTCCCCTGTAGGATTCCTACGGGGGAGTTCGTTTATTCTGGGAGGTAGTAGGATGGATATCGCTTCTGCACAAAGGGAAAAGCTGCATAGGCTCATCCGGGAGGCGGTGGACAAGGCGGCAGCATCTGGAGAATTGACCTTCACTGAGATTCCCGAATTTGTCCTCGAGACACCGAAGGATCCAAACCACGGTGACTTTGCCTCCAACGTAGCCCTGGTCTCGGCAAAGGCAGCGCGCAAGTCGCCACTGGAAGTTGCCAGCATTCTCGTGAAATATATCCCAGTGGGTGGGTTTATTACCAAGGTAGAGGTGGCTGGACCCGGGTTCATTAATTTCTTCTTAAGCCAAGAGTGGCTGGGCGATATTCTTCGAGCCGTGGAACTTCAAGGAGAAAACTATGGTGCCTCAAACTATGGACAGGGCGAAAGAGTCTTGCTGGAGTTCGTCAGCGCTAATCCTGTGGGGCCCCTAAATGTGGTCAATGCCAGAGCGGCTGCTGTAGGTGATACCCTTGCTCGATTGCTGCGGGCTTGTGGCTATGGGGTGGGCACAGAGTTTTACGTGAATGACGCAGGTAACCAAGCGGATGTGTTTGCCAGGTCGTTAATTGCTCGCTGCCGTCAGCTGATCGATCCCGATTACCCATTCCCTGAAGAAGGATATCCAGGAGATTACGTAATTGATCTGGCTAAACGCCTGTTGGTGGAAAAGCCAGAAGTCTTGGAACTGCCTGAGGAGGAGCAGTTGGCTTTCTGCAAACGCTGGGGGACAGATCAAATGGTCGCGGGCCAAGCTGCAGATCTGCGGGGCTACGGTGTAGAATTTGACCTCTGGTTCCGTGAGCGAGATCTGCACGCCCAAGGGCGGCTGGAGGAGCTCATCGAGTTTTTCCGGGACAAGGGTCATCTCTATGAAGAAGACGGCGCGTTATGGTTTAGATCGACCACTTTTGGCGATGACAAAGATCGGGTGCTGATCAAGAGCGATGGCGCCTATACGTATGTGACCGCGGATATCGCTTACCACCATGACAAGCTTAAACGGGGATATACTAAGCTGATCGATATTCTCGGACCCGACCATCACGGTTATATTGGTCGGATGAAAGCAGCTGTGCAAGCTTTAGGTTATGGTGAAGACACACTGGAAGTGCTCATCCTGCAGTACGTTGCTCTACTCCGGGATGGTAAGCCGGTGAAGATGTCAAAACGCGCAGGCGAGTTTGTTACCATGCGCGAACTGGTAGATGAAGTCGGTCGCGATGCGGCGCGCTTCTTCTTCTTGATGCGCAGTCTAGAGAGCCACCTCGATTTTGACTTGGATCTGGCTGTTGAGCAGAGTAGTGAAAACCCAGTCTTCTATGTGCAGTATGCCCATGCCCGGATCTGCAGCATCCTCCGGCAGGCGGAGGAGGCAGGCATTGGTGTGCCCACTACAGCGGAGGTTGACTTAAGCCTTCTCACTGAGGAAGCGGAGATCAACCTCATCAAGAAAATGGGCGAGCTGCCTGAAGAGATCTTGCTCGCAGCTACTTTGCGTGAGCCCCACCGCATCGCGCGCTATGCTCTAGACTTAGCAGGTATCTTCCACTCGTTCTATACTCACTGCCATGTCCTTGGCGAAGAGGCTCCCTTGCGTGATGCTCGGCTCGTGTTGGTGAAATGCGTGCAAACTGTGCTCCGGCGCAGTCTAGAACTTCTGGGGATTTCAGCCCCGGAACAGATGTAATAAAGGGGAGAATACGATGAACTTATCCCAGTGCTGGCAGGTGATTGTGCGGACATTTAAGGCCGCCTATGACCGTATAGGCTTGGTCATGCTGACCAATCTCCTATGGTTTGCCATCGGTTTTGGCCCCTTATTAATCGTGATGTATGTACCACTGCCCCCTATATTCACGTACGTGGGGATGTTGGTAACAGTGCTCACGCTCGGTGGGGCCGCTGCAGCAGTGAATTATGTGATGGTGCGGATCATTAATGGAGAAGATGTTGAGGTCAAAGATTTTAAGGTAGGCCTGGCGAAGTTTTTCTGGCGTGGTGCTGCCTTAGCTGTCATCGCCGTATTAGGGGCGGTCGTTCTCTTTGTCGATCTCAGCTTCAGCCTGACTCATTCCAACCGCATTGTTCAGTTCATGAGCGGAATCTGGATCTGGGCGTTGGTTTTCTGGTATGCTGTGCAGCAGTTCGTGTTTCCGTTCTTGGTCCAGCAGGATATCGGTATTCGCAAAGTGCTGAAGCGGTCTGCGCTGCTTGTCATCGATAACCTCTTGGGCAGTGTCTTTATGATAGTTATTTCGCTGGTAGTGCTGGTTCTCTGCATTGTCTTGGCCGCGCCAATCCTGCTCTTTGTCACCTGTCTGTTGGCATTGCTCCAGAACTACGCCTACAATCAGCTCATGCTCAAATATGAAGAGGCAGATCAAGAAGTCGAAGCGGAAGTCAACGCGTAAGAAAGAGAGTAAGGAGGGTAAGGCATGGCCAAGTTTATCTTTGTCACCGGTGGTGTTGTGTCCAGTCTCGGAAAAGGCATCACGGTGGCGTCCCTGGGAAGGCTGTTGAAAAGCCGCGGGCTGAAGTTGAGTGTGCTCAAACTTGATCCATATCTAAACATAGATCCAGGCACCATGAGTCCCTTTCAACACGGAGAAGTTTTTGTTACGGAGGACGGCGCCGAAACTGACCTAGATTTGGGCCATTATGAACGCTTCATTGATACTGAATTGAGCAGGAAAAGCAATGTGACCACCGGAAAAATCTACTGGTCTATCCTATCGAAAGAACGGCGGGGTGATTTTCTAGGCGGCACAGTGCAGGTGATTCCTCATGTTACCAACGAGATTAAGTCGCGCATCCTTACCCTTGCAGAGGAAGAATCTCCTGACATTGTCTTAGTGGAGATTGGCGGTACGGTTGGCGACATTGAAAGCTTACCGTTCTTGGAAGCCATTCGCCAGATGAAGAGTGACATTGGCAGAGATTCCTGCCTGTATATTCATGTTACTCTCGTTCCCTATGTCGGTGCAGCCCAGGAGCTGAAGACGAAGCCCACGCAGCACAGTGTAAAAGAACTGCGCAGTATCGGTATTCAGCCTGACATCATCGTGTGCCGCAGTGAATATGAGATTACCGCGGAGCTGCGGGCGAAGATTGCCCTGTTCTGCGATATTGAGGAGCGGGCCGTGATCCCCAATGTGGATGTGGACAGCATCTATGAGGTTCCGTTGGAGTTTGCCAAGGCGGGCTTGGACAAGATCGTCCTGGATAAGCTCGGGTTGGAGTATGGCGATGGTGATATGACAGAATGGAAAGAGATGGTGCAGGCCATTAAGAATCCCGAAGGCCAGGTCACCATCGGCATAGTCGGGAAATATGTCTCCCTGCCCGATGCTTACCTCAGCGTTGCCGAAGCCCTCAGGCACGGCGGTTTTGCCAACCGGACTGCCGTGGAGATTGCTTGGGTTGATGCAGAGTCCATAGAGCAGAACGGAACTTCGGCTCTGGAGGCCTTTGACGGCATTCTCATCCCAGGAGGATTTGGCAGCCGAGGTGTGGAAGGTAAGATCCGAGCCGTTGAATTCGCTCGCTCCAGGCGCATCCCATTCTTGGGTATCTGCTTGGGCATGCAGTGTGCGGTGATCGAATTTGCCCGCAATGTGGTGAAACTTCCCGATGCCAGCAGCATAGAGTACGGCAGCTGTGCGAATCCGGTTATCGGTCTCATGCCTGAACAAGTGGGCCTGGAAGAGCTTGGCGGAACCATGCGGCTGGGTTCGTACCCCTGCGTACTGGAAAAGGATTCACAGAGTCACAGAGCATACGGGGTCGACCTGATCCACGAACGTCACCGCCACCGCTATGAACTAAACAACGATTACCGCGACATTCTTACCCAGTACGGCATGCGTTTTAGTGGGACGTCTCCCGACGGAAAACTGGTGGAGATCATCGAACTCGATGATCACCCGTGGTTCGTCGCTACCCAATTCCACCCTGAATTCAAGTCGCGTCCTACTAGGGCCCATCCACTGTTCAAAGCATTCGTGCAGGCCGCAAAAATGAGAAGGGAGCGGGGCGGTAAGAACTAGGATTGCGGAGGTGATGGATTTGCTGCAGATGAGCGTGAAAGTAGTTGGGTTGGACCAATCAAGTATGGTGCCTGTGGTTATCTTGACCGACGCTGACGAACGCTACTACCTTCCTGTGGTGATCGGCCCTGGCGAGGCTAATGCCATCGCCGTAGTGCTGGAAGGGTTAACGGCCCCTCGACCCCTCACTCATGATCTGCTCCTGAACACAATTCGGGAACTGGGTGCATCGGTCGAACGGGTAGCCATCACTGAACTGAAGGATGATGTGTTCTACGCCCGGATTTCGTTGAAGCGAAATGGGCAGGTACTGGAACTAGATGCTCGACCCAGTGATTCCATTGCATTGGCTCTCCGGGCCGGAGTGCCCATCTTTGTTTCTGAGCAAATTGTGACGCAATCTGCCATGATCAAGCAAGTTGAGGATCCTGAACTAGAAGAGTTCCGCGCGTTCTTGAAAGACTTGTCGCCTGACGATTTTCGGAAATGACCATTGATTGAAGTGATTTGCTGACTATTTCTGCATAGCTGAATAATGCAGGGCACATACTCTCCGTTAGAGGGGGGTATGTGCCATGTTACATAATAAAAGAGTGCTCTTATTGCTGCTGTGCATTTGCATCGCCGGGTTCACAAACCCAACTGACGCCGGGTGTCATCCTGCAGTGGTCCACGGTGACATCCTCGATGTTCACCCGCAAGCGGGCAAGGTGCGGGTCCTAACTGGGCACGGCATGCTGATCTTGGAGCTAGATGCGGGGTGCCGCATCATGCGTGGCCTCCAGGAGATCAGCTGCACAGCGCTGCGCCCGGTGTATCCAGGGTGGTACCAAGACGGCCTGTTTATGCTGAACTCCGAAGGGCGAGTGGTAGAGATCCTGGCCAATTATTCGATCCGTGAACAAGCTGGTTTTCTTGTGTCATACGATATCTTTGGAGAAATCAAGATGATGGAACCGCTGCCGTGATGAAAGGGAATTCCTCCTTCCTGGCGAATATTAGATAGCGCGGTAGATAGGAGGAGTCCTTGGTGATTGTTGAAACTGAAAGGACACTAGCACTGTTGTGCCCTGCCTGCCAGGGGACGCAGTTCCATGAGTTTTCCATATTTGGCATCGGCCATAAACCCTATCCTTTGCAGTGCAGGTGCGGTTTTGCGCACGGCCAAGTCCAGCGGACAGGCAGCCGATATACCATCAATGCTTTTAGTCTCACCGGAGAGCATGTGTGCTTGGCCTTTCCCGCAAAGGAGTTTTTGCGCGCTCCGCTTGTGGTCTTGATCGAACCAACTTTTGGTGATAACATTGGTTTCTTGGGGAGGGGCCGCGATGTGCAGGAGGCGGTAGCCAATTCAGATGCTCTCTCGCAGAGCAGCGGGGACGCCTTAGATGTGGAAGATTTCGAGAATCCTGATGTGATGTACGCTGTTTTGGCGCGGCTGCAGCAGCTGGCCGGTGAGGGGAAGATCACGTGCAGGTGTGATCATCCTTCAGTGGGCATAGATATCTATCCAGAAAAGGTTGAACTGGTGTGTTCTTTCTGCGGCAGCGCTGTTGTGATTGGGGCATCGGCACCTTACCACCAAGAGCGGGTAGCCCACTTAAGCGAGATCGTGATGGAACCATCGTCTTACGCTTACCTGAGCGAGCGCCTCAAACCCTTAATCTAGCTTTTCTTATTTGAAGGAGGTAGACTTTATTGTTAGTTTCTGGCCGAGAGATACTGCAAGCTGCCCGGCAAGGCGGCTACGCCGTAGGAGCTTTTAACTTGAACAATATGGAGATTGTCCAGGCGATTATTGAGGCCGCTGAGGAAGAGCGTTCCCCTGTGATTATCCAGGCAAGTCAGGGGGCCATCAAGTACGCGGGTATAGAGTACATAGCTGGTTTGGCCAAGATAGCCGCCGAGAGAGTATCGGTTCCTGTGGCGCTGAACCTTGATCACGGCACGAGCTTTTCCCAAGTAGTGCAGTGCATCCGCAATGGTTTCACAGCAGTTATGATCGATGGGTCGCAGCTGCCTTTTGAAGAGAACATTGCCGTTGTCCAGAAAGTTGTCGAAGTTGCTCACCCCAACAATGTATCGGTAGAGGCCGAACTGGGCAAGATCGGCGGCGTGGAAGATGACATCGTGGTTTCTGAGCGAGACGCTGCCTTTACTGATCCCGATGAGGCAGCAGAATTTGTCGAGCGCACACAGTGTGATGCCCTGGCCGTCGCAATTGGTACCGCTCACGGCCTGTACAAGGGCGAGCCCAAGCTGGATTTTGATCGCTTGAGAGAGATTAGGCGCAAGACGGATGTCCCCTTGGTGCTCCATGGTGCATCGGGTGTGCCTGATGAGGCCATCGCCGTGGCCCGGCAGTATGTGTCGAAGATTAACATCGATACCGAGCTGCGGGTTGCATTTGCGAAGGCTATCGCGGACTTCTTGAAGGAGCATCCGAACGAGATCGATCCCCGCAAGATCCTAGGTCCCGCTAAGGCAGCCATGAAAGACGTTGTTCGAGCCAAAATGAGACTGTTTGGTTCTGCTGGAAAAGCATAAGATATATGGGGAGGGACTATCCCTCCCCCAGCCTAAAGGTGGTGAACTTTTGAACATTGCACAATTAGAATCTAAGACAGGTTCTGAGCTGCAGGATATTGCACGGGAGATGGGCCTCACCGGGTTCACCAAACTGCGGAAGAAGGACTTGATCATCCAGATTCTCAAAGCAGAAACTGAACGTGAAGGACTGCTTTTCATCAGTGGGATTCTGGAAATAATGCCCGACGGTTTCGGCTTTCTGCGACTTGACAATTACACTCCAGGGCAAGACGACGTGTACGTATCTCCTTCGCAAATCCGCCGCTTCTCCATGCGGACAGGCGATGAAATCCTCGGCCAGGTAAGACCCCCCAAGGAAGGCGAACGCTACTACGCACTGCTCAAGGTTCTTGCCATTAATCTGCTCGACCCAGAACTAGCTCCCAAACGACCGTGTTTCGATGACCTTACCCCGATTTACCCCAAACAGCGAGTCTATCTCGAGACAACATCACACGACTATACCACTCGCCTGATTGACCTCTTGGCTCCTCTTGGCATGGGGCAGCGCGGTTTAATCGTGGCACCGCCTAAAGCCGGCAAGACAACCGTTTTGAAGAAGATTGCTAATGCCATTAGTGAAAATTACCCCGAGATCGAGATCATTGTGCTGTTAATTGACGAACGGCCTGAAGAAGTTACAGATATGGAGCGTTCCGTCGACGGTGAGGTAATCAGCTCTACCTTTGATCTTCCGCCTGAGAATCACGTGCGCGTCGCGGATATTGTTCTCAACAGGGCAAAGCGGCTGGTAGAATCGGGGAAGGATGTCGTTATCTTACTAGACAGCATTACCAGGTTGGCACGGGCTCACAATCTAGTAGTTCCCCCAAGTGGTCGGACGCTTTCTGGCGGAGTGGATCCTGCCGCGCTCCACCGTCCCAAACGCTTCTTTGGTGCCGCCCGCAAGCTGGAGGAGCAGGGCAGTCTGACAATTCTGGCTACGGCGTTGATCGAAACCGGCAGTCGGATGGACGATGTTATCTACGAAGAATTTAAAGGAACGGGTAACATGGAGCTGCATCTCGACCGCAAACTTGCTGAACGCCGGCTTTTCCCGGCAATTGACGTGGAAAAGTCCGGAACGCGGAAAGAGGAGCTGCTTATGACCAGCGCCGAGCTCGATGCATCGTGGCTGCTGCGAAAAGCAATGGCGTCCCTTGGACCCGTAGAAACTTTGGAATTATTACTTGAGCGGTTGAGCAAAACTAAGACCAATGCGGAATTGGTCGAGTTAATCCGGACATCCTCTTTCGCCGAAAATGTACGAAACAGGTAAAGGAAATTGGCAATCCTTGTCGAAGGATGTCTGTTGTAGGTATGTGCTGAGGAGGAACTACAATGCACCGGCGCCAAGCACGCAATAGATTTTTCATACTCCTAGCCTTGGTGGCGTTATTGAGCTTCGGGGTTCTAGGCCGCATGGATACGCGCCTGCACATTGGCGGCAGCGATTGGGATATGGAAAGCTTTATGTTTGTCTACATAGATGATCTGCGGTTTGAGCCGGAAGAGATCGATGAATCAGCCATCTATGCTATTTCCATTGATGGTCTTACGGGGTATGCCTCTGAACCGGCGGCCGTGATCGATTCACAGCGCTCTGAGGACCCTGCTGACCGCACCGCCTCCGCTCAATCACAGACTGAACCGCAGCAGGCGGCGCAGCAGACTACAGTGGAACCACCTGCAGCCGAGCCGCCCAAGCCGCAGCCCGCAGAAGCCCAGAAAAAGCCAACTGTATTAGTGCATACGGTTCAAGCTGGCGAAACCCTGTGGGATATTGCCCAGGCCTATGGCATCACCGTTGACAGTATTGTCTCTGCCAATGATTTGAGCAATCCCAATCGGCTGAAAGTGGGTCAGAAGCTTGAGATCCTTACTGTGAAGGGCGTTCTGCACGAAGTAGCATCCGGGGAAAGCCTGTGGGAGATCGCGCAGCGCTATAAAGTGTCTGTAGATGAGATCGTCGCTGTCAATTCCATCGCTGATCCGTCCCGCATTCAACCCAAGACAAAGCTGATCATTCCTGGCGCTACTAGGGTGCTGCGGAGCGACGCTCTGGTTGTAAACGGGCAGCTGCAGAAGAGTTTTGACTGGCCCGTCAGTGGGCGGATCTCGTCGAAGTTTGGACCTCGTTGGGGAAGAATGCACAACGGGCTGGATATTGCGGTGAATACCGGGACCCCGGTGCGGGCAGCAGCTGATGGGCGTGTCACCTATGCTGGGTGGAACGGCGGCTATGGCATTCTGGTCATCATTGACCACGGTAATGGCGTGGAAACCCGTTATGCCCACAACTCCAGGGTGAACGTGAAGGTAGGGCAGCAAGTATCCCGCGGCCAGATTGTAGCGTACAGCGGCAATACTGGTAACTCAACTGGACCGCACGTCCATTTCGAGATTAGATATAGAAATAACCCCGTGAATCCGCAGTTGTATCTGAAATAGTTTCCGTTGCCTGGACTGACCACTTGTGATATAATGGCCCTTGGTCAGTCCGCAATGAGAGTGAGGTGAAGAGAATGCAGGCCAATATCCATCCTAAGTACGGTAAGAGTGTAGTAACTTGCGCTTGCGGAGCCACGTTCGAGACACGTTCTACTAAGCCCCAGATCAGAGTAGAAGTCTGTTCAGAATGTCACCCATTCTATACTGGTCAGCGGCAGACTGTCACCCAGACCGGTGGACGCGTCGAGCGGTTCCTGGAGAAGTACAATTTGAAGAAGTAAGCTCTATATTTTGATACATGCAGGGGTGTACCCTGCTTTTTTTATTTGGAAGGAGGATCAGCGTTGGGAGTCTTCCTAGCGCCCATGGCAGGCGTCACTGACCTGGCATTCCGCCTTATTGCCAGAGAGTATGGCGCGGACTTGGTCGTGAGCGAAATGATTTCCGCGCAAGCACTTGTCTTCGGCAACAAGCGCACTGTGCAGATGCTGACCACAGAAGAGGCAGAACGGCCCGTGGCCATACAGCTGTTCGGGCACAAGCCCGAGGTAATGGCAGAGGCCGCTCAGATTGTTCTGGAACACTGCCAGCCGGAGATGCTTGATCTCAACTTCGGCTGTCCGACACCTAAGATCGTAAAGAACGGAGATGGCGCCGCCCTCATGCGAGAACCCAAGCTGCTGGAAGAAATTGTAGCAGCAGTGGTCAGGGTCTCAACCGTTCCTGTGACCGCTAAGATCAGATTGGGCTGGGACAAGCACTCTATCAACTGTGTGGAGGTCGCGCAGCGGGCAGCAGACGCAGGAGCCCACTGGATTACAATACATGCCCGCACGCGGGACCAGTTTTACGCGGGTAAGGCCGATTGGACTTGGATTAGGCGTGTTGTGCAGGCCTGCTCAGTCCCGGTGGTGGGCAACGGCGATGTTTTCAGTGCGGCAGACGCTCTGCGGATGCTGGAGGAGACAGGATGCTCCCATGTTGCAATTGGCCGCGGTGCCCAAGGCAATCCATGGATCTTTCGCGATGTGCAGGCGGCTCTGCGGGGCGAGGTGATACCGCCGCCCCCCACAATTGCAGAACGGATCGGAGTTGCCTGGCGTCACTTAGAATTGAAAGCTAGTTACGATGGGGTACAGCGTGCGATTAAGGAGATGCGTCCCCACCTCGCATGGTATCTCAAAGGAATTCCGCATTCCGCTGAGATCCGGAGGCAGCTGAATACAGCCGCCTCCATGGAAGAGGTGCGGGGACTGCTTGTGAAGCTTCTCCCGGAAAAATAGCCCGTTTGTGGACAAAATGGCTATTGTACCCTTTACACCAATTTGCTACAATTGACGTGAACAAAGTGTGCACATGACGGCGGTGATGCTGGATGGAGTTCTATCGCATAGGCGACAAGCTCATCAGTCAAGAGAAAGCAGTGCGTGTGCTGGAGCGGATCTTCACCCTGCGAGCTTCCGGTCTCTCGCAGCAGGAAGTAGCCAACCGGGTAGGCTGTGACCGCACTTTTGTGTCGCGGCTGGAAACCATGGCTGAGGTCCGCAAAGGCGGTTCCTTGGCCGTAATCGGCTTCCCCATCGCTAACACGGAGGAACTGAACGATGTGTGCGCGAACATGGGCGTGGAGTATACCTTTCTCCTGACCGACGCTGAGCGCTGGAAGTTTATCGAAAGCATGAGTGGATATGATCTCCTGAATTGGCTGATGGAGCTCATGTCGGAAATGCGCGCTTTTGACAACGTTGTGATGATCGGTTCCGATATGCGCATCAAGCTAGCAGAAGCTATCTTGGGCGATAAGGTAATCGGCTTTGAGATCGGTGAGTCGCCCATCACCCAGGACGTATACATTCAGCCCAAGCAGCTCGAAGATTTGATTACTACGATCAAAGGGGTCGTACGATGAGAAGAGTAGTCAGTGTCAGCATTGGATCGTCGAAAAGGGACAATCAGGCTGTTGTGCAGCTCTGCGGCGAAGAGTTTTCCATCGAGCGGATCGGGACCGACGGGGATATCGGCAGAGCTATCGATTTGATCCGCGATCTTGACGGCAAGGTAGCAGCCTTCGGTATGGGCGGGATCGACCTCTACTTGGTTGGAGGGAACCGCCGCTATATCTTGCGGGAAGGTAAGAAAATCGCCCGGGCAGCGCAGAAGTCGCCCATCGTTGATGGGTCTGGTCTCAAGAACACGCTGGAGAGGCGCACCATTGAGTATTTGGCCGAAACGGACCCAGAGTTCTTCCCTGGCAAGCGCGTTCTCCTAACCTGCGCTGTAGACCGGTTTGGTATGGCTGAAGCACTGCAGCACACAGGCGCAGAGGTGTTGTACGGCGATCTCATGTTCATCCTCGGCCTGCCTTTCCCTATATACAGCATGAAGGCCCTGGACCGGGTGGTAAGGGTTGCCGCACCGTTGGTGGTGCAGCTGCCGTTCAAGATGCTGTACCCTATTGGGGAGAAGCAAGAGGAGCAGCCCAATAAGGAGAAATTCGCCAAGTACTACCAGTGGGCCGATGTGATAGCCGGCGACTTCCATCTAATTCGCAAGTATATGCCGGAGCGCCTTGATGGGAAGAAGATAATCACAAATACTGTTACGAAAGACGACGTCAGCTTCCTGCGGGAACGGGGCGTAGCTAAACTGGTCACCACTACGCCTAATATCAACGGGCGCTCCTTTGGCACGAACGTAATGGAAGCGCTTCTGGTGGCGCTGTTGGATAAACCACTTTCAGCTATCACACCAGCAGATTATCTCGGCATGCTCGACAAGGTCGGTTTCAAGCCGCGCATTGAAGATCTTCGGGCCTAGGGCCAAGCCTTGGGAGTTCTTGACACCCCTGATCTAGTTCCTTATAATAGATTAAGCAACATTGGGGATGGTTTTCACGAGCATATTTTTGGATGGTCACAGCCATATTAACGTTGATGCTCACGAAGCCACGGAGTAAGTAGTCTGCCTGTTACTAATGGGAAAAGGAGACAGGAGCCGTATGAATGGTAAGGAAGTCTTGCTTACGCCCGAAGGACTCAAGAAGCTTGAAGGGGAACTAGAACTTCTCAAAACGGTCAAGCGCCGTGAGGTGGCGCAGCGGATCAAAGAAGCACTTGAGTTTGGGGATATTACCGAGAATTCGGAGTATGATGACGCCAAGAACGAGCAAGCATTTATCGAAGGCCGGATCATAACGCTGGAGAAGATGCTGCGCAACGCCAAGATAATCGTACAAGATGATGGGCAAGAAGATGGCGTTATTACTTTAGGAAGGAAAGTCGTACTGCGGGATTTACAGACTTCCGAAGAATATGAATACCAGATCGTCGGTTCTGCAGAAGCGGATCCCATTGAGGCTAAAATCAGCAATGAGTCCCCCGTAGGGAAGGCAATAATGGGCAAGCGACCAGGAGATGTCGTACAGGTAGAGGTGCTCGATGGCGTGCTCCAGTACGAGATTGTGAAGGTATCTAGGTAAGCAGCCCAGTGACATGGGAGGTAATGCAGTGAAGGATCACCACGATGAGCTGATGGAGGAACAGCTGGAGGAACAACGAGAGGAACTGAATGAACTTCTCGCAATCCGCCGCAGCAAGCTGCAGGCGCTGTACGAAGCAGGGATCGATCCCTTTGGTGAGAAGTTTGAGCGCACTCATTATGCCCAAGATATTATCGACAATTTTGATTCCTTGGAAGGGCAAAAAACGGTCATCGCTGGACGCCTGATGTCATTTCGCACCCATGGGAAGGCGAGTTTCTCCGACCTCATGGACTCATCGGGCCGGATCCAGCTGTATTTGCGTATAGACACCATGGGTGAGGAGGCCTATAGGTTCGCTACCGAGTTGGACATTGGCGACATAGTAGGCGTCTCAGGCACCATTTTCCGTACCAAACGGGGGCAGATCAGTGTTGAGGTAGAGACGCTCAAGCTTCTCGCCAAATCGCTACGGCCTCTGCCTGACAAGTGGCACGGCCTTAAGGATGTTGATCTCCGTTACCGGCAGCGGTACGTGGACCTGATTGTGAATCCGGAAGTCCGGGAAGTCTTTCGCAAGCGCAGCAAGATCATCCAGTGCCTGCGTGAGTTCCTCAACGAACGGGGTTTCATCGAAGTCGAAACACCTATGCTCAACACGATAGCCGGTGGCGCAAATGCCCGGCCGTTTGTCACTCACCACAATGCGCTGGACATGGACCTCTACATGCGGATTGCCCCCGAGCTGTACCTCAAACGGCTGCTGGTCGGTGGCTTTGACAAAGTCTACGAGATTGGCAAGAACTTCCGGAATGAGGGTATCTCAACGAAGCATAACCCTGAATACACCTCGTGTGAGATTTATCAAGCGTACGGCGATGCCAACGACATGATGAAGCTCACAGAAGAGATCTTTGCCCACATAGCCCAAGAGGTGGTGGGTTCTACTAAGATAGTCTTTCAAGGCCAGGAGATCGACTTGACGCCTCCGTGGCCGCGCAAGCCTATGCTGGAGGCCATTCGGGAGTATGCCGGCGTGGACCTAACTGGGCTTACCGACGAGCAGGCCCGCCAGTTAGCTAAAGAAAAGCGGTTGGCAGTGCCGGAGAACGCCACTTATGGGCAGATCGTGGAGGAGTTCTTTGACGAGTTCGTAGAGCCGCGGCTCATTCAGCCCATCTTCATTACTGATCATACTGTAGAGGTTAGCCCCTTGGCTAAACGCAAGAAGGACAACCCTAACCTAACAGATCGATTTGAGCCCTTTATCGTCACCTGGGAAGTTGCGAATGGGTTCACTGAACTCAATGATCCCATCGATCAAGAGGAGCGCTTCCGCAAGCAGATGGAGCAGCGAGACAAAGGTGATGAGGAAGCCCACATGATGGACTCTGATTTCATCAGGGCTCTGGAGTACGGTATGCCGCCCGCAGGTGGCCTGGGGATCGGCATTGATCGTCTGGTGATGCTCCTGACAGACTCGCCGTCGATTCGAGACGTGCTCTTGTTCCCACATATGCGTCCTCGCTAAGGATACACCGCCCGCCTTGGCCATGTCCGCCGCAGGCGGGCTTTTTCTATGCGGGATCGGATTCTTTCGGATGTATAGACGAGATATTCAGAGGAAATGAGAGATAAAATCAAGATATCCGCCGTCTTGACCTCAGGCCGCCTGTACTTGTCAAAATTCGGCTCTTGATTTCAGTCAAAAGGCGTGGTATAGTTAACATTGTCCCACGAGGGGTGCTGAAAACGGGCTTCTCATGGGACATATTTGGGCCTTGAACCTTGAAAACTAAACAACAGAATCAATCACAGCCAAGTAAGTTTGTGCGCCAATGTCATAGACAGAGGCAAATAGCTAGAGATTAGCTCAAAGTTGAGATATCAATGGAGAGTTTGATCCT
>JAAYMI010000095.1 GCA_012521465.1 Bacillota bacterium | reverse complement strand
GCGGATTGGTCACCGTCCCCCTGACGATTCTCTCCACAACCGCGCCATCATCAAGACCGATCTTCACCTGCAGTACTCCCAGCCGTTCGCCGCGGTTAATGGCCAAAATGCGGTGGGGAGGCATTTTTCGCACCTCTTCCGCATAATCCCAGTACATCTGGAACTCTTTTGCACTCCCGTCCTCTTCTGGGTTCACCGCCAGAGCAGAGTGAATCGTTCCAGTATCATAGGTAAACTTCCGCACGAACTGCCTGATTTCCGGCTGATCGGTGATGTGTTCCGCAATGATGTCTTGCGCACCCTGCAGGGCTTCTTGGGGAGAGGGGACCTCAGCTGAGAGAAAATCCGCTGCCAAAGCCAGGGGGTCGGCCGCTCCCTGTTTGAGGAGCAGCTCTGCCAAAGGTTCCAGCCCTTTAGCCCTGGCCACAGAGGCCCGCGTCCTCCGTTTCGGCCGAAAAGGTTGGTAAATATCCTCTACCTCCTGCAGGGCAGCGGCTGACCTCACTGCCTGCTCCAGAGCCGGTGTGAGCTTACCTTGCTCTCCGATGAGGCGGATTACTTCCTCCTTGCGAGTCTCCAGATTCCTGAGGTATTCCAAGCGCTCCGCTAGGGTGCGGATCTGCACCTCATCTAGCTCTCCTGTGGCTTCCTTGCGGTAGCGGGCAATAAACGGAATCGTGTTGCCCTCATCGAGCAGGGCAATGGTTTGCCGTACTTGCGTTTCTCTAAGGGACAGTTCCTGGGCTAATTGCTTTGTGATGTCCATATCCAGCCTCCTACTTCCCTAGAATAACAGGAAGGAAGAAAGACTGCAATGTGGAACCTGTCTGTGTCGAGGTGATTAAAACATGCTGGTGGAGTACACAACCGTAGCTGGTCCCGGCGAAGCAGTACTGGTGGAAAAGAAATCGAAGTTCATTGCCCAAGTACGTCCCGTGTCCAGTGCGGAGGAAGCGGAGGCCTTTGTGGAAGAGGTGAGAAAGGCCCATTGGAGCGCTACCCACAATGTTCCGGCCTATATCATCGGCATCAACCAGAACATCCAGAAATTCAGCGATGATGGGGAGCCCAGCGGCACTGCGGGGCTGCCTATCCTGGAGATCATGAAAGCCTACAGCGTAGTGGACGCAGCGATAGTGGTGACCCGCTACTTTGGCGGGACTCTCTTGGGTAGGGGCGGTTTGATTCGAGCCTACGGCGGCGCCGCAAAGGAGGCGCTCCGCAACGCTGGTATTGTGCGCATGCTCCCTGCTACCCGTGTGCGAGTCACGGTAGATTACGGCACTGCTGGGAAAGTACAGAACGAACTGCTCACGGCAGGGATCGCGATCAGCGATACAGAATATTTGGCTGATGTAACCTTCGACCTGCGCATGCTGGAGGGTGATATCCAGCGAGTGGAGGATTTGGTCCGGGAAGTGACGGCTGGGAACTTCCTATGGTCAGTAGAGGGCCAGTTCTACCATCCTGTCCCAGTCATTCCCTAGAGGGTCCTGGAAGGAGTGCAGTTATGCAGAGACATGCGGGGATAGTCCTGGCTGTGCTGTTGTGCTTAGGCCTGAGCCAGCTGGCTTTAGCCCAGTTTCCCGCCCCCCAAGGCCATGTCAACGACTTTGCCAAAGTGCTTGATCAGCGCAGCCGCGCCGAACTAGAGGTGGTGGCGGAAGAGCTGGAAAGGGAGCAGGGGATCGAGCTGGCAGTGGTTACGATTGAAACCACCGCGCCATACGATCCGGCGGAATACCGCACTCGCCTGTTCGAGGAGTGGGGGATTGGCGGACCAGAAGACAGCGGCCTGCTCATTGTCCTATCCCTTGAGGAACGAGCGATCGAAGTAGAAACAGGCTACGGTTTGGAAGGGACGCTGCCGGACGGGAAGGTGGGTGCTTATTTAGATCAAGCCGTGAGCCGCTATTTTGCTCAGGGAGAGTATGGGCCTGGGCTGTCGTACCTGGCGCAGGCCTTTCAAAAAGAACTCGCAGGCGAGGTGTTTGAACAGGCAGAAGAACAGCGCCGTGCAAAACCCAGCGGTGATTGGCTGATCGCCTTTGGAATATTCCTATTGATCGTAGTTCTCATGCGTCGCGGCCGCAATTACCCGCCAGGCGGTATGGGCGGAGGCGGGTCGGGGCCCCGCCGCAGTACAGTGTTTGTGCCCACCATGCGCTTTCCCGGCTCCCGGGGAGGCTTCGGTTCCAGCCGAGGAGGAGGTTTTGGTGGCTTTGGCGGTGGCCGCAGCGGCGGTGGTGGAGCCGGCAGGCGGTTTTAGTTCAGAAAAGCAGTTAGGAGGAAGAGCTGTGAAGAAATCCGTCCTAGTATTGATCGTGCTTGGATTGATTGTTCTTGTGATTGGTATGGGAGTAGTGCGGAGCTACAACTCCTTAGTAGACTTGGAGGCAGCAGTAGACTCAGGTTGGGCCGAGGTGGAGAATCAGCTGCAGCGGCGCGCTGACTTAGTCGATAACCTCGTGCGAACTGTAAAGGGCTACGCGTCCCATGAAGAACAAGTGTTTACAGAGATTGCGCAGGCCCGCAGTCGATTGTTGGGTGCCCAGAGCCCCGCTGACCAGATGGCAGCCAACAACAGCCTCGATGCCGCCTTAGGGCGCCTCTTGGCCATCAGCGAGAATTATCCGGAGCTGAAAGCTGATGCAAGCTTTATTCGGCTGCAGGATGAATTGGCGGGCACGGAAAACCGTATCGCGACTGCCCGGCGGCGGTACAACGATACGGTTGAGGTGTGGAACAGGACTATTCGGCGGTTCCCCACTGTGCTGATCGCGAACATGTTTGGCAAACAATCCCGCGCCTTCTTCCAAGCGGCAGAGGGTGCGCATCAGGTTCCGCAGGTAAACTTCTAGTTACCGTCCGATGACTGATTTATACAGTTCCACTAGGCGGCCGGCGGTGGCAGTCACACTGTACTGCTCCGCCTGTTGGCGCGCTTCACGGCGGAACTGCTCCAGCAGGGTCGGTGACTGCAGCACCTTTAGGGCAGCATCAGCCAGTGCCTCAGGGTCTGGAGGAGTCAAGAACCCGGTCTGACCGTGGACAACCACTGCGTTGGTGCCGCTGGCATCTACGGCCACAATGGGCAGCCCCCCGGCCATGGCTTCGAGAGAGACGAGGCCTTGGGTTTCCGTTTGGGAAGCAAACATGAAGAGATCGGCTCCCAGATAAGCCGCGGCCACTTGGTTGGCATCGAGGGGGCCTGTGAAGTGGACATGGGCCCCGAGCTCCATGGCGGCTGCTTCCCGCTTGAGCGCCTCCCGCAGGGGACCGTCTCCCGCAAAGACGAACGCCGCTGCGGGCATGTGCTGGTGGATGATGCGAAAAGCCTGCAGGAGCATGCCTGGGCTTTTCTCCTTGCTCAGCCTTCCCAGAGATAGAATCACGGGCTGCTCCGGACGGATCCCTAAGGAGCTCTTGAGCCAGGTTGGGTCCGCTGTTTCGTACGGGTCAAGGTCTACTCCGGTGGGCAGGGTGGTCACGGGTGTAGGCAGTTTGTACAGATCGAGAATCATCTGCCGCGTCATTTCTGTGGGGGCGATAATGTGCTGGCACTGGCGGCAGTACCATTTCAGGAAGTTGATCACCACAGCCTTGGTGGCCTTGTGAGGTGCTGGCACATAGTGGACGTATTCATGATACACAGTATGATGGGTAAAGAAGAGCGGCACACCTAGGCGCCGCGCCAGGATCGCTCCCAATTGACCTGTAAGGAAGGGCGAGTGGGTGTGAATCACATCAGTGTTCAACCTGCGCAGGAGTTTCTCAGCGCGCAGGGAAACGGGAATAGGGAGAAAATAATCTGGACACGTTGGTGCCGGGACGGAATAAAACCGGAAAACCTTTGTGGCATACGGGTCCGACTGTTGTTCGATTTCCTGCCTGAATTTCTTGCCGTAGTAAAAAGGCGCGAAAATATAAACCTCATGGCCCTGCTGCACTAGACCTTTGGTAAAGCGCTGCAGGGAGCGAACTACTCCGCTCACATAGGGTGCATAGCTGTCGGAATAAAAGGCAATTTTCATGGCGGCCTCCTCAAAAGCCGAAGATGGGCAGATTCTGCTGAGACTGCAGTTCCCGCAGTTTGTCTAGATCAACTCGGGGAATGTGCTCCAGGAGAAAATCCAAGACCTCCCGCGCGATCTCAGGATTCTCCGTCTGCCCCCAGATTACCAACTTCGCGAGGCGTCCCGGGTGCTGGACGCCGTAAATGGGCTCGCCCTCGGGTGTTTGCCCAAGTTCCAACAGGGACCCTTGGCTGGCCAAGAGCTCAAACTGATCCTCTTCAACGCCGAAAATGTCCGGCGCGTCGCCCGCGGCGATGAGCACTACCAGCTTCTGCTGCAGGCCTACGCTCGGGAGGAGCTGCAGATCGATATACGTGGTGGCACTGGTTGCATTAAACTCTTCCACTGCAGGAGTAAGAGCTTCGTGCATTTCTAGGAACGAGACGTCCATCACCACAATCTTGGTTCTTCCCATGGCTGGATCCGGCGGCTTTGGCCAGAAAACAGAAAGTAGAATAAGTCCCACGATAACCAATCCGCCAACGGCGAAGTACCATAATGGTATGGGGGGCGGCGGCCCGTCTCCTTTAGGTTTCTCGCCCACCACTGCTTCAGCCACTTGCGGACAACCCGTAGTGGCGCACCCACCCTTAGCTTTCCAACAGTCAGCATGGTGAAACTTATGGCAGCGCGGGCATTCTACCACTTCATCACCGGGCGCCAAGGGCGCAGCACAGAGATTGCAGGGACGGCCCACTTGGGTTGAGTCTGGACTGAGCACTTCGAGTTTTTCTTGCATTGTGACCTCCCCCGACTTTCTGCGATAGAATGTGGTATTATATTAAACATAACACAATTCGAGGACAGGTGCCAAGACTTTAGAAGGGGCTCTAAGAGAGTGGTACAGGCATGGAGAAAACAGGTAGAAATCTATACTGACGGAGCATGCAGCAACAATCCAGGACCAGGCGGGTGGGGAGTAGTGCTGTTTTACGGATCACACAGTTTGGAGCTTTCTGGCTTCGCCCCCCACACCACTAATCAGCGGATGGAGCTGACTGCCGCGATCAAGGGATTGGAGCAGCTGAAGGTGCCGTGCACCGTGAAGCTGTTTTCAGACAGTGCTTACCTCATCAATGGGTTTACCCAAGGGTGGATTGATAACTGGCAGCGCAATGGCTGGCGCAATTCCCGAGGCGAACCAGTGAAGAACGCTGATCTCTGGAAAACGCTGCTTGAGCTATCCCAGAAGCACAACATCCACTGGATAAAGGTGAAGGGACACAGCACGAATAAGTGGAACAACCGCTGTGATGAGCTTGCCCGCCAAGCCATTCGCGGGGGACTAAGTGAAGGGAGCATGACTTTTGAACCGGAACTACCGTGAAATGGTGCAAGAAGTCAAAGAGATTACCACCATTGATGGGTTTATCGCGGCATGTCTCGAGATCAAAGAAAGCATGCTTTTCTATGAGAGGGACTTGGTGCTGGCGGCCTACGGGGCATCGGTGGAGCTGTTAAGCATCGGCGCGCTCTTTATTGCCAGCCTTGAGGGCGATGACTGCGCCGAAGAGGTTTACGCGGAGCTCAGTCAAGCCTTCCGCGGTCTGATTGAGGGGCTGCAGAATACCCTGCTTCCCCTGGACATTCAGTACCTCGGCGAGCACTATGTGCGCGGAGTGGCTTATGCCACCCAGATGCGCCTCCCAGTCTATGCCAAAATGATGCGCTATTACCGCAATGGACTGTATGAGGCCTTTCCTTCCATTGACACTCTGCTGCGGGAAGGCCAAAAGGACTTGTTGGCTGCGCAGCGGCCGCAGGACATTGACTCCACTTTAGGGTTGGTTGGGGCGCGCATGCTGCGGGGAGAGCATCTCCGCCCCATTTGGCTGCACATCACCCACCCCCGCATGCGCATCATTCTTTCGGGGCTGCAGACCATGGTGAACAACTTCAAGGTCGCACCGTATTTTGGTTTTCCCTTTGAGGACATTGCCACAGAACGGCAGAAGCGCACGAAAGTGGGCAGCAATGTGGTAGTGGATCTGGGAGCCTTCCGTAACTTCCGTCGAGGGATTACAGGCTACACAGACCTCAGGATCGTGCTGGACCAGGATGAGTACGATCGCTTCTTCGAGGAGTTGTTTGTGCGCTACCGCAATGGGCAGCTGCCGGAGATGCAGAAAGAACCGGATCCCACGGTTGTGAACATCCTCTTGGCTGTGCTGGAAGCCCGGCTTGTGAATCCTGATCTGGACGAAGTCTTTGTGGAGCAGGCCGCGGCGGTGCTGGCCAAATGGAAAGTGCGGGAGGCTGCTGCCGCAGCTATTCGACTTCTGGAAAAGCTGGATCCTTGGGAAGCGGGATTTCAGCCCGTTGTTGAGCTACTGCGCTCTCTCGATGGGAAAGCTGTTGCGGCCATGCGCAAGCACTTTCAGGACCACAAGAACACCGGTCTCGCAGTGATTTTCGCTGACTTGCTCTCCCATGGATCGAAGGGCAAGCGTAAACTTGCGCTCCTGTCCCACATTTTCCAAGAGATGCAGTGGGGGCAGGGTAAAGAAGAGGTGGCCATGGCGGTGGCCCGCTTCGGCGGACCTGAGGCGGAGGCTCTTCTCCAAGACACACTGGCCAGTCTCTCGGGATCGGATCGGCAGTACCAGCCTTATTTAGAGCGGGCTGTGCAGTATATTAAGGAGCGAGGAATCAGCAATGGAAAATCTCCGCATTGATCTCCGCAGCGACACGGTAACAGAACCAACACCGGCCATGCGCCGCGCCATGGCTGAGGCAGAAGTGGGGGACGATGTTTACGGTGAGGATCCCACGGTACGCCGATTGGAAGAGACAGCGGCACAGATTCTAGGGAAAGAAGCAGGGTTGTTTGTCAGCAGTGGGACCATGGGAAATCTCGCTGCGCTGCTGGCCCACACCCAGCCCGGCCAAGAGGTTATCTTGGACGCGAATTCGCACATTTTTTACTACGAGGCGGGTGGACTAGCTCGGATTGCCGGGTTGATGCCCCGGCCAATTGAGACTGAGAAGGGCTGTATCACGGCGCAGCAGCTGAGGCAGGCGGTGCGCTCGCGCGATATTCACTTTCCTCCACCAGCTTTGTTCTGCCTCGAAAACACTCACAACCGCGCTGGCGGGGCGGTGCTCCCCCAGGACGAGGTGGAGGCAGTAGTGGAATGTGCCAGGGAGTTGGGCCTGCGTACTCACCTTGATGGGGCCCGGCTCATGAATGCGGCGGTGTTTCAGAATCAGCCGCCGGCTAGACTTGCCCAGCCTTTCGATTCGGTGATGTTGTGTCTTTCCAAGGGCTTGGCTGCTCCAGTCGGCTCTGTGCTGGTGGGCAGTGCTGAGTTTATTGCCCAGGCGCGGCGGGCGCGCAAGATCTTGGGAGGTGGAATGCGGCAGGCAGGTGTACTGGCCGCGGCAGGACTGATTGCTCTCACAGAGATGCCCAAACGGCTCGGCGAAGACCACGCCCGGGCCCGGCGGCTTGCTGAGGGTTTGCGGTCGATCGCCGGCTTGGCAGTGAAGGGTGAAGTGCAGACGAACATGGTGATTGTGGAAGTCACGGCTGAGGGGTGGGATGCGGCCCGCCTC
Organism: Bacillota bacterium; assembly: GCA_012521465.1. Classification (GTDB taxonomy): domain Bacteria; phylum Bacillota; class Limnochordia; order Darwinibacteriales; family Darwinibacteriaceae; genus 1109. The sequence goes on along the minus strand of JAAYMI010000095.1, from coordinate 5,968 downwards.
GTTCAGGCATGGCGCAGCGCCGGGATCTTGACCAATGCCATCTCACCGCAGGCCGTGCGGCTTGTGACCCATTACCAGATCACTGATGAGAACGTCGATCGAGTCATTGCAGTTACGGAGCGGATGATGGCTCAAGCCGGTTAAGAGCCCAAGCAGCTGCTTCACGCACAGCAGGGCTGGGGTGGTGGGCAGCCGTTTCCGCAAGCTGCGGCCGCGCTTCCGCGGCCTTCTGATTGCCTAAGATGAGGCAGGCATTGCGCTGCAGCACATTCTTTCCCCGCCAGGCGATGCTTGTCTCGCCAAAGGCTTCCTTGAACCCAGCATTGTCCATGGCCAGGAGGTCGAGGAGGGAAAACTGTGGGTCCACCAGCGGGGTAAATTCGGCGCGCGCCGACTGCGCCGCAGCTTTGTTCAAAGGACAGACTGCCTGGCAGGTATCGCACCCCCACAGGCGGCTGCCCAGTTTTGGGCGGAACGCAAGGGGAATGGAGTCCGTTTTTTGGGTGAGGTATGACAGGCAGCGGCGCGCGTCGATTATTCCGGGAGCCACTAGGGCGTTGGTGGGACAGGCCTTAACGCAGCGATAGCCGCACTCCTCGCACGGTAGTGGGGAAGCAGTTCCAGGCATGGCAGGTAGTTCCACATCCACCAGGAGTTCCCCTAAGAAGACCCAGGAACCATAGGGAGGCACATAGGCGGCGCAGTTGGCGCCCAAGGATGCGAGGCGCGCCTGAGCTGCCAGGGCCCGTTCCACTAGGGGTGTATCATCGACGGCAATGTGCCACTTCTGCACCCCGTATTCGGCTTGGAGAAAGGGTACCAGACGTTCGAGGGCCTTACGCACCACCTTGTGGTAGTCCAAGCCCCATGCTGATCGGGAGATTGTGCCCGTAAGCCGCGGTGCTGCTCCAGGATCCACATTCTTATAGGCAACGGCAGCGCTGATCACTGACCTCGCCTCTGGCAGCACCTTTTGCGGGTCAAGGCGCGCCGCAACGTCTTGGACAGCGAATTGGGCATAGCGCCCTTCCCTTTGGGCGGCCCGGAGAAATGCTTCCAGGTATACTTGAGGTTCGGCCTGCGTCACGGCAAGAGCATCTATTCCGGCAGCGGCGGCAACCTGACGGAGCCTGTCCATACCATCCCATCCTTAAACAAAATGGGGAGAACAGCGTCCTCCCCATGCACATCTTAGTTTGCAGCCTCCACCGATACAACTTCGGGGATTTCATGCTTAATGATTCTTTCTATCCCAGCCTTCAATGTCATTTGGGACATTGGGCAGCCAGCACATGCGCCAGTCAATTTGACAGTCACAATCTTGGTGTCCTCATTCACATCAATGAGTTCCACATTTCCTCCATCGGCCTGAATGGACGGACGGATCTTATCTAAAACGGCTTCAACGCGCTCTCTCACTCCAGACACCTCCTTGCTGTATCACTTATTTATTAGTATACACCTCCTATTTGTCATTTACAACAACAGGGTGCACGAAACCCTCTCTTTTGCAGGAGGATGGCGCCGATCTTTAGAAAATAACAATGGGCTGGATTGCCCATTTTCTCATAGCTATGGAGGTTAAGAAATGGAACCAGTGAAAATCGTAGTGGTAGGCAGCCTGAATGTGGACCTTGTCGTTAGGACACCCCGCGTGCCGGAAGATGGCGAAACGATTGTTGGCACGGAGTTTGACCGCTTTTTCGGTGGAAAGGGTGCTAACCAGGCCGTGGCAGCACGCCGCCAGGGGGCCGAGACGATCATGGCCGGCCGAGTTGGCAGTGATCTGTTCGGTCAGGATCAGGTCCGCAGTTTGAAGGAGCAGGGGATCTCCACCGCGGGGATTATCATTGACGAGACACATCCCACGGGCACGGCCTCGATTATCTTAGATGAGCAGGGAAACAACCGCATCATTGTGGTCCCCGGTGCAAACGGCGCTTATTCCCCAGAAGATGTGGAAGGCATTCGCCACCTAATCGCCGAGGCAGATGCGGTTGTCGTCCAGTTGGAGATTCCCCTTGAGGCGGTGGAAAGGGTGCTTACAGTTGCTCGGGAGATGGGCAAACTAACAGTGCTCAATCCAGCACCAGCAGCAGCGCTCCCCGACGATTTGTACCGCTATGTTGCCGTGATTACGCCCAATGAAAGCGAGGCCACCTTGCTGACAGGCGTACAAGTGCTTGATGCTGCTTCAGCCCGACAGGCGGCAGAAAAGCTGCGCGCTAAAGGCGTGGACCAGGTGATCATAACGTTGGGTTCCAAAGGGGTCTACGGTCTTGACAAGCAAGAAGAATTCCACATCCCAGCTCACCAGGTGAATGTGGTTGACACCGTGGCTGCGGGGGATACGTTTACAGGAGCTCTGGCCGTGATGCTTGCGGAAGGAAAATCGCTTGCAGAAGCTGCCCAGTATGCTAACGCGGCAGCGGCCATCGCAGTGACACGCCCAGGGGCCCAGCCCTCAGTTCCGACACGCAGTGAAGTACTTGCGTTCTTAAAGGAGTCCTAGGATAATGACATGGCTTGACTATCTTCAGGAGGCAGTGAGCACAGAGATCAACTGCCGGGTGTTTTCTGCCTTTAACGCCAATGTGGATATGGTCATCACCGTGCGGCCCGAGGACGTGGCCAAGATCTGCGCGGCCTATCCAGAGCTCCTCCAGACAAAACACGGGCGCACGCCGGGAAGCCCTGTTGCTACTCCCGGCCAGTTCCTTACGATCTTGGAAGAGTGCTTGGCGGCTGGAAAATCTTACTACGACGTGGTCCAAGCGGAACTGGGTGAGTGGTTTCTGGAGTATTTTGAGGAGCACACAGAGGCCATGGGGGGCCAGGCCGGGATAATCGCTAACCAGATGGCGGCACTGGGGGCACAGGCCTATGTCTACAATCCTGTGCTGTCAAAACTCCAGGCTGAAATGTATGACAGTCGCGTTAAGTTTCCTGTAATTGCGGGAGATACGCTCCGCTGGGTTCCTATTCGGGATGGGGTAAACAGCGATTGGACAAAAATAAACTATATCTTTGAATATCCGAAGGACACCACGTACGTGTTTGGGGAGCGGGTGGTCACCACCGTGCGGGCAAACCGCATCATTCTCGGAACCCGCAATCCCCTGGCGGCCATGGGCTTCGCGGAGGAGATGGAGCCTTTCTTGCCGGAGGTGGGTGCCGCCATGGACTGCGGGTTTATGGCTGGTTACCACCACGCGCGGATCGAGGGAAGAGCAGATACGCTGGCGGAGTTCATTGACCTCAGCCTCAGGCAGCACAAGCTGCTGAAATCGGCAAACCCAGCGTTGAAACTGCACTGCGAGTATCTGCCGATGCACAATCCGGAGCAGGAAGCAGTGCTCTTGCGCTCGCTCGTGCCCCGCTTTGACAGTTACGGGATTAACGAAGCGGAGATCATGCGGGTCTTAGACTGCCTGGGGTTTGAGAATGAAGCCCGGGAGATTGCCCGGGCTGAGCGGAGTTTCAGCCTGTATCAGGGAGCACTTGCCCTGTGGCGGGAGTTCCGACTGCCTCGGCTCCACCTGCACAACCTCGGTTACTATCTGGTGATCATCGCCAAACCGTACCCAGTCAGCCCCGAAAAAGTGCGTCAAGCCTGTCTATTTGCTTCGGCAGTGAATGCCGTCAAAGCCAAGCGGGGAGGAGCTGTGCCGCGAGAAGCCGTTGCAGAGATGGCCGGTTTCCCCCTATCTGATGTCGGTCTTTCCCAGCTAGAGGCCTTTGCGGAAGAAGCACGCCAGGCTGGGTACCCTATTACCAGTGATTTCACCGCCACTGGGATTATGGAATGTGAAGATCATACGTGCATTATAGTGCCTGCCCATGTGGTGCCGAATCCTGTCAGCACTGTGGGAATGGGAGACACCATTTCCTCATCAGCTTTTGCCGCTGAAGTATCCTTAGGAACAGGAGGGCCGCGTTGACACACCACGAGCTGCACCAAACCTATCGAGGGTTAACCCTCGATCCCTTCCAGCGGGAAGCGGTAGCAAAGATCGACGAGAACATGTCTGTATTGGTGGCTGCCCCAACTGGTGTGGGGAAAACCCTGGTGGCCGACTATGTGATTGAAAAGATCTACAAATCGGGGGGCCGGGTAGTATACACTGCTCCCATTAAGGCCTTGAGCAATCAGAAGTTTAAAGAGTTTAAGGCGCACGTAGGTGAAGAAGCGGTGGGCATCCTCACAGGCGATGTGGTGATCAATCCGGATGCTCCCATTCTGATCATGACCACCGAGATCTTCCGCAACATGCTCCAGGAAGATCTGGAGCGGGTCAAGAACGTGCGCTATGTGATCTTCGATGAAATTCACTACATCGACGATCCCCAGCGGGGGAGCGTATGGGAAGAAAGCCTCATCTTCATGCCCCCATTCATGAGGTTTTTAGGGTTGAGCGCTACAATTCCGAATGTAGACCAGCTGGCCGGCTGGATTGAGAGTGTTCAAGGTCGACCAGTTGCGGTGATCAAGCACTTTGAACGGGTGGTACCTCTAAAGCACGCTTTGTTTGAGCGCTCCTTGGGGTTTACCACCATCGGGAAAATCAAGCGCAAATATGCCAGTTTCCTTTCCCTTCCCCGCCATCTGCAGAGAGCAAATGACGCGGTTGTCCCCACCACCCATTTGGACCTGATTGAACGGATCAAGGAGGGCTACCTGCCCTGCCTGTTTTTTACCTTCAGCAGGCGCAAATGCGAGGCAAATGCCCTGGAATTGGGGGACAACTTTAATTTTCTTGAGGATGAACAGGTCAGAGAGGTGCAGGCCGTTATCTCGGAAGTCACGGCACGCTATCCAGCGATTGAGAGCGAACGCTGGCCGGCCCTGCGCCGGCTCCTCATGCGGGGGATTGCCTACCACCACGCCGGAATGCTGCCTGTATTGAAGGATATTGTGGAGGAACTGTTTACCCGGAGGCTCATCCAGGTGCTCTACTGTACAGAAACCTTTGCAGTAGGCCTGAACTTCCCCTGCCGGACCGTGTGCTTTGACTCCAGCACCAAGTGGGACGGAACCAGCTTCCGGCCCATCTCCAACCGGGAATACTTCCAGATGGCAGGCCGCGCAGGCCGCCGGGGCATTGACACTGTGGGGTACGTTTTCACCATTGCTGATCTGAGCTATTTCGACCCCACCCAGTTCCCCAGCATGAAGGAAAGCGAGATCGAACCTCTCCAGAGCCAGTTTTCCCTCACATATAACTCTGTGGTCAACCTCATCCGCAATTACGACCAGGAGACGATCTACCGCATTTTAGGGCAGAATTTTGCCACTTACCAAGCCTTCGCAGAACGGGATGCGGTTCAGATCCAGATGGAGATGGTTTTGGAGGAACTGGCCCGCTTTGGTCCCCCTGTGTTTGACAAGCTGCTGCGGAAAAAACTCGATCTCGAAAACCAGCTGGCCCTGGAGCGGAGCGGCAAGGGCAAGCGCCGCCTGAAGGCGCAGCTTCGCTCGATTGCTCAGCGCTTGGACAAGATCGAACATGAGTTTTGCAAAGGCAGGGATGCCCGCACGTGCCGCCGGGAACTGCGCACCTTCCGGAGACTCCTGCAGCGCTATGAACGCTTAATTGAGCGGGAGCGGGGCCTCGACCCGCGCGACCGCTATATTCAAGAATTCACCGATAAGCGGGCCCTGTTGAGTGCTTTGGGCTATCTGGAAGGGGACCGCCTCACCGCGGCAGGGGAGCTCGCGAGCCGCATTCACGGCCATGAACTGCTGGTGGTAGAGATGTTCATGGAAGGCCTGTTCCATGCTTATACCCCGGCGGAGCTGAATGCTGTCTGTGTATCCATTGGCTATGAACCGCGCAAGAACGAAAGCCGCATCAAGCACCGCATCGACATGGGGCCCGTGCAGCGCATCTACCATTTCCTCACAAAGATGGAAGAGCGCTTCTTGGGCTACAGTACTGTGCAGTTCTATGACCACATTGCGGCTCTG
>JAAYMI010000011.1 GCA_012521465.1 Bacillota bacterium | reverse complement strand
TCCATAAGGAGCTGTCCAGGCCAGGTGTCACGCTGAAACTCCTGTGGTGGGAATACAAGGAAATCCAACCAGATGGGTTTCAGTATACCCAGTTCTGCTACCATTACCGGCAGTGGGCGAAACATCTGGACGTGGTCATGCGTACGGCGTCATGTCAATCATCCCGGTGTTGGCGATTGCCGTTGCCTTCAGAGACTATATGATTCAGGGACTCACGTTTGGCTTGTCCAAATAGAGATAGGAGGGATTCTCAAGACACCAGAAGCCGCAGTTTGAGTTGTCAAGGCGCTGCAGATCACTGTTAATCAAAGACACTAGGAGGTAGGAAGATGTTACGAGGTGGCATTATTGGGTTGGGCATCAAGGGTACTCAGTATATTGAGTTGATCTCCCAAGATCCGCGGACGGAGGTTGCGGGGATCTACGATATTGACAAAGCAAAAACGGAAGAGTTGGCAAAGAAGCATGGGCTAAGGGGATTCGCCTCGGCAAAGGAGATGTTTGAGGAAGCAGATTTGGATTTCGTTTATATCGGCACACCAGATTTTGCCCACACCGAGTATGTCCTTCAGGCGGCGGGCTACGGGGTCAATATCCTTGTGGAAAAACCTATGGCTACCAGTTACGAAGAGGCCCTAGAGATGGCTGAGGCCGTAAAGAAGAGTGGGGTAAAGCTGCAGGTAGCCTTTTCTAATCGCTTTAACCAGCCGTTTATTCAGGTCAAGAACGCGGTGGACAGCGGGGAAGTAGGCGAGATTCTTTCGATCAATACAAAACTCAACGACACTATTTACGTGCCCACGAAAATGCTGAGCTGGGCCAGCCGAAGCACACCGGCCTGGTTCCTGATGAGCCACACGATGGATATGGCAAGTTGGCTGAAGGGGAAACGTGCCAAGACGATCTATGCAACGGGTGTTAAACAGCATCTTGTGAAAATGGGCATTGACACATATGATGCCCTGCAAGCCCTGGTGACATATGAGGACGGCACGCAAGCTTTCTTTGAGTCGCAGTGGGTATCGCCTGAGGGCGCACCGATGATTTTCGATTTCAAGTTCGACTTGGTTGGGACTAAGGGCAGCATATCTGTGGATACGCAGGACCAGATGTTCCACATCACGAAAGACTCTCTGAAATACAGGGGAACAATGGATATGCGGGTTAATGGCAGGCTGCTGGGACAGACGGCATTTACCTACCAAGCATTTATTGACGCACTTGAGAAAGGAATTCAACCGTCACCATCGATAGAGGACGGCCTCGAGAATGTAAAGATGCTTGTTGCTGTGCATGAGTCGGCAGCCACCGGTAAAGTGATCACAGTCAACTAGCCAAGTATCGGCCGCGGACGGCCGCGTTGGAGGGAAGAGATTGCTACATGAGGAATATCTTAAGCGAGTTCAAGAGCTGTTAGGATCATCAAGGGACCAGTTTGACACCATTGGGGCAGTGGGAGCCGAAATCGCAAGGACCATCATGGCCGGCGGCATGGTTCACGCCTTTGGCTCCGGACATTCCGACATGATCGCTCGCGAAGTATCAGGCCGGGCCGGTGGGTTAGTGCCCGTCAACCGTATCGCCGACCCGATGCTGGGCAAGGCGGAACGGGTGGAAGGGTACGCAAGTGTCCTGCTAAAGGAATATGAGCGTGCACACGGCCTCAATGCAGGTGAAGTCATTATCATTATCTCTAACTCGGGCAGAAATGCCCTTCCGGTGGAGATTTGTATGGAAGCCAAGCACAAAGGACTAACCACTGTAGCCCTAACTTCACTTGCCTACTCAAAACAAGTTTCGTCCCGCCACAGCAGCGGCAAGAAGCTCTATGAGCTTGCCGATTACGTTATCGATAACGGTGTTGACTTTGGCGATGCCTTGGTTGGCGTACCCGGTACAGAGATAAGGTCCGGGGCTGGTTCTACCATCATGGGTTCGCTTTTGATCAACATGATAATGTTAGCGGCTATGGAGATTATGGTGCAAGCCGGCCACGAGCTGCCTGTACTGAAGAGCATGAACATGGACAATGCTGATGAGTACAATGAAAAACTGATTGAGCGGTACAGGTGGCGGCTGAGTTGGTGATTTCAAGGCGAATGCTGACTAGAGGGGCTTTTGGCCCCTCTAGTCGGATGCAGCAGGCGAGGGCTAAACGGAGGGGTTTTCTTGTATGTAGGCTTTGCAAAGATCGACATAACCCCACCACAGGGGCTGCCTTTGGGTGGATATATAAGGCGCGGGAACAAGCACGCGGTAGGAGTGATGGACCGCCTGTACGCTCGAGTATCGGCCATTGACAGCAGTGATCAAGTGGTGGTGGTGGTTCTCCTGGAGCTGCTGGCAGTAGACGCGGATCTGGCTGCAGCAATACGCGCGGCGCTGCAGAATGATGGTGAGGAGATAGAAGTCATCACCTGCTGCACCCATACACACTCGGCACCCGATGTGCTTATGGAACAGCCAGCTAGTGAAACCACTGCTGCCGAGATGACCGGCTATCGGGATTTTGTTGTGGCGAGAGTGCGTGCAGGCTTTGAGCTTGCCCGGAAAGCCATTCATGAGCGCACCGAAGTGGACCTGTATTACTCGGAAGCGGCTGTAGATGGAGTGGCAGCGAACCGCATTGATCCAGACAGGTTCATTGATAACACCGTGCGTGTGTTGGCCGTGCGGAGCAGAACAGACGGCCGCCTCATGGGGGTAGTAGCCAACTTCGCCTGTCACCCCACAGTTCTTGGCCATGACAACTTCCTCTATTCGGGCGATATTTTCGGCCGGGCTATGGACTTCGTCGAATGGGAGACCAAGTCCATCTGTCTGTTAACCAACGGCGCATCGGGAGATGTGAGTACCCGCTTTACTCGCCAGAGGCAAACGCATGAGGAAGTGCATCGGTTGGGGCGAATCCTGGCTGACAGGATTCTGGCTTGTCTTGGTGAGGGGGACTTAGTCACCGACAGAACACTGTGGTGCCATACCGCGCGCTGCATATTGCCTTTGCAGGAACTGCCTTCGGCAGATGAGATAGCGGCGCGGATCGCACAGCTGCGCACGGAGGTCGCCAGAGAAGGCGCCTCTTGCGCCGGGGGTGAGATCAGGAAGAGAGAGAGCATCGTTGAAGGCTTGGAGGCAATGCTCGGACATGCGGTACATAGGCGTGAGACAACGGCAGTAGCGGTGCTGACAGCGCTCCGTCTAGGAAATGTCAGTTTTGTGACCGTACCGGGCGAACTGACGCAGACAACGCGCCGTGAGATCATATCCAGTCTTCCTGGGGGCGAGAGGGTGGTCTTGCTGGGACTATCCAACGATTATCTGGGCTATTTCCCTACTGCAGATATGATTGCCGCTGGGACATATGAGGCATTGGCGTCCAGATTCGATTCTGAGGCAACTCAGATCCTGACAGAGCATATTGTTGAGCTGCTGAGCAAGCCTGGGAAGGAGCTTTATCCGTGACAGTGGATTTGAAGCTGAGAAGCAGCCGAATAGTAACACCAAATGGGATCATCAGTGGATGCCTCAGGATACGCAGTGGGAAAATCGCCCAACTAACTGAGGGATTAACAGATGACCGTGAGTACTCGGACTGCGAGGTACTGGAGTTAGGTGATGACTTAGTCGTCCCCGGTTTCGTTGACCTGCACGTCCACGGTGGCGGCGGCCATGATGTGATGAACGGGGCAGACAGCGTGATCGGCTTAGCGGAGTTCTTGGCGCAACAGGGCACCACGTCGTTCTTTGCCACGACAGACACGGTCGCGAAAGAACAAATGCTTGCTTCTATACGGGGTATTGCGGCGGCTGTTGAGGCGCAGCAAGAGGGGGAAGGAGCGGAGATCTTAGGCATCCATCTGGAAGGGCCATTCCTAAATGTGCGGCAAAAGGGGGCCTTCTTACCGGAAACACTTCTAGACTGCTCATGGGAGGTTATGCAGGAACTTGAGGAAGCTTGCGGTGGGTATTTGCGGCGAGTGACCATTGCCCCAGAGATCGAGGGGGCACTAGATCTCATTCGTGCTTTGAGCAGCAGGGGATTCCTCGTGTCAGGCGGGCATACAGCCGCGAGCTATGAAGCAACAATGGCAGGTATCAGAGCAGGCATTTCTGTAGTAACCCATATGTATAATGCTATGCAGGGGCTTCACCACCGCAATCCCGGAGCAGTAGGCGCGTATCTAACCAGTGGAGATGTAGTCTGCGAGATCATAGGAGACCTGTTTCACGTACATCCCGCGGCAATCCAGCTAGTTCTGCAGAGCAAGGGCCTTGACCACGTTTATATGATATCCGATGCTATTGTAGCTGCAGGCCTAAGCCCGGGTGTCTATGACTTTGCTGGCCGGCAAATTACCGTTGATGAACGCGGGCTGAGCACCCTTTCTGATGGAACCATCGCCGGCAGCACCTTTTTCATGAAACATGCCTTTAAGAACCTCATTGACGCACTAGGAGTATCCATCGAAAACGCTGTTAAGCTGACAGCTGAAGTTCCCGCCAAAGTTGCTGGCGTATTCGACCGAAAAGGGAGCCTGGAACCAGGCAAAGATGCGGATATTACCGTTCTCGGGCCCGATTATCAAGTCAAACTCTGCCTCACAAATGGCAGGGTCCACTATGGAGCGTGAGCTAGAACCGCTCAAGCTGGCGGTGAAGTTGCATGGTGTTCGTGCGCACCTCTGCGGGTGCCAGGGAGGCGCGATTCGTTTTGGGAGGGTGGAATACCTTGGCTGGGCATATCTTGTCAGTAGATATCGGCGCCACAAGTACGGTGATGGGGATCTTTGATGGGGATGCGAACTTGCGGCACAAGCTCAAGTTTCCCACCAACAAACACAGCTTCCGTGAAAACGTGAAAGAGATCAAGCGCCGCATCGCTCAGTGCTTTGGCGGGTCCTCTCCCGACCAGGTCATCTGTGGGATGGGGTTAGGTTTACCGGTGCTGTACGACGAGCAAACCGATATCATCCAAAAGGCAGCCAACCTGCCTCAGTGGGTTGATCAGAGAGTAAAGCTCGTCCTCGAAGCAGAGATGAACAATATCCCCGTCTGTTTGCTCACGGATGTTTACGCCAGCTTGCTGGGGGAAAAGATGTTTGGCGCAGCCAAGCATGCCTCACATTTTGTGAATATCTGTGTCGGTACCGGCCTTGGCATGGGTATGTTCCTGAGCGGCAGCTTATACGGGGGTGCGAATAATCTTGCCGGTGCAATTGGCCACATGACATTTCGTGAAGGCGGGAGGCCTTGTGGCTGCGGCAAAAGCGGCTGTGTAGAGACCTACGTGTGCGGTGGGTACATGGAGGAGCTGTTGAGAAAGAAATGTGCGTCGGGAGAATACGGCTCATCACGTCTATGTGACGCTGTGCAGCGTGGTGAGGTCATATCCTCGTTCGAGATTATCAAGGGAGCTCATGCCAATGATCAGCTGTGCATTGATATCTTGAATGAAATTGGCCACAACTTGGGACTGGTCATCGCCGATGTTATCTTGCTGCTAGATCCTGAATTGGTTATCTTGAACGGCGGAGTGATCATCAACAGTCCTCCGTTCCTCATTGACAAGATTAAGAAAACGGTAGACGCCAATGTTTTTGCTGGTGCAAACACGGCGAACATCCTTATCAGCACGTTAGGCGAAGAAGCCAGCTTGTATGGTCACTATTGGGCCGTCAGGAATCATCTTGCGGGATCAGTCAGTTCCGGCAGTGCCCCGCCGGCAATCGCCCAGAGATAGAGACTGGCCACCGTACCATGGGGCGAGTAACGCCTGCGATATCTATTGAACAGTTTCGGTGTAATTTGGCGGTGGCGGTAGAGCATGCGCATGCCACGCTGAATGGCCAAGTCGCCGAAGCTTACCACATCTGGACGCTGTAGGGAAAAGATGAGGAGCATCTCTGCTGTCCACTGCCCGATCCCTTTCAGCTTGATCAACCGCGCGCACACTTCGTCATCAGGCATGTCTTTCAGGTCATCGAGATCAAGTTCACTAGCGAGGATGGCTTGGGTAATGTCTTTTATGTATCCGGCTTTGCGCCAGGACAGGCCGCAGCCCTGCAGTTCCTCCAGGGCAGCACGCCCCAGATTCTCTGGAGTAATGGGATAGAAACGTTCCTGCATGCGGCCCCAAATGGCGGCCTGCGCTTTGCCGGAAATCTGCTGACCCACGATGGCTTTCACTAAAGCCTGGAATAAATCTGGCTGTACCGCGCGCTTAATCATTCCAATCCGGTCAATGGCTGCCCCCAGCTTTGCGTCTCTTGCTCGCAGGTATGCAAGTTCCGCCTCGCCGTACACGAAATAGTGTTTCTCTTCCATCTCAAATATCTCCGCCTCTTCGTTTGTATGGCGGGGATCTTCGTGCTTTAGGCCTGAAGTCCCTGCTGGCGCGGCTGGAACGGCAAAATCCGTAAGGGAGAATGGGGTCCCGGTCACGAAGTACAATCTCGAACCCATATCACCGTATGAGTGATACGGGCAGATAAATATTGCTACTTCGTTGACCTAAAGAGGTAGATTTGTAGGAGGTACGGGAGTGGATACGGATTTGGCAGGATCGGGGCAGGTTGTTGTACTGGGAAATCTCAATATTGATCTGCTCTGCTATCCCCTCGAGGTTCTGCCCGAGTGGGGTCAAGAACGGACCGTGAGGAGCATGTGGCCGCGGGCGGCGGGATCTGCAGGCTATACCGCTATGGCCCTCGGCAGGCTGGGCTTGCATCCCATCGTTGTAGGCAATGTAGGCAGCGACCATTACGGCCGCCTGCTCTTGGATGCTCTCGCAGCCCACCATGTGGATACTGGGAACGCGTTTGTATCACAAGCGGCTACAGGAGTCAGCGTTACTCTAATTGGGACCAATTCGGAAAGAGCATTCGTCACTTTCTGTGGACACCTGGAGGAACTCACGGTAGAAGAGATCATAGCCAGGATTCCGGAGGGCCCAAGTGGGGGGTATGCCTTGTTCTCCGGATTGTTCCTGCTTCCCAAGATTGATTTTGCCGGTGCGGTGCGGATACTTCAGACATGCAGAGAACGGAGATGCAAGACAATGTTTGACTCGGGCGACGACCCCGCGGGCTGGACAGATGAGAGCGTGCAGGGAATTCGTGGACTTCTCAAATGGGTAGACGTTTTCGTACCAAATTGGGATGAAGCCTGTGCTGTATCCGGTAAAAGTGAAGCAGAGGAGGTTTTGGCCTGCTTGCTGAAGCTCGGCCCTGAGTTGGTTGTTCTGAAGGACGGAGCAAGGGGCTCCTGGGCCATGGGACGCGGCGCAGACTCGATCATTCAGGAGCCTGCTTACAGAGTGAAGGCGGTGGATACGACCGGTGCAGGTGATACCTTTAACGCTGGGCTGATTTACGGCTTAAGCAGCGGTTGGGACCTGGAGCGCTGCCTCGCCTTTGCCAATGCTGCTGCGGCGATTGCTATCTCCCGCATGAATGACCGCTATCCAAGCGCTGCGGAAGTCCGGCATTTGCTGGAGCACGGCTCAAGGCTGCCGTAGGCTTAAATTAGGAGGAAAAGAGGGATAAGAAGTGATCGATGTATATGCAGACATCATGGCAGAACCACAGGTGGTCAAAGATACCTTGGCAGAGGTTGGCAAAAGACTTCCCCGCATAGTGGAGGAAGTTGCTCGCAGGAATATTGACAATATCTGCATAGTGGGAGTGGGTTCTTCCTACTTCGTGGCCTTGGCGGCGCAGTACATTATCCAGGAAGCATCAGGTATCCCGGCTCTAGCCTTTTCGTCTATGGATTATCAGCGGTATTATCAGAATCAGCTTAAGGAAAACTCGGCGCTGATCGCTGTTTCCCAATCGGGTGAAACCTTTGAAACCGTAGATGCGGTGCGAGCTGCGAGCAAATCGGGCGTATACACGATTGCTCTCACGAACAACGAAGACAGCAGCCTAGCACAGCTGTGCGACGACTTGATTCTGCTCCGGGCAGGCGTTGAGGAGGGGCCTGGTACTAAGACCGTCCTCGCGCAGTGTGTGGCCATCTACAGCTTAGGTGTCCACTTGCAGGGCGGTGGAAACGGAGGTTTGGTAGAGGGTTTAGAGATCGCTCCAGAGATGGTCGCAGAAATGCTCAGGGACGAGTACCAGGCCGAGCTGGAACCATTTGTTGAGCATATAGCGGGTCAAAAGGTTCTGTACATCATTGGAGCTGGACCGTTCTGGCCGCTTGCTCTTCAGCATGCCAACGTGCTCCGGGAGATGTCCAAAATTCACTGTTTCCCCTTCGAAGCAACGGAATTTAGGCACGGTCCATTGGAAGTTATCTCCCGCGATAGCACTGTCCTCGTCTTGTCATCGGGTGACTGCCGGGGCCACGATCAGGCGATTCGGGCTGCTAAGTTATGCAAGGAAGCGGGCGCTGCGGTGCTGTACGTTGGCGACGCCGCAGGCGGCGCAGAGCTTGAAGCAGATCAGAAACTGATCCTACCGGAGATGAATGAGTTTTTGGGAGCGCAGCTGTATCTTGTCCCGCTGCAGCTCCTCAGCTATCTAGTGACTAAACGCATTGGGCTCAATCCCGGAGAGTTTGTAAACATAGTGAAGACCTGGACACAATAACCCGCGGCAAGAGCAACAGCGCGGAGACAAGGGGCGGCGCTGGGTGCAGCCTTTCTCCTGCGCAAGCATCCGCCATCCGTTCTCTCGCAGAGTTCTGTCCCGCAGTTGAGGTTTTTATTCAAAATGGGTGTGTGTGGTTGGATATAAGGAACCCGGGGTGATTGTATGCTGGTGCCTTACAGTGTGGCCAACTTCAAATCGTTCCGCGATCCCGCCGAATTGTCTCTCAAGGCTAGTACACAACGTCCTCTGTCTAAGGTATTGATCCGTCGCCGAAACCTCAGGCTCTTGCCATCTCTTGTTATCTATGGAGCCAATGCAAGTGGCAAATCAAATCTCATAGCGTCATTCTTGGTGCTGAAGAGGTTTGTTCTATCGGGAACGATCAGATTGGCATCTCGCTCAAGACCTTTGGAGCTGTTGCCCTTTGCTCATGCCAAAGCGGGTCATCCAATGAGCTTCGAGATCGACTTCATTCAGAATGATTTCAGGCTCATCTATAGACTTGCAGTTGACTGTGATTTCCTGCAAAAGGGTAACGAGCGGATCGCTTCTGAGGGTCTGAGCTGCGTGGACAAGAAGGAACACGTTGCCTTCTTTACTCGCGAGTTCAACAGAGTCACACTTTCACGGGAAAAAAAGGCACTACGCATGATGGGACTGGACAGTGCATTGGTGGATACGTTTGAAAAGCGGATTAATGCCAATCTAGACAGTACCGAGTTGTTCTTGTCACGCGCCTTTAAGAACACTATCAACAATGATTTGGCCGATGCCGTTATTAGCTTTTTCAGGGATCGATTGCTCGTGGTCACCGACTTCGTCACCAAGAGGCGGCGAGTGCTGCTGGATTCTGAGGTCAGCAGGGAAGATTATATGGTCTGGAACGATGTTCTGGACGAGTTTGACTCGAGCATACACCCTGAGCTGATCAAGGAGATTCTGCAGTTGTTTAACGATCCAGACGTGGATAGGGCAGGAGCGCAGTTGATCTTTACGACGCATAACCCCATCTATCTCGATCGAGGCATACTTCGCAGAGATCAGATTCGTTTCGTTGAGAAGAGCGCGGACATTTGTGGAAGTTATATATATTCATTGGCGGACTTCGGGTCCACAGAGGTTAGAAGTGGACACAACTACCTGACGAATTACTTCAAAGGTCGCTATGGTGCGCTGCCCTTCATTGATCTTTCATCCCTCTTAGCGGAAAGCGGCGGTAAGGAGGGATAGGTCACAAGGGAGACTCTCAAGAAAATAAGCTGCTTTTGTGTTTTCGCGCCCCTCCTTTGAGATAAACGCGGCATATAGTAACTAAGTTGAAGGATTTTTATGAAAAGCGAAGAATCTAACACCACCCATAGTCCCTCATCGGGAGGTGTGATGAATGAAATTGTCGCTTCGCTGGAAGATGCTGCTTATGGTTTTTGTGCTGATCATTGCACCCGTCTTGATTTTGAGTCTTGACAACTACCGTGCCACCCGGAACATGATCGGAGACATGATGCGGGCTACCACCCGTGATGCCCTGCAGAGCGGAGTAGATGTAGCAGACGGTTTTTTGAAGTCGGTGGAAGAAGCTGCTGTAATGTTGAGCAGACTCATTACGACTGAGACTGGGGAAGAGATCCTTACTGCATTTCAGGCCTACCGCGAGTCCCACGATGACATTGAAAACGCCTTTTTCGGTACCAACACCGGGGCGTTCTATGTTTACCCACCTGCACCTGGTGGACTGCCGCCTGACTTTGACCCGCGGAATCGTCCCTGGTATGCGCAAGCCGTGCAGGCACGTAGAATTACGTGAACCGAACCCTACGTAGATACAGGCAGTGGCAAACTGGTGGTAACTGTTGCTCTGCCTGTATATGGCACGAACCAGAGCGAACTTGTCCGTGTGTTGGGGATCGATGTGACTTTGGAGCGCTTGTCCAATTTGATTGCCAGCCGCAACGTCGGGTCAGAAGGTTATCTCGTCCTCATGGATAGCCATGGGCAGGTCCTAGCCCACCCTAACGAACAGGTAATTGGCCAGTCAATGCTTGGCACCGAGGTGGCAGAGCGGGTGCTTGGTGTTGCTTCCGGCGAGTTTGATTACCAAGAAGCGGACAAAAGGATGTTTGCTGCTTTCTCCACAGTTGAGCGCACCGGCTGGTCCTTAGGAGCGCTGGGTTCGTATGCTGAGGCAAACACCTATATCCGAGCAAACTTGCGGCGGGCTCTGCTGATCGGCGCTGTGCTCTTGGTGGTCGCCTTTCTCTTGGGATCAGTGTTTTCCAATGAGCTGCTTATCAAACCAGTGTTCAGCTTAGCAGCTGCAGCGGAAAAGATCGGGCACGGGGACTTCACGACCGCAATCACCTTGAAGAAGAATGATGAGCTGGGTACTCTTGCGGAGACCTTTAGAAAGCTGCAGCAAGACCTGGGCCGGCTGATCGGCGAAGTGCAAGCCGCCAGCCATGCCACCGCTGAGCTCAGCCGGGCCGTTTTCCGTTCGAGCCAGGAGATCAGTGCTTCCACAGAGCAGATGGCTGCCACAACCAGCGAGTTTGCCGGTTCGGTCCAAAGAACCAGTGATCATGTCCAGTCCATAGATGAGGAAGGGGCTGCCATAAGGGAGATTTCCAGGCAAGGAGAAGAAGTGATCCTTCAGGCGGTAAACCAGATGGGGAGTATTGAGGTGACCATTGGCAATCTCCACCAGAGCGTTGAAGAGCTCAGCGTCAAGTCATCAGAGATTGGCAAAATCACAGATATGATCCGCAGCATCTCCGACCAGACCAACCTCTTAGCCTTAAACGCTGCCATTGAGGCGGCACGCGCCGGCGAGCAGGGGAGAGGCTTTGCCGTGGTTGCAGAAGAAGTGCGCAGCCTGGCAGAGCAGTCTGTGGCAGCTACCGAGCAGATCGGCAGCCTGCTGCGGGAAGTGGATCTTAAGATCCGGCAGGTGATGAGCGGGGCCAACGAGAGCATTGTTGAGGTGAAGAATGGCTCGCAGAGGGTGCAGACTGCGGGAGAGACGTTTGCCAAGATTGGCCAGGGAATTGTGGGCATCAGCAACCGCATCCGCGAAGTGGCGGCTTATGCTTTGGAGCTGAGCAGTGGTTCACAAGAAATGGCTGCCGCTACGGAGGAACAGGCTGCAACCCTGCAGGAGATCACCACATCGGCCAACGAATTAGCTCAACAGGCGGAGCTGTTGATGAAGCTCACTGAAGGTTTTCGGATTTAGGTGCTTGTGACCAGTGGAGGTGGGATTTGACATGGGTGCAGTACGGCTGGGAATGGTGGAGATCATCAGTAAGAAGAAGCACGGAGAAGCACTCACTCGTGAGGAAATCAGGTTTTTCGTGGAAGGATACACCTCTGGCCGCATCCCCGATTACCAAGCAGCGGCGCTGTTGATGGCTATCTGTTTTCAGGGAATGAGCGAGGAGGAAACAGCTGAACTGACTCAGGCCATGATGGAGTCGGGAGACGTTGTTGATCTGTCCAGCATTCCCGGAATCAAAGTGGATAAACACAGCACCGGCGGCGTCGGAGACAAGACAACGCTGGTGATCGGCCCCATCGTAGCGTCCTGCGGGATACCAGTTGCAAAAATGTCGGGCCGCGGTTTGGGTCACACCGGCGGAACAATCGACAAACTGGAATCTATTCCCGGTTTTTGCACTGCGCTTTCCACCGAACGCTTCCTGCAAAATGTGAGAGATATCGGCCTGAGCGTGGTCGGCCAAACGGGCAACCTCGTACCGGCAGACAAGAAACTGTATGCCCTGCGGGACGTGACTGCTACGGTAGATAATATCTCGCTTATTGCTTCCAGCATCATGAGCAAAAAGCTAGCCGCTGGATCCGACGCGATCGTTCTAGATGTAAAAACGGGCAGCGGCGCGTTTATGAAGACGCTCGACGATGCAATTGCCCTTGCCCAGGCCATGGTTTCCATCGGCGAACATATGGGAAGACGGACTCTAGCCTTGATTACTGATATGGATCGCCCCTTAGGTCGGGCGATCGGCAACGCCTTGGAAGTAAAGGAGGCCATTGCCACCCTACAGGGAAATGGGCCAGGAGACCTCACGGAAGTCTGCCTGCACCTTGCTGCTAACATGCTTTATCTGGCAGGTAAAGGCAGTTTGGTTGAGTGTATGGCTTTGGCCCAAGCGGCCGTTGAGTCGGGCCGCGCTTTGGCGAAGCTTAGGGACATGGTGCAAGCTCAGGACGGCGACGTCCGCGTAATTGACGACCCCAGTTTATTTCCCGAGGCACCGGTCGTCAAAGAGGTAAAGGTGGAGCACGATGGTTGGGTCAGCAGGATCAACACCGAAGAGTGTGGACTGGCATCGGTGCTTCTAGGTGCTGGACGCCAGAAACTGGGAGATGAGATTGATTGCTCCGCAGGTATTGTCTTGGAGGCAAACTTGGGCAGCCGCGTCGCAGCGGGTGAAACCATTGCGAAATTGTATACTTCTGATCCAAGTCTGCTTCCTGCAGCAGAACTCAAGCTCAAGGGAGCAGTCGAGATCGGTCCAGAACCCGTGCAGGTGCCTCCCTTGATTCACGCGCGAGTGACGCGGGAGGGTGTGGAAAGGCTCTAAAGGGTTTCAGGCTGCCTGCTGATCTTCTGGAGCAGTGGTTGCCATCGCGGGATCCTCCTCACAGGGTCCCGTTTTTGTGTTTGCTGATTATACCCATGGGGGGTATAGACGTCAGGACAGCATGTGCTGACCCGACAACTCTGAAGTCCACATGTGTCGGAGAACGGTGGGTTCTGGGAAAGCGCGCGCAGGCAATGCTGAGTGACAAAACGCGATCCAGTTTCCAAATCATAGGGGAGGATTCGTGGAGATTGTCACAGAATTACTATAATGCAGTTTATCAGCAAGTCATCGCGCTCTTAGACCCTGCATCTTGGTGCATGCATGGGGGCACAGGATATCCCGACTCACTGCTGCGGCAGTAGAAAGAAGCCGCACTGGAGCTTGGGTTGATTGTTTGGAGGTTGCTGGGGGGTGGTAGCAGGCAGGTGGCTGTATTGTGAATTGTCCGTTGGACTTAGTGCAAGAACACTGATTTGAAAGGGGAGGAAACATGAAACGAATTGCTTTGCTGGTACTAGTGTTTGCGATGTTCTTCTCAGCTGTCGCCCAGCCTGCAGCGGCGAAATTCAAGATTGGTGTCCTGGCTCCGGCAGTAACCCACGGCTGGGTAGCGGCTGTGGCCTACAATGCAGAAAATCGTCTGAAGGAGCTGGCCGATGAAGTAGACTACAACATCCAGACCAGCAACAACGCGGAAGAGATGACAGCCCAGCTTGACGACCTCATGACTTGGGGTGCCGATGCCATCGTAGCATTCCCACAGTGGACAGGTATGGAAGTGCCCATCCAACGGGCTGTGGATTCGGGCATCATCGTTGTCAACTTCGACATCGTGATCGACGTTGAGGGTATTTACAGAGTAACCGGTGACAACTACGACATGGGCGTCCAAGGTGCCCATTACATCGTAGAGAAGGTTGGACCTGAGGCTATCGTTGTAATGCTGGAAGTACCTACCTCCGGTTCTGTATCGGAGCTGCGGAAAGCCGGGTTCGTCGATACAGTTAAGGAGATCGCCCCCAACCTCACCATTCACACCTATGCAACCAAGTTCACGGTTGAAGATGGTCTGAAGGATATGGCCGACATTTTGATGCGGCATCCCAGGATCGATGCCGTCTACTCCATGGACGACGAAACCTCGATCGGTGCTATTCAGGCAATCCGCGAAGCTGGCCGGACTGACATTAAGGTCATCACCGGTGGCGGCGGCATGCAGGAGTATTTCGAGATGATGCCTGAGAACGAGGATATCTGGATCCAATCTGCTCTCTACAGCCCAGCCATGGTGAAGGACGCTGTCGACGTAGCATTGAAGGTCCTCAAGGGCGAAGAGGTAGCTCGGGAGATCGTTATTCCTACCACCATCGTTGACCGGACCAACTATAAGGATTTCCTTGATCCCAGTTCGCCATATTAATCTGTTTTGCAGCCAACTGCAAGGGGCGGCTTCGGCCTCCTCTTGCAGTTCCCTGTATACGTCTATTTTGCCTGTGGATGTGATTCTATGATCAAGATGCAGAATATCTGGAAGTCATTCGGGAGCAACCAGGTCCTGAAGGATGTTTCCATTACCATCAATGATGGTGAGATCTGCGCCCTGATTGGCGAGAACGGTGCTGGCAAGTCCACCTTGATGAATATTCTCGGGGGAGTGCTGCCTGCCGATGCTGGGACAATTTACCTCAATGGCAAGCCGGTTCAGTTTGCCAATCCCGCCGAGTCTATGAACGCCGGGATTGCCTTTATCCATCAGGAGCTGAACCTTATTAATGATCTGCCTGTCTTCGAGAACATGTTCTTGGGCCGAGAAATACGCGGCAAGTGGGGACGGCTTGATCTAGAAGCAATGATGGAAAAAACGGCAGAGATGTTCCGCAGAATGAATCTTGAGCTCGATCCCCGAGCCATGGTGCGGGACCTAGATGCTTCATATAAACAGATCGTGGAGATCTGCAGGGCTATTATGATGGATGCTTCCGTAATTATTATGGATGAACCTACTACCTCCTTGACCGAGCCGGAGATCAGGCGGGTGTTCCAGATGATGGAGACCCTGAGGGATCAGGGAGTCGGCATCATATTTATCTCTCATAAACTGAATGAAGTGATGGA
Source organism: Bacillota bacterium (assembly GCA_012521465.1). Classification (GTDB taxonomy): domain Bacteria; phylum Bacillota; class Limnochordia; order Darwinibacteriales; family Darwinibacteriaceae; genus 1109. The sequence continues at coordinate 42,740 of JAAYMI010000011.1, read as the reverse complement.
TATCTGCGAGCGGTACATGGTACTGCGCGACGGGGAGCTGGTGGCGGAAGGAAAAGTCAGAGATGTTACCACTGATGATCTGGCCCGCTTCATGGTAGGCCACGACGTCCGCACAGAGCAGCTCACTCGTTCGGTCAGACTGGGCGAGGAAGTGCTGCGGGTGGAAGACCTGACTCACAGAACAGCTTTCCGGAAAGTCAGTTTTTCAGTGCGCAGCGGCGAAATACTAGGTTTTACTGGACTCTTGGGCGATGGCCGCAGTGAACTGTTCCAAGCGATTTTCGGTGCTGAGGAAATCCTCTCCGGTAGAGTGTGGCTGGAAGGCAGAGAGGTGAAAATCCAAAGTACAGGCCATGCCCTGGCGCTGGGCGTGGGGTACCTGCCCCGAAATCGCAAGGAAAACGGCATCATTAAAGACATGAATATCCTCGAGAACGCCTCCATTGTAACGTGGCCCCTGTTTGCCAAGCGGGGAGTGATTGACAAAACACGGCAGCAAGCACTGTTTGCGGAGCAGCGCGAGCAGTTGGGCATTAGGCTGCAGCGCATCACTGATAGTATCAACACCCTCTCAGGGGGAAACCAGCAGAAAGTTGTCTTGGCGAAGTGGCTGGGGGCGCGACCGAAAGTCCTTATTCTGGATAATCCCACCCAGGGCGTCGACGTGGGTGCGAAAGAAGAGATTTATGATATTATTCTGGACTTGGCTGAAGAGGGAATGGCCATCATCGTACTGTCCAGTGAGGCCCAGGAAGTAATTAGGTTGTGTGATCGAGCCTTGGTGATGTACCAAGGGCAGATTCAAGGGGAAGTCTCGGGAATTACCATGAATGAACATGATATCATGAGGCTTGCAACAGGAGGTTTGCTGGATGCAAGTTAAAAGGCGGGTAAGAACATGAAAGCGATGGAGACAGGCAAGAAAACAGGATTTGGCACTTGGCTCAGCCTGCGCTGGTCGACGGACTCCCACTTCGGCACGATAATGGTGGTAGTGGCACTCACCATCCTGCAAACCCTAGTGCTGGGGTTCGACTTTGATTCGGTGGGCCAGTGGTTCAGCGCCTGGGGCCGAAACTGGATCAACATTCTCAGAAACAACGCCGGTGTGGGTATCATTGCCCTGGGCATGACATTTGTGATCATCACAGGCGGAATTGATCTGGCTGTAGGATCCACGTTGGTCGCTATTGGTGCGGCCAGTATGATGATGATTGACATCGGTCCCAAGGGTTTTCTAGGTAACCTCGGTATTTCCGGCTTGCCCGCTTACGGCCTCACCATCATCTTCGCTCTCCTCATGGGCCTTGTCTTGGGTACCTTAACGGGTCTGCTCATCACCAAAGGGCGGATCGCTCCGTTCGTTGCCACCTTGGGCACCATGAAGATTCTGCGCAGCGTGACGCAGCATTTCATGCAGGGGTACAATCCCAGGGTACCGAGGGACTTTTTGCAGCTGGCCAACGTTCAATTCGGTGGTTTGATGTTTATGCCCATCATATATTGGCTGGCCATCGCGCTCATTCTCGTCTATGTTTCGCAGCGCACCGTCTTTGGGCGCCAGGTTATCGCGGTGGGTTCCAATGAAAGGGCAGCTCAGCTCTCGGGCGTTAACGTGGATCGGGTGAAAGTGGGAGCGTACGCCTTAACAGGAGTGTTAGTGGGCATTGCCTCCATCATCCAAGTGGCGCGCATCGGGACCATGGACTTTGCCAACGCGGGCAGCGGCTATGAAATGGATGCAATTGCCGCCGCTGTGGTCGGCGGAACCAGCATGCGCGGCGGGCGTGGTACTATCTTCGGTACCGTGCTGGGCATGCTGATCATTGCTGTCATGAACAACCTCCTGAATCTCTTCGGGGTGCCGCCGTTCTTGCGTGAAGCGGCCAAAGGCGTAATTGTAATTGCCTCAGTGCTGCTGCAGCGGAAGCAGAACGTGTAGGTGAGTCTGGGGAGAGCGGGGGGCAGAACCATGAAAGCTGCGCTGTTCTTAGGAAAAGGTAGGATCGAGACAGCGGTCTTGGACGATATTGAGCCGCGAGGCTTTGAGGTGAAGGTGCGCAATAAAGCGGCTGGGATCTGCGGAACGGATATCCACATATATCACGGTGAGAAAGGCTCGGCAGATGTGAAGCCGCCGGTTGTGCTGGGCCATGAATACACGGGCGAGGTTGTGGCGGTGGGCGCATCTGTCACCACTGTCAAAGTGGGAGATAAAGTAGCCATCGACCCCAACATCTACTGCCAGACCTGTTATTACTGCCGCAGTGGGCGCAAGCAGCACTGCGAGAACTTAACAGCCATCGGGGTTAACCGCAACGGAGGATTCGCAGAGTACAGTGTTGTTCCGGAAAAGCAGGTCTACCGCCTCGCGGATACGGTGGATTACGAAACAGGAGCAATGACAGAGCCGCTCGCCTGCTGCCTGCACGGCATTGACCTTGCCCAGATCAGGCCTGGCGACACGGTCTGCGTCATCGGGGGTGGCGCCATTGGGCAGCTCATGGTGCAGCTGGCCAAACTTTCGGGTGCAGCCCGCATCATCCTAAGCGAACCTGTTGCGCAGCGGCGGCAGATTGCTTTGGAAAACGGAGCCGATTTTGTCATCGACCCGTTTGCGGAAGATGTGGGGCAGGCAGTGCGGCGCACAAACTCTCGGGGAGCCGATGTTGTGATAGAATGTGCAGGAAATCTGAAAGCGACGCAGCAGGCCTTTGATGCCGCCGGTAAGGGGGCGGCTATCGTCCTGTTCAGCGTGCCAAAGCCCGATGCCCAGTTCCCGCTGAAGCTGTTTGACGTGTTCCAGAAAGAACTCAAGATCGTGGGTTCGTTTATCAATCCTGATACGCATCAGCGGGCAGTGAATCTCATCAATGAGGGTAAAGTGAATACTAAGCCTCTCATTACTCACCGCTACGGTCTTGACGAATTAGAGGACGCGATTCGCAAACAAAGCGACCCGGATTCCATCAAAGTTATGGTCAAGCCGTGATGCACTGAGCGGGGATCAGCAGGCAAACATTCGGACGCAGTTTGATGGAGAGGGGTAAGAAGGAATATGACTGAAAGGGAACGGGTCCTGGAAGCAGTTGCGCACAGAGACACGGACATTGTCCCGTATCAACTGGATTTTACCCAGCGTGCAGCGGAGCAGACCGCTGAGTACCTCGGCGATCCTGAGTTCATGGACAAAATCGGCAATCATTTGGCCATCAACGACTGGGGCGGTTTTGTGGAAGTCCGCCCAGGGTTTTATCAGGACCACTTTGGCGTGGTATGGAATCGGACAGTGGATAAGGATATCGGGGTTGTGGATGAATATCTGTTGAAGGAGCCGAATCTGGCCGGCTATGAGTTTCCTGATCCCCACCAGTGTCCTGTCTCAGAAGACATAGGCGAGTTTGTGAGACGCAATCAGAATCGCTATCGAGTGGTCAGTATCGGGTTTGCCGTTTTTGAAAGGGCTTGGACTCTCAGGGGTATGGAAAACCTGCTGATGGATATGTATCTCCACCCCGCATTTGTGGACGAACTGATCGAACGCATTACCGACTATAATGTCGTGCTGATTAACAGGGCTCTGGCATACGATACCGACTGCATTCGGTTTGGGGATGATTGGGGGATGCAGAGGGGACTTATCTTTGGCAAAAAGCTGTGGGATAGGTTTATCAAACCGGCGTACTCACGGATGTTCCGCTTGGTGAAGGAAAGTGGGAAAGACGTAATGCTGCACTCATGCGGCGATGTGAAAGAACTGTTCCCAGACTTAATTGATATGGGACTCGATATCTTTAATACCTTTCAGCCAGAGCTGATGGACCCTGAGCTGATGAAGCGGGAATATGGCAGGCATTTGACGTTTTACGGCGGCATCAGCACCCAGCGGGTTCTGCCTTTTGCCACCCCGGAGGAGGTTAAGCAGAACGTTAGGGAGATGATCGCCAAAGTCGGAAATGGCGGCGGCTATATCGTTGCCCCAACTCATTCTATGCCCCCAGACATACCGCCCGCGAACATCGCGGCATTCATCGAAGCGGTTCAGAATCAGTAAGCGTGTGCCGATTCCGGTGGTTATGGAGGCGAAAGCCGTAAAAGACGCAGGTAAAGTGCAGTGCGCCGTCCTTAACTCCCCGACCTGAATTGTTATGGCCAAAATGTAGGGGGTTCTTTGCGGCGCTAAGGCGAGTGTCCTGCCAGTTCATGGTATCGGCAAGGTCAAGTTCTACCCGAACACAACCGGGCGGATAGGCGGACCCACCGAGACCGATCTCCCACCACACGTGTGGATGAGAATAATTGGGTCTACAGTCAATCCGGCCGCGTTTCTGGTTAGTGCCTTCTGCAGGGTACTGTTCCATCGATCCATGACCGGATGCCAACCAACCTGTATCTCCGCAACGATTGCTCGCCCTGCTTCACAATCCCCCTCTATAAAACTCCTCTTATAAGGCTCTTTAGATCGTTTAGATCGGCGGTCCAGAGCCCGCAGGCGTTGCCCTAGGTCTTGCTCTAGCTCTTGGTCGATATGAGCCAGTACCCAATCGAGGAATGCAGTCCGTCTATGGTAGGCAATCACCTGGGCGATTGCTCAGACCAGGTCCTGTTGTCGCTGCGAGAGGGTCTTGTGTGTGAAGAGCAGAAGCGCTTATTGACGATTTCCCTGGTGTGCATCCCACGCGTCCTCGTGGGCCAGCACATCAGATTCTGGCTAAAGCTTTCTCAGTGCTTCCATGGCTCTCAGCTCCAGTACAGTGCTAACAGAGCACGGCCGCTGACTGTTCTGGTTCTTAGATGTGCAGCAGCGGCTAGATATCGCCTCTGACCACTGGAGGAACTTGTCGAGACGTTTCGGTCTGGAGTTCTGCATATCTATGAATAGAGACTCCAGGTAGTCCAATGGTTTTAGCCCGTTGGCTTTGGAAGACTCGAATATGCTGTAAGTAGTTGCGATTACCTCGGCTTACATAGAGGCGTATTGGTCGATCTGACACCAGTACGCTGTTTTTTTTTTTGCGCGAATGGCTGTGGTGGTGGTCGGAGGTGCGATGCGCAGGCTGTGGGAACCGCTTTAACAGGGCTTACGTAATATTCTACAAACAGAGCGAAAAATAGGAGATGGATAATTCTGGCTTAACAAACTCCGTTTATGATTACTTAACTTTATACACAACCACCAAAACAAGAACGGTAGTCCTAAACCATCATCTGCTTTACAATCAAGACATATTTACGAAGCAGATGAGGAAGTGACGTAATGTCTGGCATTGTAAAGCTGGAGATGCGGGGTATAGAGAAGTCGTTCCCCGGCGTGAAAGCCCTCAGCAATGTGAACTTCACTGTCAAGCAGGGCAGTGTCCACGGACTGTGCGGCGAAAACGGTGCCGGTAAGTCCACCTTGATGAAAATCCTCAACGGCGTTTACCAGCCCGATGCTGGCCAGATCCTCATTGACGGCGAAGAGGTGCGGATCACCAGCCCCCTAGATGCACGGAGACTCGGCATCGCCATGATTTTTCAGGAGCTGAACTACATTCCGGAAATCACCATCGAGGAATTTCTGTTCCTAGGCCGGGAGCCGGTCAACCGCTTCGGCGGTGTGGATTGGAAGAAGATCCGGCAGGATACCATCAAGCTGCTGCAGGCGGAGGGGCTTCACTACGATCCCACCACTCAGCTGAAAGACTTAAGCGTATCAGATATTCAGGTCCTGGAAATCCTTAAGGCTCTCTCCGAAAACGCGGACATCATTATCATGGACGAACCCACCTCAGCGATCACCGAGCGGGAAGTAGATAGTCTCTTTGAGAAAATCCTCCGTCTCAAAGCTAAAGGGGTCAGCATAATCTACATCTCCCACAAAATGGACGAGCTGTTCCGCATTACTGATACCATTACGGTGCTGCGGGATGGCAGCGTGATTGATACCCGCCCCACCCATGAGCTGAATCCCGATACGATTATCACATTGATGGTGGGACGGAAGATTCAGAACATCTATCCGAAAGAGGATGTCCCCGTTGGTGAGGTGCTGCTGGAGGTGAAGGGCCTAACCAGCAGAGGAATGTTCGCCGATGTATCTTTCACAGCTCGGGCGGGAGAGATTGTGGGCATAGCCGGCCTCATGGGTGCGGGACGGACAGAAGTGGTGCGAGCGCTGTTCGGACTGGATCCATACGACAGCGGTACGATCCTGGTGCGAGGCAGAGCGGTGGAGGTTCGGGATGTCCGCACAGCGATCCAAAACGGCATCGCCATGCTTTCTGAAGATCGACGGCGGTTTGGCATCGTGGGTGTGCGCAGCGTGACCGAGAACGCGGTCCTGCCGAATCTGAGCCGTTTTATCTACGGAGGGCGGCTGCATCAGCGCAAAGAGCGCGCAGAAGTGTCAGCACATTTTCAAGCCATGAATGTTAAAACGCCTGATTTAGACACGGCTATCGATGCCCTCAGCGGCGGCAACCAGCAGAAGGTGCTGCTGGCCAAGTGGATGATCAGCGAACCAGACATTTTGATTCTCGACGAACCGACCAGAGGTATCGATGTAGGGGCAAAGCACGAGATATACCGCCTCATGACCAAATTGGCGGCGCAGGGTAAAGCCATTGTTATGGTATCGTCGGAACTGATGGAGCTTTTGGGGATGTGCGATCGGATCTATGTGATGGCCGCGGGCCGGATCGCTGGTGAACTGCAGCGAGACGAGTTCAGTGAAGAGAGTATTATGAAACTGGCAACAGGAGGGAAAATCCGGTGAGTTCTCCAGATTTGGTAAACACCATTCGCAAGTACTCCAGCAGATACAGCATCTATCTTGTGCTGGCAGCGATGATCGTGATCAGCTCGATCATCAGTCCAGTATTCTTGTCGACCTTGAACATCACCAATATCTCACGGCAGATTTCCATCACGACTATCTTGGCCTTCGGTGCCACTATCCTGATCATTGCCGGACTGCTGGACCTATCGGCAGGTTCCGTGCTGGCCCTGGCTGGTGTGTTGTCTGTGGCCTCTTACAAGGCCACCGGTTCACTAGCGTTAGCCATGGCTGTGGGGCTAGCTGTGGGTGTGGTCTGCAACATCGTTAACGGGATCATTGTCACACGCTTCAATACACCCCCGTTCATCGCTACCCTTGCGATGCAGACGGTTGCCCGCGGAGCGGCCCTGCAGTACACGAGCGGACAGAATATCTACCAAATCGGGAACTACGTGGTCTTCGGGCAAAGCTCAGTTGGGCCCATTCCAACGCCCGTGCTGTTTATGGTGGGAATCGGAGTAGTCACCTGGTACCTGCTCCGCCACACCAGGCTTGGCCGCAGCCTGTACGCGATTGGCGGCAATGCAGAAGCTGCGCGAGCGTCGGGAATTAATGTCAATGCTGTGAAGATGAAAGCCTATTTGATCAATGGTGTGTTTGTAGGCATTGCGGGTGTGCTGTTCATGTCCAGGGTTAATGCCGGCCTGCCAAATGCTGGCATCATGGCCGAGTTCGAAGCTATGACATCTGCCATCATCGGTGGGACGAGCTTCTCTGGGGGAATCGGCACGGCCAGCGGGACACTAGCAGGGGCTTTCATCATGGGGATCCTGAACAACATTATGAACTTGATGAGAGTGCAGTCGTACATGCAGCAGATCGTTCGGGGTGCCATCATCGCCTTAGCAGTGTGCTACGACATCTACTCAAAGAAAAAGCGGGAAGCACGCAAGCTCGGCTCCCGGGTCAAAAGCGAGTTTCAGCCTGGCCAGGCTTGAAATAAAAAACACACAGAAAGAAGGTATGTATGATGAAGAAGTTGATCGGTGTTGCCCTTGCGTTCTTGGTGTGCTGTTCCTTTCTGACAGCTGCCGTGGGAGTTGCCGGAGCACAGGAGAAAGTGTATCGGATTGCGTACATTGCACGGGCTCAGGGAGATTCCTTTGCCGCTTGGCTGGCCAATGCCATTCGAGATGAAGTAGCTCGGAACTATCCCGATGTACGGGTAGACGTCTTTGACGGACAAAGCCGCAATGAAGTAATCACCGCTCACATTGAAAACGCTGTTGTAAACCGCTATGACCTCATTCTCCTCCAGCCCCTCGATTCTGAGGCGCAAGTGGCTCCGGCCATGGCTGCTATGGATGCAGGCGTGAAAGTTGTGACTGTGAATAACCGCATCAATGACAACGACCGTGCTCCAGCCGTTGATGCCGATCCTGTGGAACAGGCCGCCCGCAATGCTCGCCTGGCTCGAGAACAGGTCCCCCAGAACGGCCGGGTGGTCGTGCTGATGGGTCCAGCTGGGAACATGCACTCTGATATGCGGCGCGTTGGCTGGCAGAAGGAATTCTTCGATCACCGCCCTGATGTCGTCATTCTGGACGAGCAGATCGCAAACTGGAACAAAGATGAGGCCATGCGCTTCATGGAAGACTGGATCCTGACTTACGGCAAGATCGACGCCATCATTTCCATGAATGACAACATGGCGGCCGGCGCCTTGGAAGCCACCAAAGCAGCGGGTATCAGCGATATCCTTGCCTACGGTGTGGACGGTACAGCCGAAGCCTGTCTTTTGATTCGGGACGGTGTCATGACCTCCACTACCCTTCAGAGCGCCTACGAGCTGGCTGAAAAGGCCGTAGGACTTGCCTATGACATTCTCACAGGCAAGAAAGAGCATGAGATCATTATGGTAGACTGCCCGCTCATTACTCAGGAGAACGTGGAGGAATACATCGAGGTTCACCGCAGGGCTGGCAACATTCAGTAACAGACAAGGCTGCAGGGGACTGGCTTTAGGCCGGTCCCTGCAGATCTATTGCAAGGGAGGAAAGAACCATGATAATCAACAGAGCCGCATTCATGACGGGCCTGGGTCAGATGGAAATTCGTGAGATAGAGATGCCCAAGCCTAAACCACACGAAGTAATTGTGAAACTGGAGTACTGCGGGATCTGTGGTTCCGACGTGCACTACTACGAGAACGGCCGGATTGGTGATTTTGTGGTGGAAGGAGATTTCATCTTGGGCCACGAATGCGCCGGCGTGGTGGTAGAAACGGGCAGCGCCGTAACTGAGCTGAGTGTTGGAGATCGAGTATGCCTAGAACCCGGCATCACCTGCGGCCAGTGTGAATTCTGCAAGAGCGGTAAGTACAACCTCTGCCCAGCTGTGGAGTTCTTGGCTACTCCTCCATATCACGGGGCATTCCGGGATTACCTGGCCTTTCCTGAGAACATGTGCTTTAAGCTGCCGGCCAATGTGACTACGCTGGAGGGTGCCCTAGTTGAGCCCCTCTCTGTGGGACTGCATGCGGCGCGCCAGGGCAGTGTGACCTTAGGGAGCACTGTGGTGATTTTGGGAGCAGGCTGCATCGGCCTTTGTACCCTACTGGCCTGCAGAGCCTATGGTGCTACCAATGTTATCGTAGTTGATGTGTTGGAGAACCGGCTGGCTGCTGCCTATAAGCTTGGAGCGACTCATGTGATCAACGCAGCTGAGCATGACGCTGTGGCGTACATTGATGAGCTTACCAACGGCCGCGGCGCGGATGTAGTTGTGGAGACGGCAGGTGCGGTAGTCACAGTGCAGCAAACGTCTTATCTAGTGAAGCGGGGAGGAACCATTGTTTTGGTGGGCATGGCACCCCAGGATACGATCGAATTCAATTTCGCCAAGATTCTAGCTAAGGAAGCCCAGATCCAATCGGTGTTCCGGTACCGCAATCTCTATCCTACGGCAATCCAAGCCCTCGCCTCAGGCATGATTGACCTAAAGGGGATTGTGACTCACCAATTTGAGTTTGATGCCCTGCAAGAAGCACTTGACTTCGTAACCAGCAACAAACGGGATGTCGTAAAGGCCATTATCAAGTTCTAGCGTGCAGCTGACGCCTAATTCCTTTTGTGGGAAACATCACATAAAGGAATTAGGCTTTGCATATGAGAATAGCTTTCACATGTGTCATCAAACCATGTTGATGCGGGAGGGTTATGATGGCCAGAACGGGCCGAACCAGGCGCTTACTCATAGGTGGTATTGGTATTGTAGTGCTGGCGCTCTGCGGCTTTTTCCTGCGGGGAGTCAGGACTCCTAAGCAGGACGTCAATGAGGTTCATGTTAGCGCAGGATTTGAGTACATTGCTGCACCCCAGAACTTCAAGTGGCGCCAGTTTGAGGGCATTACCCTCGACTTTGTGGTGGAGAACAACATTAACGCGAATATCCTCACCAGAGAGAGCGGTGAGTTTACTAACGTGACCGGCATTCATGTGAATGTTCGGCCCATGGACTACGATTCGTTTATTGAGCGTACCAGCATTGACTTCATCTCCCAGACTTCTCGATACGAATTGATTTACGTCGACCCATACCAGACACTGAATCGGTTTTACAACGCGCTTGAGGACCTCAACCGTTTCATTAACGACCCCACCCTGCCGCAGATTGACGGCTGGCCCCATGATTTCTATCAAGATCAAGTCGATGTGATTTCCCATTTTCTCGACCGAGACACTGTCTATGCCATCCCCTTCGATACGCCCACGATGATCCTCTTCTACCGCAAGGATATTTTCGACAAATACCGTGCAGCCTTCCAAGCCGAGCACGGCTACGATTGGACTCCGGGCACCAGGGACTTTACTTGGGAGCGGTACATTGAGGTAGCGAAGTGGATTGACGCGAATGTGCCTGATGAGGAAGTGAAATACGGCAGCGGGTTTATGGCCCAGAATCACAATGCGCTTTACTGCGGATTCTCCAATGTGATGGCCGCGTATGGGGCGGACTACTTCTATGACGCTGATGTCAGCAGTCTCGGTTTGGAAAAGGCGGTAGAAGTGGGGGTAACTAGTCCAGAGTTTATCAAGTCCCTAGAGATTTACAAGCGGGTGATTCAGGCTTCGGCTCCAGACAGCTTGGAATGGGATTGGGTTGATTTGGCAGAAGCTTTCAAACGGGGCGAGATCGCAATGATGCCCAATTGGGACGAAAACTGGGCTGCGATTGAGAACGGAGAGCTTTCGAAAGTTGCCGGCAAGGTAGGCTACAGTATTCTTCCCTATGGCGATGTGCGCAGCGCTAACATTTACGGCGGTGCTGGGATCGGGATCAGCAAGTTTGCCACTGAAGAGCAGAAAAAAGCGGCCTGGTTGTTCATCGTGTGGATGGCAAGCCGCGACATCCAGCTGGTGATTCTCAATGCTCCTGAAGGAGGAAACATCCCACCCCGGAAGTCCGTGTGCGAAGACGAGGAGATTCGCAAGGCTACCAACGCCCTCCAGATGGAAGTGGTCCTCTCTGCTTGGGAGGAAGACAAAGTCTACTTCCGGCCGAAAACCGCGAATTTCGTCCATGTGGAACGGATTATTAAGGATACCCTGTATGACATGTTGAGAAACGACCTCACACCAGAAGCAACAGCCTACGCCTTAGCGGGGCAGATCGACACTCTGGAGTAAGTGAACGGCTATGGAGAGAAGCATTAAATTCTACCACTCGCTGCGGTTTCGCCTATCCCTTGTGATCCTGATCTTCACCATTTTCCCCAGCGTTGCCCTGTACATGGTCTATGTCGGGTACGTGAAAGAGGTCATTGCTGAGAACTATATCGAGTCTGCTGTGCAGTCCGTAAGTTCTGTCGGACAGCACATGAGCTACGTCTTCAACGACATGGTGGAGTTCTCCAACGTCATCTTGACAAATCGCGATTTCACCCGCGCCCTCAACTATCCCGAGGAAGTAGATGTGGGTTCTTTCCGCAGTCTGATCAGGAGCTTCTTTACGTCCCGGGAGGATATTGACGGGATCTATGTCTACACACCGCAGGACACGTACTACGTGGGCGCTGTCAAATCGGCCGATGTGCGCCGATCAGTGGAGGAGCGCCTAGCCCACACGTCTGGTGAAGTGGTGTGGATAGAAACCAAGCCTGAGCGAATCAACATCTTTTCCGGTCAGTATACGAAGTATTATTTCTCCCTAGCCCGCAAGCTCATTGACCTGGATACCCTCCAAGAATTGGGCTATCTGACCATCGATATCGACGAGCTTACCCTGGAACGCCTCTACCGCAATCTCGTGGCCGAGGGGGAAGGGGAGGTATTCGTGGTCACGGAGGGCGGCTACGTCATCAGCCATACGGACAAGTCCATGATCGGCACGTTTCTGGCGGATCACCCCTATATGCAGACTATCCTATCTGCTCCACAAGAGCACGGCTTTGTTTCCTTTCGCCTAAACGACCGGGACTACTTCGCCATCTACTCAGTGTGCAACAGCTTTCGATGGCGCATAGTCCGCACCATCCCTGCCGATTACCTCTTTCGGCGTCTAGACACCACCCACCGCATCATTCTAGCCGCACTCGTGCTGTGCTGTTTGATCGCAATGACAGCCGTGGTGGTCTTTTCCGTCAAGACTACTCAGCCGATCACTGATATGATGCACCTCATGAAGCAGGCGGAACGGGGAAATCTCTCGGTCAGGGTAAATACTGCCAGGGCTGATGAAATAGGCCAGCTCGGGGTGAGCTTCAACCACATGATCGAAAAGGTGGATGCGTTGATCCGACAGTTGGTGCAGGAAGAGCGGGAGAAGAAAGAGATGGAGCTGGAGGTTCTCCGGGCTCAGATCAACCCTCATTTCCTCTATAACAGCCTGAACACCATCCGCCTCATGGCTAAGATTCAAGGCGATAAAAGCATCGCCGGTGCCATTACCGCTCTAATCAAACTGCTGCGGATCAGCGTTGATTTGGGCCGGGATCTGATTGTGCTGCAGGATGAAATCGAGTATGTAAAAAACTACATTCTCCTGCAGAGGCTTCGCTTCAACCAGCGTTTCTCGGTGGAGTACTTCATTGACGATGATTGCCTTGACTGCTTGGTGCCCAAGCTGATCCTCCAGCCGATCGTGGAGAACTCCATTATCTATGGTTCTGAGAATGACGGCAAGTCGGATCTGCGCATCGTTATCTCTGCGGCCCAAGCGGATGGGCTGCTGACGCTGAGCGTGGTGGATAACGGCCCAGGAATTGACGGCGAAACGCTGCAGCGTATCTTTAAGGGTGAACGAGACAAGAATCGCTTCAGTACGGCTGGACTGAACAACGTCAACCAGCGAGTCCAAATATACTTCGGCACAGACTATGGTGTTCAGGTTGACTCAGAGCTAAATTCTTGGACGAAGGTAACTGTGACTATGCCCGTTAAGAAGGCTGAAGATGACCCGGGGGAATTCACATGTATAAGGTACTGATCGTAGAAGATGAGGTGTTGGTGCGCGTTGGCCTCAAGAGCACCTTGGCGCAGGAAGGGCCCGATTTTATGGTGGTGGGCGAGGCCTCCAACGGCCTAGATGGCTGGGACCTCTACCGCAGGCTCAAACCAGATATTGTCATTGCAGACATAAAGATGCCCAAACAAGATGGGATCTGGCTGACAAAACAGATCCGTCAAGAAGACAGCCGCACCCGGATCTTGATTCTTACCAGTTACAGCGACTTTGACTATGTGCGGGAAGCCTTTCAGAGCGGAGCTGACAACTTCATCCTCAAGTCGGAGGTTGAGGACGAAGAATTGATCACAGCTCTTGAGCGTCTTACGGAGGGATTGAAACCGAGCGAGGAGAGGGATTACGCCAGCCTTCAGAAGTACCTAGAGCTCAACAGTGCAGCTCTGAAGGAGAGCCTCTACGACGAGATCACTTCGCCAGATTTCGTGCTGTCTGATGGCTTTCACGAGCGCTGCGCCCACCTGCGCTTTGATTCTGCGAGCCTTGCGTACACCATCGCCGTGTTTCACCGCGATGGGGGCGCCGCCCTTGAGTACGGCAAGCGGGGTCCGGATACCATTAACAATGCTGTAGCGAATCTGGCAGTAGATATTCTGGAGACAGAACAAGTGCCGCATCTCCTGAAGGAACAGGATCAGAGCTTTGAGCTTCTGCTCTCTTCCAGTAACTTGAGCACCCAGCAGCTTCTGAAACTGCTGCAATCGATCCGATCTGCAGCCAGAAGTTATTTCAACGTCGACTTCAGCGCGATCTACAGCCGAAGTTTTTCCGACCTGACTGCAGCACAGCAAGTGCGGCAGGAGGTAGAACAGACCCTGCCTGAGCTTTTTTACTGCCAGTCGAGCACTATTCTCCTGGCCGAAAGTCCCCGCGGTGTCTATGATCTGAATGTATTTGCCGAAAGCAAGGAGCTGCGTCAGAACATCTTGACCGCGGTCCACGAAGCAAGCGGAGAGAAGTGCACCTTTCATCTTCAAAAACTGGAGCTATTTTTGGCTCAGAATAGAATCAGCCCCATCCATGTGAGGCTGCTCTTTTCCAACATTGTGACGGCTCTCTTGGAGCGCTATGGCGAAAGCTTAGGACTTGGGGAAGAGTTCACCCATGTGAGCCAGCGCATCATGAACTGTCTGCGCCTCCGGCAGATTGTGGAGATCATGGAAGAGTTTGTCCAGCAGTTGGTTGATCTGATCAGCGGTTACCGCCTGCGGAGCCTGCGGCACAACGTGGAAAAGGCCATTGAGTATATCCACGAGCATTACTGCGAACGCATCTACCTCGATGACCTGGCCAATCACGTCAACTTATCGAAGCACTACCTCTGCTATCTGTTCAAGAAAGAAACCGGGACGACGATCACCAATTATATCAATGACCTTCGCATTGAGAAAGCCAAGCAGCTGCTTCTCGATGGTGAGTACGCCGTAAAAGAGCTGTATCACCGACTTGGCTTTCGGGATCAGCAGTACTTCAGTAAGACATTTAAGCGCATCGTAGGCAAGACCGTGACTGAATATAAACGGCAGGCACTGCGGCGCGCCAAAGCCAACCACTAGATTAACCCTGGAATGGTAAAGGCAAACAGCTTGTCCAAGGCCAGGGTAACCGCGCCAAGCAGCTGAACTTTATCACCGAGTTTACTCACAACGAGTTCAGCTCCACCCGACGCTCCGTGAATACGGGACTCACGAATCATGTCAGCAATAGGCTGAAATGCTGACTGACCCAGCACAGACAAGGGGCCCCCGATCACGACCAGTCTTGGATCGAACAAGTTCACTAAGTTGATCAGTCCGTATCCTAAATACTGCATGGCATTCTCAAACACTTCCACTGCCAACGGGCTTCGATCGGCCAGCGCTGTGATGAATACGTTTGATGAGAAACCTTCCACCGATTGGCCCGCCTCAATCAGCCTTCTGCGGTACTGCAGCGCCATGGCCGGTATCGAGGCGATGTTTTCGATGCAGCCGACGTTGCCGCACAGGCAGGGTTCGCCGCTGTAGTCAACTGTTGTGTGGCCGAATTCGCCGGCGCCGTGCTGGGCGCCGGTGAACAACTTGCCGTCATGCAGAATGCCAGCACCGATACCTGTACCGATGTTGATATAGATGAGATCGGTCGTGTCTTTGGCTGCTCCAAAGCGCGCCTCAGCAATAGCTGCCAGGCGCGCATCCTGCTCAATCACCACAGGTATCCCAATGCCGCTTTCCAGCATCTCCCGCAGGGGAATGGGCCGTTTCCACTGAAACGAGACAGGGCTCGATACTGTGCCCAAATCCGAATCAACCATACCCTGGGTGGAGACTCCCACAGCCTTGATGTCCTGCTTCCGCAGTTTGTGCTCTCGGATGAAACCATTTATGCACTGGACTAATGTGTCCACCATCACTTGGGCGCTTCCCGATGACGTTTTGTAAGTGCGGGATGAATTCAAGCTGCCGCACAGATCCGAGAGTGCGATGGTTGTTTCTTCTTGATCAAACTCAACGGCCAGCACATTTCCTGCCTTTGGATTTATCTCCAATAGACGGGCGCGCCGCCCACCCGTGGATGATTGCTTCCCTGCTTCTTTGATCAGGTCCAGCTGGAGGAGCTTCTGCACCACCGTTGTGATTGCTGAAGGTGTCAGCCCAGTCAGCCGCGCCAGTTCTATCCTGCTGAGGGCATCTTGCTTCGCTAGGAGCTGCAGCACAAGGGAAATCCCACTTGTACTGCTGGCCATCCTCTGCCCATTCTCCGAAGGTCGCACCATACTGATCTACTCCTATCTCAGTTTGCAGCAAAAGCCCTCCAAAAAGGCTTATTCTTTCCTACTTTACAATAATACGCCTTCTTCGCCTTATTTCCTGCATCTAAATAAGCTGAGTGCGTTGAAGGGAGCGACGGTCGCCAGCAACTTATTGCGTGTTTCTAAAGCAATCACCGAAGCTACAGGCTTTTACCTCCTCTTTACCCCGAAATCCCACTCCCACATTTTTCTCCTGCTTAAGTAACGCCACGAGCGGCTGTGTATATCCCCTGTGAACTGGGAGAAAAAGCAAACAGCGAGCTAGCCGTCGGTGGCGCCCGCGGTATCCCCCATGCAAAGGATGTACAAAAAGCTAAAAATAAGTTGTAGGTCCAGGAGGAATTGGCGAATTCTTGGTGAATAGACACATTACTACTTGTTTAGATTGAAGAAATAAGTTGTATGTTTGAGCTCAGCAAAGACTGGAGGCGGAGATGTGCGAGGGATAGAGTATTACGTCAACCTCAGCCAGGAAGAGAAAGAAAGCATCGGCCTGGTGCACACTGCTGTGGAAATTAACCAACAGCCTGAAATGTGGAGAGATACCTGCGCCAGGGTCGCGGCTAGACCGGACCTGCAGAAGTGGCGCGATTTTCAGGGTAAGGAACGCCCACACGTGATCTTATCGGGTGCTGGTACGTCCTACTATGTAGCCGTGGCGCTGCAGCCCTTGTGGCGGGAGCTGCTCGGAAGTCCGTGTGAAGCCTGGCCAACAACCCGCATCATCACCGAGCCCGGTGTGGTGTTCTGCGGCACGGGTCCGCACCTGCATATTTCCTTTGCTCGCTCTGGGAACAACCCCGAATCGATTGGGTCCGTGAAACTGGCGGATGCTGTGGGAGTCAATCCATACCATGTGGGCGTAACCTGCAACTCCGAGAGTTATCTCGCCTCCTTGGGAGAGCAGCGGCCAAACGCTGCATCTATTGTGCTGCATCCCAAGACCCTCGATCGGGGGTTGGCGATGACTAGTTCGTTTACTAGTTTGATTGTGGCCGGGCAAGCGCTGGCTGCTCTCGCTGCGGGCATCGATGCAGCACCTGTAGTGGAATCGCTAGCACTGCTCGGACAAAGGCTCCTGGCTCGCAGCCACGAGCTGATGGGAATTGTCGCTGACGGAAAGTTTGAGAGAGTGTACGTCATGGGCGACAGCTCTCTGTATGGGGTGGCCCTCGAGGGTGTTCTGAAGTTCGAGGAGTTTAGCGATGGTCAGATCATGGGGATCGCCGAGTCATTCTTAGGGGCTCGACACGGCAATGCCAATGTGATCAACGACCGAACCTTGATCATTTCGCTCTTATCTGCTGATCAAGATGTCCGGGATTACCAACTGAGCGTAGTCCAGGAAATGCGGGAACGCAGGCCCAACTCGTTCAGTTTAGTAATCGCTCTGCACGACTACAACCTAGAGGAGCTTGCTGACTGCGTGTTGGTGCTCGATGAATCAGGCACTCACCAGATTCCCGACAGCTGGCGTGCTCCTTTGGATACCGTTGCCCTGCAGTGTATGGCCCTGCAGTCTGCGATGACGCTTGGACTATGTCCTGACAACCCCTTCCGGCATCGTGCGACAGCCAGGGCTATCGAAGGGCTGAAGCTAAAACCCAGGTCAACAGGGAGGTGAAATCTAGGGCTGAGCTGGTTTTGTGCTGTGAAAGAAACTGGGCTTTTACGCAATTACACCAAAAAAGGAGCTGAAATTTAGTGCGAAAGCTGCTTGGATTGTTTATGGTGATCTCGCTGTTGTTGGCCGGTTCCATTGGGGCTTATGCGGAGCAGATTACTCTCCACATGTGGGGGCACAGCAACGCGTTCTTTGAGCAGGCAAACAGAGACATTATTGCAGCATACGAGGCGCTTAACCCAAACGTCAAGATTATCTATGAAACATTCCCTTATGACACATTCCTGCAGAAGAGCTTGACGTCGTTTAGCGTAGGCGAGCAGCCTGACATCCTCGAAATGAGCGGGCGGCTCATCATGAGCTACGCGAAGAATGGGCTGGTTGAACCAGTTCCAGCCGAACTCATGACAACGGAAGAAATGGAAGAAGCCTTTTTTGAAGGTGCCATTGGCGGCTACAAGCACAACGGCGTGTATTATGCAATGCCGCGGGAGTCGAACTTCGAATACGGCGGCATTCTGGCCAACATGGAGATCCTCCGCTCCGTTGGAGTTGAGACGCTGCCTACCACCTGGGATGAACTGATTGAGGCGGCCAAGAAGGCTACCATCAAGCGGGGCAACCTCATCTCCAGGCACGGCTTCTACCTTGGCGGCGGCGACGCCACAGTCTATTACCTGCTGGCTTTCATTCTGCAGAACGGCGGCGAGTACTGGAACGAAGACCAAACAGCCGTGAACTTCACCACACCTGAAGCCAAGAAAGCGCTGCAGGAGATCGTCAACCTCACTGCGGCTCATCAAGTCATGGCCAGAGAAACAACTGCTCCGACTGACATCTTCGTGCAGCAGCGGGCCGCGATGGTGGCCATCGGATCCTGGGCAATCAGCTTTGTGAAGTCTGAATATCCTGAGTTGGAGATCGCCTACTTCCCAACGCCATCTGTTACTGATGCAGATCCAAACTACGCATCACAGTCGGGATGGGGCCTGGTTGTATCAAAAGACACGCCTCACCAAGACGTGGCCTGGGACTTCGTTAAGTTCGCAACATCAACAGAACAGGCACGGCACTTCCTGAAGACAACCATGAACATTCCTCCGAACAAAGCGCTCATGTCCGATCCAGAGCTCTTGGAGGTCAATCCATACTTAGAGGTTCCCTTCAAGATGATGCCTTACGGCCGGCCGCTGGGTGACCTGCGGAACGCACAGCAGTTCGTAAGAATTATCATGGACGCTGTCGACGCGGCCGCACTCGGTCAGATTTCCATCGATCAGGCTCTGCAGAACATCGAAGCCGAGATCAACCAGATGATCGCCGAAGCCGACGGCAGGTAATGCAGTTAGTAGGCAGTTGGGAGGCCCCAGCTTCCCAACTGCCCTCATTCAGGAAGGTGCACCAATTTTCCCGGTTACAGGAGGTGCTTCAGTGTACCGCATGCCTACCCTCAAGCGCAGAATAAAGAGCTGGGGCTTCACACCCTTTGTGGCAATCTCTCTCGTTATTCTGCTGATGCCATTGTTCGTGTTCTCTTTTTGGCCAATAGTGGAAGGTTTTATTCTCAGTTTCTTCCGGGGAAGCAGTGTTCTGCGACCTGTTGACGAGTTTGTCAAGCTGCGCAACTATAAGGATATGCTTTCGGACCGGATCTTCCGGACAGCGATTGTCAACACCTTCAAGTTCTCCCTCATGGTCCTGCCCATGAACATCTTGCTATCGCTGCCCATTGCTCTAGGGCTGAACACGATCACCCGCTTCCGGGAAGCACTGCGCAGTGCGTATTTTCTACCTGCTGTGACTTCCGTCGTTGCTGTTTCTATCGTCTGGATCTATCTTTACAATCCCCATGTGGGTCTGATCAACACGGTGGTGGAAGTGCTCGGACTGATGCCCCAAGCATGGCTTTCTGATCCGAAATGGGCGCTGTTTTCCATTGCTGTGATGTGGGTCTGGCGAGACCTGGGTTATAATGTCGTAGTTTTTCTCGCGGGGCTGCAGGGCATACCCACATATTTTTACGAAGCCGCGAGGATTGACGGGGCCAACGGCTTTCAGCTGTTTCGGTACATCACAGTTCCTCTTCTCCGCCCTGTGATGCAGTTTGTGGTCATCATGACGGCCATCTCGTCGTTCAAAGTGTTTGACCCGATCCAGGTCATGACGAGTGGTGGTCCCATGCGGGCAACAACCAACTTAGTGTTTTATGTGTATGAACACGCATTCGAATACCTCAAGATGAATCAGGCCGCGGCTGCATCGGTGGTGTTGTTTGGAATTATCCTGCTAATCACCCTTTTACAGCTGTTCCACTTCAGAACACAATGGGAGTATTGAGGTGAAACTGATGAACACGCGTTCACTGAAGCTTGTGGCTCTCTACATTGTCCTAACGGCCGGGGCCGTGATCATGGTCTTCCCCATTATCTGGACCTTGGTCAGCTCCTTCAAAACACCTGCGGAAATCATGCGGATTCCACCTACATTTTTGCCGCAGCAGTTTACGCTGCGTAATTTTGAGCAGCTGTTCGAAACACTTCCATTTGGGCGCTACTATGTAAACAGCTTGATCGTTGCCATCACAACCACCCTATTGGTGCTCTTCACGAGCTCGCTAGGGGGCTATCTGTTTGACAAATACAACTTCCTCGGCAAGAATCTATTCTTCATCCTGATCCTGGCTAACCTTATGGTTCCTTTTGAGGTGCTGCTTGTGCCGTTGTTTCGAATTTCCCATTCGTTTGGTTTGGTCGGCAATTACGGTGGCCTGATCATACCGTTCTTGGTCAGCCCCTTTGGGCTGTATTTGATGAAGCAGTTCTGCCATGAGGTCCCAAACGACCTGATCGAAGCAGCTCGCATTGATGGCAGCTCTGAGTTTGGTACGTTTTTCCGCATTATGCTGCCGCTGATGAAACCCGCCTTATCGGCGCTGAGCATTTTCACTTTTATGGGCAACTGGAACAGCTACCTCTGGCCTCTGGTGGTGATCAACTCGACGCTCATGCGGACTCTGCCCGTTGGGCTTGCGGCGATGCAATCAGACTTTGGCACGAGGTACGGTTTGATCATGGCGGGCTCCACTTTGTCGATCTGGCCGGTTGTTCTGCTGTTTCTCGTGATTCAGCGGCAGTTTATTGAGAGCTTGGCGCTAACTGGTCTCAAAGGATAGGTGACAATGGTAGGCAACATGAAATTGGACGTGCAAGCGTTTACAGGAGATAGACGAGGCCAAGATGATCCAAGGGTATGGATTGGGCTGGATATAGGAGGCACCAAGATTGCCGCGGCGAAGGCTGATGCTGAAGGCATAATTCAGCAGTTGGTCAGGGAAAGGACGAGAAAGGCCACTCCTGAAGAGCTCCTTGGGCAGATAGTTTCCGTTGTAGAGCAGCTCCTGGCACCCGCGGATGAACTGGTCAGTGTGGGCATCGGCCTGCCGGGCCAGGTAGATCCGGAGGCGGGCCACACATTCAGCCCCTACAATTTGGGGTGGCCTAATGTGGTGCAGATTAGAAAGCCACTGCAGGAACGTTTCGGAGTTCCGGTGTTTATTGACAATGACCTGAACACAGCGATCATTGCTGAGTTGACTCAGGGCGTGGGTCGGACGAACAAGAATTTCTGTTACGTTACGGTGGGAACGGGCGTTGCAGCGGGTCTTGTATTTGACGGCAAGCTCTTTCGGGGAGCCCACCATCTCGCTGGCGAGCTTGGCCACGTTGTTGTGGATCCAACTGCCCGGGACTGTGTGTGCGGCGCAAAGGGCTGCCTAGAGGCGCTGGTTTCCGGACCCGCCATTGCTCGTTCGTACAACGAGGTTGTTGGGATGGAGAGCGGGGTCGCGACTGCGGAAAAAGTCTTTTCCGCAGCACGCCAGGGCGATGCAGCGGCGTTAGCGGTGGTGCGGGATACCGCAAAATACCTCGCAATTGGCATCAACAATCTCGCTGCTTTAGTTGACCCTGAAGTGGTGACGATTGGCGGGGGAGTCTCAGACGCAGGGGATATACTCTTTTCTCACCTTGAAGAGGCCCTTAAGCGGTGGTTATCGGGTGTGGTGGACAAGCGTGTCGAGATCCGCCCTGCGACCTATGGATCGAAGACAGGTGTGATTGGCTCCCTCATGCTGGCATATGCAAATCATCTGCAAGCAGTGTAAAGTAACCTAAAGCGATGGAGGCGAAGCGAAGTGGCAGCGGCAAAAATCGTGTTAGTTGGCGCTGGCAGCATAGTTTTTGGGCTGAGATTAGTGGGGGATCTCTGTGCAACCGAAGGAGTGCGCGGCAGTGAGTTGGTCCTGGTTGATATCGACACGGATCGTCTGGAACTTGTGTCGATTCTAGCTAAGCGGCTGATTGAGGAAACTGGGGCCGATCTGCGGCTCAGTTCATGCACAGATTTCCGGGAAGCTCTGCCCGGAGCTGATTTCGTCATCTCTACAGTGGCCCAAGGTGGTTGGGACGCGTGGCTCAACGATGTGGCCATTCCCCGGAAGTTCGGCTATTATTACGCCGTGGGAGATACCATGGGCCCAGGGGGGATGGCGAGGGCGTTCCGAACCATCCCGATCGTCCTGGACATTGCCAAATATATGGAAAAGGTCTGTCCTAATGCCCTGTTGATCAATTACAGCAACCCCATGACAGCGATCTGCCGGGCTGTGCAGAAGTACACCAGCATCAAGATCATCGGACTATGCCACGGACTGCAGAATACAGTGCGGCGTATTGCTCCGCGCATCGGCTATCAGGCAGAGGATGCTCAAGCCTGGGCTGCGGGGGTAAATCACTTTATCTGGCTTACCTCCCTGCTGGACCGCTCGGGCCGGGATCTGTATCCAGTCCTCAAGCGGCATGCCCGGGAGAACTGGGAGGTTCAGCCGCTGGCATACGACCTCTTGGAGTTGTACGGCCTGTTTGTCTCAGGCGGAGACGATCATATCGTGGAGTTCATGCCCGAGTACGCCAGCCCCGACTGCGTGGAAAAATACATGCTTGACATGGACTACGTTCAGAAGGCTGTGGACCACCAGCAGCAGGAGATTGCCGAACTGCGGCGGTTGGCATCGGACGAGAACAAAAGAGTATCGGATTTCATCACAGGCAGCGCCGAAAGCGCCGCGGAGATCATTGACTGCCTCACCAACAAGAAGACCGAGCTGTTTATGGCGAACGTTCGCAATGAAGGCAAGATTCCGGGCCTTCCCTATGATGCGGTGGTGGAAGTACCCTGCGTGACCACGCCGTCCGGTTTGAAGGGAATCATGGTTGACCCACTGCCTTCAGGTGTGCTGGGCCGGATTCAAACATGCCTCAGCGAATATGAGCTGGTAGTTGATGCGGCTGTTCTAAAGGATCGTAAGCTGGCAGTACAGGCCATGCTGGTATGCCCTGCTACCACTTCTCGGGAGAGAGCAGAGGGTGTGGTAGATGCCATGCTAGCAGCGAATAAGCAGTACATCGGCGACTTCCGTTAAGCGGATATGAGCCGCGACAAGGGGGGAGCTGGCCTTGGCCTGCTCCCCGCATCTTAACATGCCATTCAAACTGGAACTTGATTTATTGGCGAATTACGGTATGATGTTATTATAACAAGTTATTTGAGGAGAGGTTATGGTACTTGTCAAGGAGAATTCGCCAGTCGCACTATATTACCAGCTAAAGTCTATTTTAGCGCAGAAAATCATGAACAATGAGTGGCAAGTTGGCGACCGCCTGCCTTCTGAATTCGAACTCTGTAAAGAGTATGGTGTGAGCAGGATTACTGTTCGGCAGGCCCTTGCGGAGCTGGAGAAGGACGGGTTGGTCAAGCGCCGCCAAGGAGTCGGTACCTTTGTAACGCTGCCTAAGATAGAACAGCAGCTTACCAGTTTTTACAGCTTTTCCGAGGAGTTTCGCAAACGGGGGCTCAATCCTCGCAATGAGGTGGAAAAGCTGGAGATTATTGTTCCGACGGCCAAAATTGCCAAGGCCTTAGACATACAGCAGGATGAGGAGATCTATTACCTTAAGCGTCTGCGCTATGCGGATGAGACGCTGATGGCCATTGAGGCCACCTATCTGCCGGTTCGGCTGTTTCCCGGCCTGTCCAAGGCAGAACTGGATACTACGCCGCTGTACGATGTGATGCGCAACAAGTATGGCGTTGTTGTAGATTCCGCCAAGGAAACCTTTGGCGCTGTGGCCATAAACCGCCGAGAAGCGGAGCTGTTCCAGCTGCCGCCGGGCCACCCTGCTTTAGACTTGGAGCGGTTTACATATGCCGGCGACCAGTGTGTGGAGTACACTGTGGGTGTGGTGCGGGGAGATCGCTTCAGGTTTGAAGTCAAGTTGAACTAGGTGGTTCGTACGAAGGAAACTGAAGAGTTTCCTTTGTTTCCAGCAATGCTTGTCATGACAATATAACAGGAAGGGCGGAAAGCATGTATCTAACCGAGAAGGAAATCTTCAGTCAGTACGATGCGCTGCGCCAGACATACGACTACTTTCTGGCCAATGCTGAGCGCATCCGGGATGTGTACCAGAAACATCAGCCGCGCAGCCTAACCTTCGTGGGCTGTGGATCCGGCTACTGCCTCTGCCAAGCGGCTGAGACTTCCACTAAGCTGCGCCTCGACCTGCCTGCCAACGCCCTGGCAGGGGGCGACCTCTTGGTGAACTTCGAGCACTATAGGGGTCTTTTAAAGGATACCATGATCATCGCGCCGTCGCGCTCAGGCGGTACCAGCGAAGTGGTGCTAGCGGTGGAGAAAGCTAAGGCATTGGGAGTGCCTGTAATCGGCATTTCTGCCAAAGCAGGAGCAGCGTTGGGCGAACTGGCTGACTTAAGTTTAGAAATTCCATGGGCCTTTGACGAAAGCGTCTGCCAAACCCGCACAGTCACGAACCTTTATACTGCTAACTTAATGCTTATCGCCATTCTTGCAGACGATGAATCACTCCTGGCCGAAATTGATGCAGCCATCACTGCGGGACCAGATTACATGGCAAACTACACGGAACTGGCGAAGGAAGTGGCTGCGGCGGATTGGGAAAAAGCAGTCGTGCTAGCAGATTCAGAACTAGATGGGATAGCAAAAGAGGCTGCCATCGCATTTGTCGAGATTCCCCAGATTCCAGCAAACTACCACCATGTGTTGGACGTGCGTCATGGGCCCATGGTCTTAGTTGATGAGAAGACATTAGTGATTGCCGCGCTGTCCCCAGAGGAAGAGATGCTCCAGAGGGACTTGGTGAAAGACCTTAAGCGGAGGGGTGCCAGGGTGGTTACTATCAGCGGTGCTGGGCACAGCTGGGGGGCCGACTGGCAGGTTGAACTCCCCGGGTATCAGAACTACGGGGTGAATGGTATACCCTTCATCTTTATACCCCAGGCTGTCGGGCTTTATAAAGCACTCCACAAGGGTCTCAATCCCGATCTGCCCGATGGTTTAGAACCTATGATCGATCTTGGAAATAATGGTTAAGGATGGCAGGAATCCACTGGTGGGTGCAGAATTCGCAGTAATGATGTTATGACGACGTAACAAACGGTAGGGGTTGTCAGCTGGTTTTCAGAAATGAGGAGGTTCTTTACATGAAGATTGCCATTATTGGTGCGGGCAGTATGTTTACGCGGCATTTGACTGTGGACATTCTGAACATCGAGGGGTTCGATGAAGGGGAATTTGCCCTAGTGGATATCGATCCCAAGCGCTTGGAGCTGGCCCACAAGCTGGTGGAAATGGTCATCGAGAGGCTGGGCAAGAAGAATTGGAAAGTCCGCTCCTCCACAGACCGCAGAGAGGTACTCGCGGATGCAGATTTTGTGATTAACCAGATTGAGGTACACGGCCTAAAAACTGTAAAGCTTGAGTTTGAAATCCCGCTGAAATACGGGGTAAAGCAGTGCATCGGCGATACTTTGGGCCCAGGTGGACTGTTTAAGACCTTAAGGACCCTGCCTGCCTGGATCGACATTGTCCGGGATATTGAGGAACTGGCACCCAATACCACAATTCTCAACTACACCAACCCCATGTCGGCTGTGACCTTGGCCACTACCAGGATCACTGATATTCCGATCGTAGGATTGTGCCATTCGGTGCAGGGAACCAGCCAGAAACTCGCGGAAATGCTCGGGGTTCCTTATGAAGAACTGAAGTGGGAATGTGCGGGGATTAACCACATGGCGTGGTTCACTACTTTGGAGCACAACGGCAAGGATATGTATCCAGTACTCAGAGAAAAGGCAAAAGATCCAGAGTTCCTGGCACTGGACCCGGTGCGTCTTGATGCGATGCTGTACTTGGGTGCTTTTGTCACGGAATCCAGCGGACACTTCTCCGAGTACATTCCATACTACCGCAAGCGCCAAGACCTCATTGATAAACACTGCAGCGTAGGCTACAACGGCGCGACTGGCTTTTACGCCAACGAGTGGCCAACGTGGCGGGCAAACACTGATCGGGAGATCCAGGCGCTCATTTCGGGCGAAAAAGAGCTTAATCTGGAGAAAAGCCACGAGTACGCCGCAGTGATCATCGAAGCAATGGTCAAGAACGTGCCGAACGTGATCTACGGCAACGTCAAGAACACAGGGTTAATCGAGAACCTACCCCAGGATGGCATCGTAGAAGTGGCGTGCATGATTAACCGCAACGGGATCAATCCCTGCTATTATGGACGCCTGCCTGAGCACCTCGCTGCCCTCAACAGAAGTAACATGGCCTTCTTTGAGCTGGCAGTAGAGGCAGTGCTGCAGAAAGATCGGGAGATGGCGATGCGTGCGCTGATGATGGATCCGCTCACAGCTGCCGTCTGCTCGCTGGACGAAATCAAGGCGATGTTCGATGAGCTCTATGAAGCGGAAAAGGAGTATATCGCTGAGTTGAATTAAGGTAAGTTCAGGAGGGCAGAAATTGGCTCATTACTTGCAGGAATTGGTGAGAAGGCATAAAGCCGGGCATCCTCAGGGGATTTTTTCCGTATGCAGTGCTAACGAATTTGTCATTGAGGCGCTGCTGGAGTACGGGAAGCAGAACGATCTGGCTGTCTTGGTGGAAGCCACGTGCAACCAGGTGAATCAGTTCGGCGGGTACACAGGCTTGGCTCCAGCTGATTTCGTGAGGTTGGTAGAAACGCTAGCCGCGAAGGTGGATTTTCCCATGGCGAAGGTTATCCTGGGTGGGGATCACTTAGGACCGAACCCCTGGAAAGGGGAGCCGGCAGAGTCCGCCATGGCCAAGGCCAGAGTCTTGGTGAAAGGGTACGTCAAGGCAGGGTTTACGAAAATCCACATAGATGCCAGCATGCATCTTGGGGACGATGGCGATCCCAATGCCCCACTCGATCCTGGGCTGATCGCCGAGCGCACCGCTGAGCTCTGCCGAGCAGCCGAAGAAGGCTACCAGGAGCGGCTCACAGAGCACTCTGGCGCAGAACCACCTGTCTATGTCATCGGCACTGAGGTGCCCGTACCAGGTGGTACCGTAGGTGAAGATGAGGGACTGAGCGTTACCAAACCTGCGGACTTCCACGGGACTGTCAGTGTTACACAGGAAACATTCGCTAGGCACGGTTTAGGTGAAGCCTGGGGTAGAGTCGTGGGTGTTGTGGTGCAGCCTGGTGTTGAGTTTGGCGACCACTTCATCGCAGAGTACGACCGGGCAGCAGCCCACGAATTGAGCAGAGCACTTGATCAGTATCCGGATTTGGTATTTGAAGGCCATTCGACGGATTATCAGCAGCCTGAAGCCCTCAGGCAGATGGTGGAAGACGGTGTAGCGATTCTCAAGGTAGGGCCAGAACTGACCTTCGTGTTCCGGGAAGCGCTGTTCCTGTTGGAGCACATTGAGCGTCAGATTCCAGCACTAGCAGGGGCAGAATTGTCGAACCTGCAGGAGACGATGGAAGCGCTCATGCTTGCCGAACCGAAGAACTGGGCCCCCTACTACAAGGGAAATGCTGCCGAGCTGAAGTTTGCCCGTATATACAGCTTGTCCGACCGCATCAGGTACTACTGGGCCAATCCAAAGGCAGCCGCGGCGGTAAGACGACTGTTGAACAACCTAAACGAGGTCGATGTTCCCCTCAGTCTGCTCAGTCAGTATCTCCCAAGACAATACCGTAAAGTAAGGGCAGGAGAGCTTCCAAAACGGGCGGAGGCCTTGATCAAAGACCGGATTGTCGAGGTTTATGAGAAATACGGTTTTGCAACACGACCGCGAGACTAACTAAAGAGGTGGTACAAATGGCAAAGGAGAACGGCTTGCTGCTTACCGAGTATAAACCCAGAAGTGAGCTCGTGGTGGAGCGCGAAGAGATTACGGGTCCGAAGTTCCCGGTCATCGACATTCACGCCCACTTTGGTCCCCTCACTCTGGGTCCAGACTATGAGAAGCGCTTTGACCCGAAGAAAGAGGTAGAAAAGCTGAAGAGCCTGGGTGTGGTGTATATCACCAACCTGGAAACTTTGTGGGGTGCGGAGCTGGAACGGGTTGTAAACAAGATTAAACCCTATGATGACTTTATCCTCACCTTTGGTTCTGTGGACATCTTGCGCTTGGATGAGCCGGACTTTGCGGACCACGTGGAGGAAACCCTTAAGAATTACAAAAAGACCGGCATCCGGGGACTCAAGCTCTGGAAGAACATCAGCTTGGGCATGAAGGATAAAGCAGGCAAGTATATTCCCATTGATGACAAGCGCCTGAAGCCCATTTGGGATTGGTCTGCTGAGCTCGATCTGCCCATCGTGATCCACATTGCTGATCCGGTAGCGTTCTTTAGGCCCGTCGACCAGTACAACGAGCGCTGGGAAGAGCTGCAGGGTCACCCTGACTGGTCGTTCTGCAAGCCTGGCCTCTTTACCTTTGAAGAACTCATGGAGCAGCAGGAGAGCATGGTTGCCCAGAATCCTGATACCACGTTCATCATTGCTCACGGTGGGTCGTACAGCGAGAATCTCGGCTGGGTCGGCCAGTGCCTCGATAAGTACCCGAACATGTACATCGACATCGCAGCACGGCTGGCCGAATTTGGACGGCAGCCTTATACCTCTCGCAAATTCTTTACAAAATACCAAGATCGCATTCTCTTCGGAACGGACTGCGGGCCTGGGTGGTATGAGCATCTCCGCTACTACGAGTTCTTTGAAACCTGGAACGAGTACTTCGACTACGGCAGCGGAGAGATCCCCGGCCAAGGACGCTGGAAGATCTATGGCATCCATCTGGATGACGAAGCATTAGAGAAGATCTACTACAAAAATGCAGCCCGCATTCTCGGCCTTGAGGTGAAATAAATGTCGTCTACGCCGCTTCTCCTCACGGAGTATATGCCCAGAAGCGAACTTGTTGTGGAACGGCAGACTGTAACACAGCCCAAGTTCCCAGTAATCGATGCCCATACACACTTTGGGCCCCTGACCAACGGTCCGGACTTCGACACCAAGTACGATACCGAGGCTGAAGTCGCAAAACTGAGGGAGCTGGGTCTGGAGAAGGTTGTAACCTTGGAGGTGGCGTGGGATGCTGAGCTGGACCGCGTCTTCCGCAAACTCGAACCGTGCCTCGACTTCTTCGTGGTCTTTGGTTCCGTGGATGTCAGCCGCTTAGATGAACCGGACTTCGAGCGCTCCGTGTGGAAGACCGTAAGCGAGTCCAAGGCCAAAGGAGTGCGCGGGCTGAAGATGTGGAAGAACATCAGCCTGGGGATGAAGGATAAAGATGGTAAGTACGTTCCCATCGATGACAAGCGGCTCCAGCCGATCTGGCAGGCCGCCGCGGACCTTGATCTGCCCATCCTAATCCACATTGCTGATCCAGTGGCGTTCTTTAGGCCCATTGACCAGTATAACGAGCGCTACGAGAATCTGCTCAAGCATCCAGATTGGTCGTTCTGTGCCCCTGAACTGTTCACATTTGAGGAGTTAATGGAGCAGCAGGAGAACCTCATTGCCAGCAATCCGAATACCACGTTTGTGGTTGCCCACGGAGGTTCGTATTCTGAGAACTTAAGCCAGGTGGCCGCGTGGTTGAGGCGCTACCCCAACATGCACATCGACATTGCCGCCCGGCTGGCGGAGTTTGGCAGGCAGCCCTACACATCGCGCCGGTTCTTCACTGAGTTCCAAGACAGGATTCTCTTCGGTACCGACTACGGGCCGGGCTACTACGATCGCACGCTGTACTATGAGTTCTTGGAAACCTGGAACGAGTATTTCCCTTACACCCGCGCACCCATTCCCGGTCAAGGCCGCTGGAACATCTACGGCATCGGCCTGGAAGATGAGATCTTGGAGAAGGTTTACAACAAGAATGCAAAGCGGATCTTGAAAATCTAGGAGAAACACATGGACGCAGTAGGAAAGGCTCTTAAAGTCTCTGGCCTGCAGAGACAATATGCAGGCCAGTTTGTGGTTTTGTGGCTTGTGGGCATGCTCGCATACGCGGGCTTTGGTTTGGCGTATCCCCAGTTTTCGGTTCTCATTACCGACCAAGGGTTTACGCTCCAGCAGTTCGGGCTGATCCAGGGCCTGGCGACTTTCTTGTCCATCAGCAGCCAGGTCTCCATTGGCAAGCTGTCGGACAGGCTGGACAAGCGCAAGCCAATTCTAGCCGGAGCCCTACTCTTGAGTATCCCTGTAACGGTCATCTTTCCCCATGCGCAGAGCCTCGTCTTGTTCGTGGTCCTCTTGGCTGTGAATCAGCTGGCGACCAGTTTGTTCAATGCCACGGCTGCCAACTGGGTGACGCGCTTTGGAGTCAAGGAGCAGCTGGGGCGCATGCACGGCTTTTACCGGATCTCGTTCTCGGTGGGCTGGGTCCTGGCTACAGCCTTTATGGGCACATCCCTCGATCGGTGGGGGGTGGAGGCCACCTTTTACCTGGGTGCTGGGATGGTGGCCCTTGCTCTCCTCCTGACAGTTCTCCTGACCAGGGATGTCGCGAGTGAACCGGCTGCCGTAGTGAGAGAAGTCCAGGATACTTCAGGTCATTTTCAGTGGCCGCTGCAGCTGAAAGTTATTCTGGCGGCGCTGGGTATCTTCACACTGGCTCAGACGATGGGCACACATCTAAACTATATCTTCCTGCGGCAGGAGATGCAGGTCACGAACCAGCAGTTCGGGATGCTCTCGTCGGTGCAGTCTTGGCCCGAGATACCTCTCATGCTTGCATTGGGAATCGTTGCCGACAGGGCTTCGAGTACTGCTTTGGTGGCCGGTGGGATGCTTCTCGCTGGACTTCGCTGGCTGCTCATGTCGATTGTACGGGGGATTCCTTTCCTGTACGCGATCATGCCGCTCCATGCGATCGGGATGACGATCACGGAAGTGGTGATCATTGCCGTGATCACCCGCCAGGTCCCAAGCAGATTCTTGGGCACCGTGATGGGTTGGCAGGTTACGGTTTTAAGTGCCGCTAGGCTCCTGGCCCCTCTGCTTGCGGGGATGGTAGGAGAGCACTTTGGCATCCGAGTTGTGTTCCTCGTTTCGGCTCTGATCTCTGCCGCAGCGGGACTGCTTATTGCCTATTCCGCTTCTGGTGCTAACAAACGGGGCTAGATATAAGATTATTGTTGAAATTTCAGCGGATAAAGGCAGGATATTGCAAATATGCGTCGAACACAAAACTTATCATGATGTTATGACATGTATGGAACAAGCTGGTAAGAAAGGGGGGTAAGGTTTACTTCTTTTCTTCACTACCAAGAAAATAGACAAGGGAGGATAATATGAAAAGATTTAGTATTGTCTTGGTATTAGCATTGGTTGCTGCTCTCGGTTTGTCAGCTCTGGCTCAGGCCCAAGTAACACTGAGCTACCGTTTCTGGGACCTGAACCAAGCTCCGGCGATGGAAGCCATTGCTAGGGCCTTTGAAGCAAAGAATCCTGGTATTAAGATCGAAATCGAAGTGATTCCGTGGAGTCAGTACTGGACCAACCTGGAGACCGCGGCCACTGGTCGCAACCTCCCAGATGTGTTCTGGCTGAATGCTACGAACTTCGAGCTGTACGCAAGCAACAACATGCTCGTGCCCCTGGATGACTGGCTCGCTAAGAGCGACCTGATCAGTCTGGATGACTATCCACCAGCGCTGGCTGCAATTTACAACTATCGCGGCAAGCAGTACGCGATCCCGAAGGATATGGACACCATCGGGCTGTGGTATAACAAGGAACTCTTTGACGCAGCTGGTATTCCGTATCCCAATGCGGACTGGACCTGGGATGATTTCCGCGAAGCAGCAATCGCTTTGACCGATGAAGAAAACCAGGTTTGGGGCTTTGCTGCAGAACTCAGCCTGCAGAGCGGCTTCGGCAACACCATCTATCAAGCAGGCGGCTATGTTGTGAACGAGGATCGGACCAAGGCTGGGCTTGCTGAGCCTGAAGCAATCGAAGGACTGAAGTTCTGGACCGATTTGATCAACGTCGACAAGGCGTCCCCCAGCATGGCGCAGATGACCGATACCGAGCCGATCTCCTTGTTCGAATCTGGCCGGGCTGCCATGTACTTCACCGGCTCCTGGAACGCCGTACGCTTTAACGCCAATGAGTACACGAAGGATCGGGTAGACGTAACTGTTCTGCCCAAGGGTAAGCAGCGGGCTGTCATTATCCACGGCCTTGGCAATGTCATTGCTGCTAACACCAAGCACCGCGAAGAGGCATGGAAGTTTGTTGAGTTCCTCGGATCCAGGGAAGCAATGGAAATCCAAGCTGCAACAGGAACCGTTATTCCTTCCTACATGGCTCTGCAGGATACATGGGTAAAATCCATTCCGCAGTTCAACTTGCAGATCTTCTTGGATCAAATCGAGTGGGCAGTGCCCTATCCCGTATCGGTACGGGCAAGACACTGGCAGCAGCTCCTAACCGACTGCCTGACACCGGCCTGGGCCGGAGAGATCTCCATCGAAGAAGCTGCCCAGGAAGCACAGCGCCAGGTGCAAGAAGTACTTGATTCAGAAAGACGGTAATGATCAGAGGCCTCCCCTCCTTGGGGAGGCCCCATCCAAACCTCGTTTGCTGGGGGAGTTCGTCGGAAGGGTGTGGACGATGTGAGCGGAATCAATAAGAAAAAGCTTCAGGACTGGTTTTGGGCCTATTTCATGATTCTCCCCACCGTGGCTGGAACACTCATCTTCAGCATCTGGCCCCTTATTCAGTCGTTTTACCTCAGCTTCACAGAGTGGGGGGCATTTGGCTCGTACGATTGGGGTGGGACCGTAAACTTCGAACGCATGCTCGGAGATAGCGTTTTGTGGCAGGCGCTGCGGAATACCATCGTTTTCACTGTCGGTTCGGTGCCCTTCGGGATTGCTCTATCGATTATAGTAGCGGTATTGCTCAATACGAAAATTCGGGGCATGTCCACCTATCGCACGCTGTACTTTCTGCCGGTGGTCACGATGCCGGTGGCCGTGGCCATGGTTTGGCGCTGGCTCTACAACGCTGATTTTGGTCTTTTGAATCACATTCTTAGTACCGTGGGCATCGCGGGGCCGCGGTGGCTGACTGACCCGAATTACGCAATGATATCGTTAATTATCGTATCTATTTGGAGTTCGATTGGGTATAACATGGTGATCTTCCTTTCCGGCCTGCAGGGTATTTCTAAGCAGTACTATGAGGCGGCGGAAATTGACGGGGCCAATTCCTTTGTGCAGTTCTTTCGGATCACCCTGCCAATGCTGAGCCCGACTATTTTCTTTGTGACAGTGACCTCGCTTATTTCATCGTTCCAGGTTTTCGAGCTGATCTTCACCATGATTGGAATCAACAGTCCGGTAATCCGCCACACCCAGAGCGTCGTGTTTTACTTCTACCGTCAGGCGTTTGTAAACATGGACAAAGGTTACGCGGCGGCGATCTCGCTCGTACTGTTTGTGATTATCCTGGGAGTAACGATAGTACAGTTTAGACTGCAAAAGAGGTGGGTGCATTATGAGTAAGGAGCGCTCTCAGAAGAGATCGACTGGGAAGCTGATTGTGCATATCATCCTGATTGTTGGTGCTTTGCTCATGGTGGGCCCGTTTATCTGGATGATCCTGACCTCTTTCATGAGTTTGGGCGAGTCAACGCGGGTACCGCCGGTAATCATTCCGGCTCAGCTCCGCTGGCAGAACTACCAGCGTGTTTTCACGTCCTTTCCCTTTATGAGATTTTATTGGAACACGTTTTCCACTACTGTAATGAAGGTCGCTGGGCAGGTCTTCTTCTGCTCCATGGCAGCTTACGCCTTTGCCCGCATTCGCTTTCCTGGGCGCGACTTCTTGTTTGTCATGATTCTCTCAGTGCTGATGGTGCCGTCGCAGGCCTACATTATTCCTCGCTACCTGCTGATGGCACGCCTCGGGTGGCTCAATACCTTGACGGCACTGACCGTGCCGGGGCTGACCAGTTCTTTTGGGACATTCTTGCTCAGGCAGTTCTTCATGTCGCTCCCTACCGAGCTGGAAGAGGCAGCTACCCTGGACGGGTGCAACCATTTTCAGATCTACTACAAGATCTTCGCTCCTCTGGCAAAATCAGGCATGATAGCCCTGGCCATCTTCACTGCGCTGTGGTCTTGGAACGACTTGATGTGGCCGCTGATCGTGAACAGCTCGCCTTTGAAGATGCCCCTGTCTGCAGGCTTGTCTTCGCTGCAGGGTCAGTACGGGACGGACTTTCCGCTGCTGATGGCAGGTTCTCTCATGGCTATTGCCCCTATGATCGCGATGTTCATCGTCCTCCAGAATCAGTTCGTAGAAGGCATTGCCTTGACTGGCACGAAAGGTTAAGCAGGCACCGGGTCGAAAGACACGCAGCGACTCTGGCGATCATCAGCGCTGGAGTCGCTTTTTTGCCCCGCTGCAGCACCGACTAGGCCGCTATCAGCTGCTTCTTTCCTTGACACCGGCACTCCGTTGATAGTAACATGAACCTGGCGGTTGCGCTGATTGAGCGAAACACAGCCGGGCCTGCAGCGCGCAAGAAGGGGAGGTAACATACTTGAAAATATCTGTTTCAGTCATGTGCATGGACTACAAAGACATGGGCAGACAGTTCGAGCTGCTTAATGACTTCACTGATGCCTATCATTGGGATGTCATGGATGGCAACTATGTG
Organism: Bacillota bacterium; assembly: GCA_012521465.1. Taxonomy (GTDB): domain Bacteria; phylum Bacillota; class Limnochordia; order Darwinibacteriales; family Darwinibacteriaceae; genus 1109. The sequence goes on along the minus strand of JAAYMI010000011.1, from coordinate 7,942 downwards.
CCGAACCTGTCTCTGAACTTGGATATGCTGAAAACGCTGTCTCCTGTCATTCACAAACCTATCCATGCTCATCTGATGGTAACACGGCCGCAGGATTATGTTGAGCACCTCATCGAGCTGGGAGTTAGTGAGATATCTTTACACATTGATACGGTAAGCCGCCAGATGTTCCGACTCATGAATCTAGCCGAGGAAGCGGGAGTGGCGGTGGGCGCGGTACTTAACCCTATGGAGACTATCGACAGCCTGCAGTACGTGCTGGGCCGCCTGGCATCTGTGACAGTGATGACCGTCGATCCAGGATTTGCCGGCCAGAAGTTTATTCCTGAGATGCTCGACAAGATTGCAGCGCTGAAGGAACTCAAGCTAAAGCAGGGTTACAAATATGAGATAGAGGTGGACGGGAGCGTGAACCCACGCACGTTCGAGCGCCTGATGGATGCCGGTGCGGAACGCTTTGTCTTGGGGAGTTCGGGATTATTCACGTTAGGCGCCACTTTGGAAGAGGCAATTGCAGTTGCCCGCAGTTTTATACCGTTCAAAAACAGCAGCAAGGTGTGATTGGTGATGCAGCAGTTATCTAGTGTGCTCGGAATCGATATTGGCGGTACCAACATTCGCCTCGCACATATTGATAGGAATCTGAAGGTTATCCGCTCCTCCAGGATTAAGGTGGAAGAGGCGGAGGGGGGACTGGTCAGCTATCTTTCCGAGGCGATCGGGGAGTTCACAGCCAGCGCTGAACCAGAGATCGGTGCTATCGGCATTGGAATTCCAGGTATCGTGAGCGAAGCTGGTGAGATTCTTTCCTGCCCGAACTTGGATCCAGCGATCACTGGGATAAACCTGCGGGAAACACTCATGGCAAAATTTGGTGTGCCCGTATATGTGCAGAAGGACGTCAACGTCATTCTGTATGGTGAGTACCGTGCTCTCAGCACAGGGCCCAGCTGCAGCGTGCTTGGGTTTTATGTGGGGACAGGGCTGGGCTTTGCCTCTGTGATCCGCGGCAGACTGGTCACAGGCGCCCGGGGTTTTGCGGGTGAGCTCGGGCATATTCCCGTTAAGGGCAAGGATGATCCCTGTGCCTGCGGAAATAACGGCTGTCTGGAGCTGTATGCTGCGGGCCGGAGAATCACAGAGCTAACGGCCCAAGCCCAGACGAATGTGGCGGACTTCTTTGTTAACCCCACGCATGCGGCTGATGTCCAGGAGTGGCTGGATAACCTCACTATCGGTATGGTGACAGCGATTACCCTCCTCGATCCGACGGTAGTGATTGTAGGCGGAGGAGTTGCCGATATGCAGGGGTTCCCCTTTGAGGAGCTGGAGAAAAAGGTGCGGGCGCGCCTTAGGCATCCGCTGGTGGCCGAAAACCTGACTATAAAGCGATCGACAGCGGGCCAATTAGGAGGCTGCTTAGGTGCAGCCATGTACTGTTTTGATACGGCTCGCGGCGAGATAGAGTAGGAGGTATGCAGATGCGCATTGCGCTAGGCAGCGATCATGTAGGTTTGGAACTTAAAGAACAGGTGAAGCAGTATCTTACAGAGAAGGGTATTGAATGCGTTGACGTTGGCTGCTATACTGCGGAGCGGGTCCATTATCCGGAGTATGCCAAGAAGGTGGGGGAAGCAGTTGTAGGAGGCGCGTGCGAATTAGGCATGCTGTTTTGTGGTACTGGGGTGGGGATGTCCATCGCCGCCAACAAGATGAAGGGAATTCGCTGCGTAGTGTGCAGCGAACCCTATTCGGCTCAGCTGTCCAGGCAGCACAATAACACAAATGTGCTGGCTTTGGGATCGCGAGTAATAGGCGTTGAGCTGGCCAAAATGATCGTGGATGCATGGCTTTCCGCCGAATACGAGGGTGGCAGGCATGCGATTCGAGTAGATATGATCAGCTGCCTAGAGAAATAGACAAGGGGTACCCCGACATGGGGTACCCCGTATTATTAGTGACCATGCACAGGCACTGTCACCAATGGCCACCCCGAGGCGCTTCTCTCCAAACCCCATTGCGGTTCTGCGGTTTACATACTCTTCTTTTCGTGAATTATCGAGAAATGACTACTTCTATCAGACTGTCGTAGACGTGTATTATGAAAGTAGTTTAGGAGAGTCCATCAAGTCCTGCATGAGGAGGGTCATGACATGAAGCCAATCTTGGTAGTTGGAAGCATAAATGTCGATTACTTCATACGGATGCCACGCATGCCTAAAGCTGGCGAAAGCATGGTTGTTGAGCGTATAAGAAAACGCCTTGGCGGCAAAGGAGCCAACCAAGCGCTGGCAGTTGCCAAGCTCGGATGCCCGGTGGAGTACATAGGAATGGTTGGAAGTGATGAGAATGGTACATTTCTTCGTCACACCCTCCGCGAGTACGGGGTCAGTGTGGAATGTCTCTTGATGTCTACTAGGGCGTCCACTGGCATGGCGATCATTCTCCTTGAGGACAATGGTGAAAACCGAATTCTAGTGGATAAGGGAGCCAATGATGATTTGAAAATCGCGGATCTTGAGGTGATCCTGGCCCCGGACAAATACAGTGCTGTCCTGCTCCAATTGGAGATCCCACTACAAACGGTGTCTTACGTCATTCGTGAAAGCCAGAAATGGGGATTGCCAGTGATCGTCGATGCTGGACCGGCGACCAGCTGTGACCTGAGCACTTTTCGCGGCGTAGATGTGCTGACACCTAATCAAACGGAGACCGAAGCACTTACTGGCATGCCGGCCCGTTCAATAGACGAAGCTAAGGCCGCGTGTGCCTTTCTGAAGGCGAAAACCGAAGCCAACAGCATTGTGCTTAAAATGGGTAGTATGGGGGCACTCTCGATGAGATTTACAGCATTACAGGTAGTCAGTCTATGACTGTGAACACCTTGTTTCAACTGTTCTATGACACTAGGTTTCGCTCCCCTCTTGTAGAGCACGCCCATGCCCTGCTCTTTATGCCAGATCTGTTTTCCTATGCCTTAACCGGTGAGAAGTACAATGAATATACGATCGCGTCAACGTCAATGATGTTGGATTCCAGACGCAGAGAGTGGGCGGTTGAGCTACTTGAGCGGTTAGGGATACCGCTGAGATTACTCCAGCCGATCATCATGCCCGGAAAGCTATGGGGGATGCTCAGCGAAGATGTTCAACAAGAAGTCGGTTTGGGCAACATACCTGTTTTTGCTGTGGGAACTCACGATACAGCGTCTGCAGTGTGCGCAACACCGCTGAAGAACCGCCACGCTGCCTATCTGAGTTGTGGTACGTGGTCCCTATTGGGTGTGGAACTTGATCAGCCGCTGATCAACCGCGATGCCTTTGAGTGCAACTTCACAAACGAAGGTGGCGTCGACACCACCATAAGATATCTGAAGAACATCCCCGGTCTTTGGATTATTCAACAGCTTAGGAAGAAATGGGCTCAAGTGGATGGCACCATTGGATATGCCGAGATCAGCGCTGCCGCCAGGGACGCTGACCATATCGAGTTCGGAGTAGATCCTAATCACGACTTTTTCATCGCACCGTTGGATATGGAGGAAGCAGTTGTTGGATTCTGTGAACATACCTTTGGAATCAGACTCCGCACAATTGGCGAGATCAGCCGAGCTGTCTATAATGGCATTGTCTCGGAGTATAAGCGCGCAGTGGAGGGGCTTGAGTACACGCTGGCCAGCAAGATACAATGTGTGAACATGGTAGGCGGTGGCATTCAAGATGCGTTCTTATGCCAGCTGACTGCAGATACCCTGGGCAAACCAGTGATGACTGGTCCAGTAGAAGCTTCGGCTGTCGGCAACATTCTAATGCAACTGAAGGCACTGAACCGTATTCACGATGTCGCTGAGGGCAGGAAGATTGTCGAGGGTTCATTTGAGATGAAAGAATACAGGCCGAATTAGCGAGGAGGACTGTTATGGCTTTTGATGAGCACTTCATCCGCCAGCAGATTTGCGATATTGGTCGGCGAGTGTGGGACAGGGGTATGATTGCTGCGAACGATGGAAACCTCACCGTCAAGATAAACGAAAACGAAATTTTGTGTACTCCTACCGGAGTAAGCAAAGGGTTTATGACTCCCGATATGATCTGTAAGGTAGACTTAGGAGGAAACGTTCTGAAATCAGATGGAATCTACAGACCTTCTTCAGAGATAAAGGTACACCTAAAGGTCTATAAGCGGAGACCTGACGTAAACGCTGTTGTACATGCTCATCCCAAGTACGCAACAGCCTACGCGATTGTCGGACGTCCTCTTACCAAGCAGATCATTCCCGAAGCAACCCTTTCGTTCGGGGAAGTGCCCGTAGCGAAATACGCTTTGCCGTCAAGCGCCGAACTCGCAGACTCAATAGAACCGTTCTTGGATACACACGATGTGGTTTTGCTCCAAAACCATGGAGCCCTGTGTTGGGGAGAAGACCTTATCGCCGCTTACTTCAAAATGGAAAGTCTTGAGTTCTATGCCGAACTCTGCTTTATAACAGAGGTCTTGGGTGGAGCCAAGGAACTACCCAATTCCGAGGTGGAACGATTGCTTGACCTGCGACGAAGGATTGGCATGTCAGGCAGACACTCATTGTTGCACGGCAAGAAAAGATAGTCCATTTGTCATGGCTTGCCGCTCATTGGCAAAACGGGATCCCCAAATACTCGCATCTGGGGATCCCTTTGAGGTATACCTGATTAGGGTTCGGTTACAGCCATAGGCATAGAGCGATGCTCAACCCCCAGGCCGCTTCCGATTGCCGCAACCTAACTCTCAGGCGAGCCCTTTTTCTGCCGCCTGCAGCCGCTCCACTAGCTGATCATCTACTGAGTTCCCAGCCAGGACCATGGCGTAGAGACAAGCACCCGTGACAGGGCTGAGCTTGGGTTGTACTAGCGCAGCGTTTAGTGGATTCAGATATTCACGCAGCGGCGCAAGGACATAGTCACCAGATTTGAACACACCGCCGCTGTAGGAAACGGAAATGAGTTCGTCGGGCGGGAACTCCAGCTGTTGGATAATAGACTTGACAGTGAGACTGTGCTCAAATGCTGCCTCGCGGTACAGCGCCGCGGCATTCTCATCGCCCTGCTCTGCCGCTTCGTACACAAGCACCGCAAGACCAGCAACCTCATCCCGTTTGGACAATAGATCCATCCGGGCCAACAGATCCAGATCCCGCTCAAGTCCCAGTTTCTGTTTCACAATGTGGTAGAGCGGGCTTTTTGGTAGGCGCCCATCAGATTGTTTTGAGAACAAGCCCAAGAGGTGCCTTCCCAGCCAGTAGGCTGAACCTTCATCACCAAACAGCTCACTCCAGCCACTGCAGCGGGCCGTATTGCCCTTGTGGTCTGCGCCGAATCCGATGGCACCTGTCCCCGCCACCAGATGCACACCAGGCCTGCAGGCTAGAGAGCCGGCCCAACCCGCCTCTACATCATTGCCTAGGCGGAAGTTGTTGTGTTGGAGAATGTCTGCAACCGCTCTCTCAAACCCGGGAATATGGTCGAGGTTTTCCCCAAAACCAGGCAGTCCCCAGAAGCTGAAGGAGATTGCGGAAGTGCTGATCCCAGCTTGGCTGCAGACTGCCGCAACGCCTGCCTGAAGGGTTTGGTGCACCCCGTCCATCCCGATCTGATCCGGGTGGGATGGGCCCATTACAGCAGATGCCAGAAGGTCACCCTCCTTGGAAATCAGGGCGAAGGCGGTCTTGGTTCCACCTCCATCTACTCCCAGAAACGGCATACGCATCTTCCTTTCTTATCGTGCTGCAATTATGAAGGCGAAATAGTAGGGCGAATCTTCGCTGTAGCCAGCGGCCAGACTGTAGGTGTGGAAGACGGAGTGGTAGAGCACAGATTCCTCAACAGTAAATGTCACAACCGCAATCGGATTGTCATCAGCATCGCTGATGAACAGTTCGGCTTCATCGTCAAAAATGTAGACATCAAGGTCGCTGATGGCCGGTCCGCCTATTCCTACCACGGCGTATTCCAGCCCGCCGTAGAATGGATAGGAGGAGCGATATTTCTCATCCAGTCCCATGCTGTCCAGCTCAAGGTGTTCGATAGTAAATCCGTTCTGCACCAACGTGTTCATTACCCTGGAAACATCGTCTAGAAGCTGGATGAGTTCTTCGACATTGGGATCAGCGGCATCAAGGTCTTGGGCAAAAACAGCAGCGCTCATTATTACCAGCACTGCGGCAGCGATCAACACGGCTGTCCGGAAATGATTCTTCAACAGGGTCCCTCCCATAGGCTTTTTGTTTACTTCGGCAAACCCTGGGAATATCCTGCGATGACGAGATTGTATGCAGGTAAATCGATCCTTATGCAGAATAGATCTACTCATCAGACGACTGTAGACTGATGGGCAGAGCATGGTGGCGCTGTGTGGCGTCCCGATGGGAGGTTTGTGATGCAGGATCTGAGGATACGGGGTTCCCGTGAGCCGCTTTACATCATGGTAAGTAAGCGCCTGCGGGAAGAGATGCAGACGGGTATTTTTCACGATAAGGATCGCCTACCGTCCGAGGAACAGCTGGCCAAGATGTTTGGAGTGAGCCGCACTACTGTGCGGGAGGCTCTTAGTGCCCTGGAGAAGGAAGGCTTACTTAGGCGTGTCCAGGGCGTAGGTACCTGGATTACACAGGCCGCGCGTCTTCCTATCGGCACGGGTATGGAGCGGGTGTCCAGCTATACTCAATACATCCGCAAGTTTGGCTGTGAACCTGGAACAAAAATGGCCCAGTTTGAATGGGTGGAGGCAACGGCGAAACACAGGCAGGATTTTCGGCGGGAACTGAGCCGCGTCGGAGTGCTGAAGCGGGTGCGTACGGCCGACGGCGAACCGCTGATGCTGGCCTACGATGTGCTGCCGCCAGAAACCATCGGAGAAGACTTCACCCTGGATCGGATGGGGGAAAGCTTATTTGCATATCTTGAGCGGCATGGCCTACGCCTGAGTTGGTCCGAGGTGGAGATTACCGCTGTGGCTGCTGATGGTGAGCTTGCGGAGCTGCTGGAGGTCGAGGAGGGCGATCCGCTCCTGAGGATCGATGATCGCTACTTCGATCCCCGCGGTGACGTGGTTTTGTGGACGCGAAACATTTATCGTGTTGACCGTTGGAGTTTGAAATTGGTGATTGACAGCAAGGAGTGACAGCATGGCAAGAGTCTTAGCAGTTGGGCCGGTGTTTGTGGATTCCATCTATGCCGGCTTGCCCTGCATACCCGAGGCTGGACAGGAGGTTTACGGTGATCGGCATCTGGTGACCGTGGGAGGGTTCGCCATTACTGCCATCGGGTTAGCGCGGCTCGGGTTGTCGCCTGTGATCGTATCGGCGGTAGGTGGTGATCTTTTCGGCAGGTTTGTAGAAGAGCGCCTGCAAGCAGAAGGGGTATCCACAGAAGGACTGGTGAAGCTGGAGCAGGCCACTACCAGCCATTCCACCGCAATGGTGCTTGCGGGCGACCGGAGGTTCGTGAGTTACGCGGGGGCCTATCTGAGTGAAGTACAGCTGTTGGCAAGATGGGTAGAGCGCCGAGGCGACGCTTTCCGGGATGTCAAGTCCATGCATGTCGATCTGGTAACTGATCCAGCGATCATCGACTATCTTGATGAAGCCAAGCGCCAAGGGGTCATGATTTCCATGACATGCGGTTGGCCCACCGTTGAGGCCTATCGGGGGAAGCAGGTTGCCCTGCGGGAAATGCTGCAGCGAGCTGATTTGCTTTTCTGCAATGAGATCGAAGCAGTGGGGCTTTCTGGTACAGATTCGGTGGAGGAGGCTATGGGCTTTTTTCGAGAGGTTGGCTGCCACCCAGTAATCACGCTTGGCGCCGAAGGCGCTGTCACCTTGGACGAAGCTGGGCAAGTGCTGCATGAAAAGGCCCTTGCGGTTGAGTTGGTAGACCCCACAGGTGCTGGGGACAGTTTTGCCGTCGGC
>JAAYMI010000094.1 GCA_012521465.1 Bacillota bacterium | reverse complement strand
GGGGTTTGTCTTCTGTCAAAACTTTCATCTGAAGAATTTGATAAAAAACGTGAAAGATATCACTATCCCTATTGACACACCCAAGACGGGCGTATATAATGGTCAACGGATGGATAAACTAGTTTATTCCACTTTACACTCTACACACGCAGAAAGGGGTTCCACATGAAAAAGTTTCTCGGTTTTGTGCTAGTCGCTGTACTAGTGCTTGGTTTGGTTGCCACCAGCGCATTTGCAGCAGACCTCAAGGTAGGTAAGGCTGAATGGGCCGCTCACGGAACAAAGTGCTTCACTATTGCCTTTGTTGTCCTGGAAGGCGACACAATCGTACGGGCTATCATTGATGAGTATCAGTTCCTGCCGAAGGCTGAGGTTACCGGTGTACCTAATTCTGAGATTGAAAACGGTCTCGCAGCAGATTTTGCAAATCCCGACCGGGTTCTGGCCTCGAAGCGCCTCAACAGCGACTACTACAGCAACAACATGGCTAAGGCCGGTTCCACCGTTTCCATTCTTGACAACTTCACCGCCATCGAAAACTATGTAGTTGGCAAGACCGTTGCTGAGCTGGAGAGCATTCTGAACAGCAACAGCAAAGAAGCGATGGTTGACGCTGTGACAGGTGCAACCCTCGTCGACACTGACGGATATCTTTGGGCCATCCTGGCAGCTGCCAAGAACGCCAACTAATCAAACTGAAGCTTAGGACCATGGTCCCTGGTGAGTCTGTGCCAGGCGGCCGTGGTCTTTTGCTTTAAGGAGGAAATGGCTTCCCACTAGTAGAAGTGATCGGCACAAATGCTTGCGGGAGGGTTGAGCAGTGGATTTTTTCGACGTAATCAAAGAGCGCTATTCGGTGCGGGCCTACGATTCGCGGCCAGTCGAGGAAGAGAAGCTGATTCAAATTCTGGAGGCAGGCCGCCTGGCGCCCTCCGCGGTAAACTATCAGCCGCGCCGCTTTGTGGTCATTACGGATCCGAAATTGAAGGAAGCTATTTCGCAGGTATACCCTAGAGAGTGGTTCAGGCAGGCGCCTGTCATTATCGCCGTGTTGGGAGATCACAGTGCCTCCTGGAAGCGCAAAGATGGAAAAGATCACTGTGATATTGACGTGGCTATTGCAGTCGATCACATGACCTTAGCCGCTGCCGCTTTGGGACTGGGTACGTGTTGGGTGTGCGCCTTCGATGCGGCCCTCTGTGCTGAGGTGCTGAAACTTCCCGAGCACCTGGAGGTAATAGTTTTGTTGCCCCTGGGCTACCCCGCAGCAGCGGAACGGCCGGCAAGACGCCGCTTCGAGCTGGACGAGATTGTGAGCTGGAATCAGGCTCCCGGCAGGTGAAGGAGGCAAAGCATGGAAAAAGTAATCGACCTGCGCAAGTCCGTGTATGACATCTGCCAAGCCTATCCTGATGCCGCTGCCATTTTGGCAGAGGTGGGGTTCTCAGAAATCGCCAAGCCCGGAATGCTCACTACCGTGGGACGCATCATGACGATTCCCAAGGGCACGCGGATGCGCGGCATTAAGCTGGAAGACGTGATTGCCGCGTTTGAGAGGAACGGCTATAAAGTCATTCAATGAACTCTGCCGCAGTCTGGAACTCCACCACATCGCCATCCCGCAGAGGTGATGTGAACCCACACGTGATGCCGTTCACAGTGATCTTGCCGCCTCTTTTCATGAACTCTGGGTCGGGCTGGTAGACCCGGAAGACGTCAGTGACGATAAAGCCAAAGGTTCGAGCATCGAATTGGATGACGTCACCAGGCCGAACCAAATAGTCCCCAGGCCGCGGCTCGCCGTTGACCAGTACATCGGTGACTGTAGGTGTGAGCTTAAGCACCTTTCCGTTGACTGTCACGCTGATGGGAGCCGATGCTTCCTCAGGGAGCACTTCTGCTAAGGTGACTTCAGGCTGCCTATAGGCGATGCGCATGCCTGGGGTGAGTGCCCGATGCCATGGCTCCACTTCGCCGTTAACGCTGAGTTGGACCGGACGAGATATGGTGCGGTCGCTGCCGTTGACCGTGAAGCTCATGCTGTGGTACTGCTGAACACCGAGTAGTTCCAAGAGCTGTCCGACGGTTTTTACCGGCGAGATTTCTATGGTATCGCCATCAGCAATCTGATAATCAAGGTTCCGCACGGCTCCGTTAACGATCACCCGGGGCTCCACGCGCACTTCTTCACCGTTGACGCAGACGGTGAAGCAGGCTGCTTCACTGTCAACTAAGTCTGCCAGACTGGTCGGAGTGGAGCGGCCGTGGTCAGGGGGGCGGACTTCAATTACGGCACCGTCGTGGACTAGCGTGGAAAGGTCCACACGTTTGCCGTCAAGGAGTATTTCCGCAGACGCCCCTGAGGTAGGAGGAAGCTCTACCGGCTTTCCGCCGATGGTGACCGTGATGAAGTCGCCACCGGCCCCCATGAGGTCTTCTTGAGTATAGCCCGCGTAGAGCAGGGCATCGCTCACTGTGGAGGAAGGCAGCTTGAGGAACTGTACCGCATGGCCGTTGACACTTGCCTTGACAAGCTGCATCGCGATGCCATCAAGGTGGGCACAGCCTATGCCGATGGGCGTGATCACGTCAGGACCAGAGCGCTCTAGCTGGCCTTTAACGGTAGTCAGGCTGGAGCGGTCTCGGATGCGTACTAGGTTTCCCGGCAGCTGCAGCTGTTCTTGGATCAGCGCGCAGACCTCCGGTGTCTGGCTGCCTCCCCCGACGAGGAGTACGCCTTTCGGGCTGCTGCCGTTTAGAGAGATTATCTGGGCCGCGATGTCCTTGGCTAGCTGCTGCACCTCTGGTAGGATAACGTTGATTACTTCTTCGTAGACCAACTGGATAGTATTGCCAAACACGTCCTGGCAGGTGACAGCACTTCCTGGCGTGATCATACGTTTGGCCAGCTCAGCCGTGAGAAAATCCAAGAGGAAAGTCTGTGCAATGCGCTCGGTGATGCGGTCCCCTCCGGCAGCCACCATGCCGTAACCGATGATTGTCCCGTCGGCGGCCACCGCAATGTCGGACGTGCCAGCCCCAACATCTACGAGGGCAATATTGAGCATGCGCATGGTGGCTGGGATCGCGATGTGCATGGCTGCAATTGGTTCCAGGGTGATGGAGGCCATCTCCAGACCTGCCATCTCCAACGCCGCGGCGAGAGAGTCGATCACAACCCGGGGCAGGAAGGTGGCGATCACTTCCACCTTGGCTTCTGTGCCGCGGTGGCCGATAAGGGATCCGATGGGCTCGCCATCTAGATAGCTGCGCACAACACTACAGCCTACACACAAATAGCTCTCCAAAGCGTTTTTGGCCATGGGCTTAGTTAGGTCTCTCATGGCGTTGGCCACCGCCTGCAGCTCCAGGGCTTTCACCGCATCCTCGGTCAGAGGCTCCGCAGGGTGGAGGACCCGACGAGCCTCTGACGTTCTCGTTTCCAGGGATCTTCCGGCAGCGGCTACAGCGGCCTCGCTGAGAGTCATACCGCTTGCCTTTTCCAGCTGGGACTTCACCTGTCGTATGACCTTGGCGACGCTGGCTATGTTGTGAATCTGGCCGTCGCGCATGGCTTGGGGGAGCTGTTCCAGCATTACCCCGTGTTCGATCTGGTAGCCGTCATTGGATTTCCTCATCAGGAGGCCCGCAATTTTGTGGGTACCGATATCTAGAGCGAAAATGGGCGTTTGACTCATGCTGGTCACCTCACCCATGAATTCCACTCTGGCAGGGGTTTTCCTGCCCAAGCTTGGTAGTTGGAAAGGAGAGCACGCTTTGTTTTTTGTCGGTATCTTTGGCGTTCAACCGGGACGCAGACAGGTGGGAGAAGGAACAGGTATCTGTCCCGCGTGCGAGGCCTTTGACCGCTATGAGGTGGAAGAGACTTATACTTACTTGCATTTTTTCTTCATTCCGATCTGGAAATGGAATAAGCGCTATTATGTGCGGACCCGCTGTTGTGGGCGGAGAATGGCATTAGACGAAGCAATCGGTGCCCGCATCGCGCAGGGGGAGCGCATACAGCTGCGGCCAGAGCACATCACCGCTCGTGAGCCGGAGCTGCAGGAGCAAGTTTGCCGCGAGTGCGGCAGCCCGCTGCGGCAAGATTATCGGTTTTGCCCACACTGCGGCACCCGGCGCTAGTTTTGCAGGGAGGTGGTACGGTGGTGATCAGAGAAGTTGCGGTGCAGGTAGGTGGCGAGGTGCTGCTCGGTCGAGCGTGGATCCCCATCGATGAGGTTTCAGGGATCCTGTGTCTCATCCACGGACTAGGTGAACACATCGGCCGTTACGAGCACGTGGCACAGTACCTAACCCGCAGCGGCTATGCTCTCATGGGAGTGGACTTGTTTGGCCACGGCCGTTCTCCTGGGCCGAGGGGACATCTAGGTCCTTACTGGCGTATTATGGCGGTAGTGAAGGAATGCCTGCAAGAAGCAGAGCGTCAGGCTCCGGGAGCCGCCCGTTTTTTGTACGGCCACAGTATGGGGGGTAACATCGTCCTAAACTACGTGGCTCGAGAAAACCCGGAGATCGCGGGTGCAGTTGTAACCAGCCCGTGGCTGCGGTTAGCAGTGCCCCTGCCCAGGGTTGCTGAGTGGGCCTTGGGGCTGGTAAGCAGAGTAAGGCCGGCTTTCGCCCAGCCAAACCGCCTAGCCAGTTCCCACCTGAGCAGAGATCCAGCTGTGGGGGCACGGTACGACGTTGACCCTCTTGTACACAACATGATCTCCGCCGAGACGTTCTGGGGAGTTTCCCGGGCTGCGCGCTGGGTGATGGGGCATCCGGAACGCATTCGATTGCCGCTCTTGTTGATGCACGGCAGTGCTGATGCTATCACCGACCCTGCCGCGAGTGCTGAGCTCGCGGAAGGCATCGGGGCCAACTGCACTCTTAAGCAGTGGGACGGCTTCTATCACGAGCTTCACAACGAACCGGAGAAGACAAGAGTGTTGGAGTTTCTTAGAGATTGGTTAGATTCCAGGCGCGACCGTTGACAGGCTGGGGCCAATATGCTATTTTTAAGGCAGTTTTTGGGTCAATCCCAGGAATCTGGCCCACTGCACATCGCCAAATCAGCGTATATGGGTTAGAATCAAGTAGCGAACGCAAGTGATTGGCGCAGCGAAGGGCCAACCGCTTGCGTTCTTTTTTAGGGGAGGGATAGGCATAAGATGACAGAAAAACTGCGGCTTTACGGGTTCAACAATCTTACGAAGTCGCTCAGCTTCAACATCTATGATGTCTGTTATGCCAAGAGCGAGCGAGAGCAGCATGACTACATCCGCTATATCGATGAGCATTACAATTCTGAGCGGCTAACGAAGATCTTGACAGAGCTGGTGGACATGATCGGAGCAAAAGTGCTCAATATTTCCACGCAGGATTTTGAACCCCAGGGTGCGTCGGTTACTGTGCTGATCGCCGAGGATGAATTGGTTCAGGTGGGAGACACCATCGTGGCTCATCTCGACAAGAGCCATGTGGCGGTGCACACCTATCCGGAATACCACCCCGACACAAGTTTGGCTACGTTTCGAGTCGACATTGATGTGGCCACTTGTGGTGAGATTACCCCGCTGTCAACACTCGATTTTCTGATCAACTCTTTTGATTCAGATATCATCACTATAGATTACAGGGTGCGCGGGTTTACGCGGCGCCTTAACGGTGAAAAGCTGTTTTTGGATCACAATATCAGGTCAATCCAAGATTTTATTAGTCCTGCGATTCTCGAGAAGTACGATGTCGTAGACCTGAATGTGTACGAGGCTAATCTCTTTCACACTAAGATGCTCATTAAGGAACTGGACCTGCAGGATTACTTGTTCAACACAGATCCGTATGAGCTGCCGCCCAAGGAGCGTCTGGAGATCGCCGCAAACCTCAGGCAGGAGATGATTGAGATCTTCAGCGGGCGCAATGTATTTGGTAGAGGAGTGTAGCGGTTGGAGCTGTGGTTTACGGAGTATTTTACTGACCATGCCCGGTTCTCAATGCGGATTGCCCGGCAGCTGTACAGCGGCCGGAGCCCTCTGCAGAAGATCGATGTCTATGAGTCACTGGAGTTTGGTCGCGTACTGGTGATCGACGGTATGGTCATGTTAACGGAGCGGGATGAGTTCATCTACCACGAAATGATCGTACACGTGCCAATGGCTGTTCATCCCAACCCCCGGCGTGTAGCGGTTGTTGGGGGAGGAGATGGGGGTACAGTGCGGGAACTCGTTCGCTATCACCAGGTGGAAGAGATTGACTTGGTGGAGGTCGATAAGTTAGTAGTGGATGTATGCCGTGAGTACCTTCCCGCAACGGCTGGTGCCTTAGACGACCCGCGGGTAACGATTCACTATACCGACGGCGTGGAGTATATGCGGGACTGCAGGACGAAGTATGACCTGATTATCGTGGACTCGACTGACCCAGTTGGACCGGGGGAAGGGCTTTTCACGCGGGAGTTCTATGTTAGCTGTTTCGCTGCCCTAACCGACGATGGTATCATGGTAAATCAGCACGAAGGTGCGTTTTATGAGCCGGACGCGAAGGCGTGCCAAAGGGCCCACGCGCGCATTGCGGAGTTGTTTCCCATCAGCAGGGTATATCAGGCGAACATCCCCACCTATGCTTCGGGTTTGTGGTTGTTTGGCTTTGCCTCCAAGCAGTACCACCCAGTTAGGGACCTCCGTGGAGAAGAGTGGAACCGCCTGGGGATCACTACCCGCTATTACACCACAGACCTGCACACAGGAGCGTTTGCCCTTCCCGCCTATGTGGAAAAGCTCCTCAAGGAAGTTGAATAAAGCAGAGTAAAAGGAGAGGCAGAAGATTTGTTGTTCTTCTGCCTCTGATGATCTAGTACCTATTTAGCGTCCGCTGATTGAATGATAGCGGGCTGCAACTTCGTCCCAGTTTACGACCTCAAAGAAGGCTTTGACATATTCTGCTCTGAGATTCCGGTACTTGAGATAGTAGGCGTGCTCCCAGACATCGATTCCCAGAATTGGGATGAATTTGCCTCCATCCTGCATGAGAGGGTTATCCTGGTTTGGAGTAGAACTCACCTTTAGATTGCCTTCGGCATCGCTAGAGAGCCAAGCCCAGCCGGATCCGAACTGACTGTTGGCTAAGGTCGAAAGCTTTTCTTTCAGAGCGTCATAGCCGCCGAACTCCGCCTCAATCTTGTTGAGCAGACTGCCAGTGGGCGCTTTGCTGCCGCCCGGAGTGAGGATTGCGAAGTAGAGATTATGGTTGTAGAACCCACCACCGTTGTTACGGACAGCCGTTTGCAGAGCTGGGTCAGAAATGCTTGCGAGGTTTGTGAGGATCTCTTCAATCCTCTTTCCGGCCAGATCGGGCAGTTTGCTCACGGCCGCATTGAGGTTGGCTGTATACGCGGCATGATGCTTGCCGTAGTGGGTTTCCATGGTCAATGTATCAATATGGGGTTCCAAAGCGCTGAAGTCATAGGTGAGTTTGAGCTGTTCAAACATGGAGTTTACTCCTTTCTCATCCTGTAGTGACTGCAGTATACCATAGTCTGGAACGAAATGCAAGTGATTCTCATTCTCGTTTAGTCAAATATTAACACGTCAACTCAGCAAGATCCCACTCCTCGCAGAAAGGAAATTTTACTCGCGGCTAGAAAGTATTACAGTGATTTCATGCAAAAGGACTGATTTCATGGAACGCTTGGCAGTTGGTTTGATGTCGGGAACCTCTGTGGACGGTATCGATGCCGCCTTGGTCCGGTTGAACCTTGATTCTCCCTTGGGATTCTCTCTGGAGGAGTTTATCACCATTCCCTATACGGCGGAGGAGCGGGCCGCGATTCTGAGCTTGTGCGAACCTGGCAGAGCTTCCGTGAGTGAAATCTGTGCGATGAACTTCCGCCTGGGCGAGCTGTTTGCAAGCGCCGTATTGGAGCTTCTGCGGAAAGCAGGGATTTCTCCTGAGAAGGTGGAAGTTATAGGGTCCCACGGTCAGACGATCTGGCATATTCCCGGCGAGGCGACGCTGCAGATCGGCGAGCCGGCGGTGATAGCCAACCGTACAGGCATTCTGACGGTGGCTGATTTCCGTCCCGCGGATATCGCGGTAGGCGGCCAAGGTGCCCCATTGGTGCCGTACCTGGATGAAATCCTGTTTGGAACCAGCCGGGAGACCACAGCGGTGCAGAATATCGGTGGCATCGGCAATGTGACAGTGGTGGGCGGCAATGCAGACCAGGTTCCCTGGATTGCCTTCGACACAGGGCCAGGCAACATGATCATTGATGCGGTGATGAGCGCGATTACAGGTGGCGCTGCCCGCTTTGATCAGGATGGAGAGATGGCAGCCAAAGGTCAAGTGCAGGAATCTCT
>JAAYMI010000093.1 GCA_012521465.1 Bacillota bacterium | reverse complement strand
CCAAGTACACGAGCCTGCATACGCCCTGTACGGTGAAGGGCCCATAACTTTCTCCAGCGCAGACAGCGTGCGGCGGCTCGCGGTGAGCCAGGGAGAGGTGGGACTTGCTGGATCTACCGGCCGCGCGAACTGGTGGTGCAGTCGGGAGCCACGGCTTACCTCTTGGAGGGTGCTTTCTTGAGCGATGCGCTGCCCCTGCGCGCGTTCCCACACCGTATACGGTACGGGGTAGCGTGTCGGCATGCCTTTAATCAGGGTGAGGATGGCCGTACGGTTGGTGGCCCCTTCAAAGGGCTGCAGGTCGGACAAGTCGTCTACCGCCTTCACCCTGAGCTGCTCACCCTTTTCCCCCAACCGGAAGCGGCGGAAGCCGTCTCCAGCGCCTTTAGTCTTGAAAACGGTCTGGGTGATGACAAATCCGAGCTGGCCTTTGGGTTTGAGGTAGTAGTCGGAACAGGCATAGGTGAACAGCATCGCGAGGTCTTTCTTCCCTCCGCCGAGCCGCGCGGCGTACCCCTCAAGGGAGAATAGTCCGTAGCCTTCCCAGAGGTCTTTGGAAAGCTCCCGCCAGGACTGGGGCAGGTATTCCCAGTTCACCCAGGGTGGATTGCCCGCGATAGCGTCAAACGGTTCCTGCAGCACAGGCGCAAAGCTGTTGCGGAGCAGCCGAACCCAAATCCCGTTTCTCCCCTCGGCTTCCAGAGATGCGAGCTGATCGTAGAGTTCTCCCAGCATGTCCTGGGCTTCGGGACTGAGGTTCACTAATCCCCCGATCCGCTGGAGGAACTCCTGCCGCGAGTATTCGGCCGCGATGCATTCCTCTAAAAGCGCAGTAACAGGCTTTAGCGCCTTCTGGTCAATTATCTCCATCGGGAGGCGGAACTCACCAACCACGGTGGGCAGGTAGAAGAAATCCTGATCCGCATCGAATATCTTTAGCTGGCCCTTGGCTGCCCTTTTCTGCAGCACGGGGGTGAGGATAGCGTCGCAGTTGTAGACTGGGATCTCAACGGGTCGGGCGTAGCGGATAAGGTCCCCAAAAGCCAGCAAGTAGTTCGTGCGGGCGGCAATTACAGCCAGTGGGTTGAGGTCAAACCCGACGATATTCTCCAGCACCTTCTTGGCACAGGTCTGCCGGAGCAGAGGATCGCGGTCCCAGAGTTCCAGTTCCATCCTCTCCCGCACCCGAGCCAAGGCGAGGGTGAGGAAGGTGCCTGAACCGCAGGCTGGGTCCAGCAGGCGCGTCTCGGGATTGCCATCATAGCCCAGCTGGTTCAGGAGCCGTTCCGCGAGCCAATCGGGGGTGTAGTATTCGCCTAGATCGTGCCTGAGCTGCTTGGGAACCAGATATTGGTACAGCTTCTTCAGCAGATCTCGCGCCTCTTCAGGGCGGAGGGTGGGCGTAGTGGGCTCAAACTCCGCAAGTGAGCTCGCCAGCGCCTGTAGGGATTCGCCGACGGCTTCATCCCACGCATCTAAATACCAGCGGAAAAAGTCGCCTTCCAAGAAGTTGTGGATGCCGTGAACGTGGTAATCCTCGCCCGCTTCCAGGCGGATCAAGCGGGCCCTGAGCGAGGTGCTGTCCAAGCC
Organism: Bacillota bacterium; assembly: GCA_012521465.1. Taxonomy (GTDB): domain Bacteria; phylum Bacillota; class Limnochordia; order Darwinibacteriales; family Darwinibacteriaceae; genus 1109. The sequence goes on along the minus strand of JAAYMI010000093.1, from coordinate 6,152 downwards.
GGGAAGCTCTGCCAATAGAGAGCGGGAGAGAGAACCTTCCTGTAGGGCAAGGATCTCTGCAGCTAAGAGTTTCATTATCAGGGCGAAGTAGGTGTGCACTACAAACAGGGATGGCTTCAGCTTGGCGTCCTCCGGGAGAGCATATCCCGCAGCCAGTTCCGGCACATCCCGCTCAGCTTTCGCAGTTTCCTCACCGTAGGTGATGCCAAAGACATGCTCCCACTGCCGATACAGAGTCTGCACCCGGTGAGAGGAGGTTCCCTCTAGAGCTTTGTACAGTGCGGCCACGATCTGCTGTGCGACACTGCTTCCTGGACCGAAAACATCGGCCAAAACTTCCGCCTGCAGGGGGCGGCGGCCCAAAGCTCTGAGGTACCGGAACAACTCCTCCAGACTGGCTGCATTCACTTCGTAGGGCCCCAGCACCTGAAATCCACCAGAGTTCTCACTCGAACCGAAGAGCTTCAGCTGCCGCGGGCGGTACTGCCGTGCCTGGAGGAGCTCTTCTGGCCAGTAGCGCATGAAAAAGATCTGGCGGCCATCGGTGCACGCTCCCGCAACCCGTTTCAAAGCTTCGCCATCCTCGGTGCCTCCGGCAGCGGCCTCCAGGTATTCGGCCAGCTGCTGGGCTGCGCGCTGCTGGTTTTGGGAATTCCCAAGATAGCCAGGACGCTTGTACTCCAGTGTAAAAAAGCCGTACACCGCGTCACGCCGACCTGCGAGGCCGGTTCTTACTTCGTAGCTTGGGGGCGCGGTCATCCCACCATCTGGTTCATACCTTTGCATGTATTCTTGGAGTTTGGGCTCCATGGCTAGTTTGAGATCCTCTTCTGTTCGGCCAGCTTGTGCCGCCTCTCGGATGATCTGCAGTAGTTCTTGCATTGCTGTCCCTCCTGCCCATCTTACTGTTCGACGCTGGCAGTACTTGTCCTTCCCAGCTATCCACCTGTTCATACTGGGTAAGGCCGGGAGTTGAAAAGGAAGTTAGGCTTTCCAAGTGCATAGGAGTAGAACAGGCCAAACGGGTTGCCCAGGAACTTGGCAGGTATAAAGGCTTCAGCGGAGGGAGGTTCTATGTGAACGAGTTTTGCACGGCGTTTGCACCGAAGATGGGCCCGTACGGTGTTGAGTACGTGTTCCTGCAGAAGATCGATCTGAACAACTGGTTCCCCAAGCCTGAGATTGGTCAAGCTGAAACGGCGGCATCCGACTAGCCTGCTTCGGAGACCATTCTGAGATGACACGTAAGTCATAAAGTGCGAGGTTCCTCGCGCTTTATTGAATGTCCCGTATTGCTCTTGCTGCTTAGGCCTTATGCCTTAATACGCTGTAAACCCACCGTTCACCACGATCACAGCACCATTGACGTAGGATGCATCGTCGGAGGCCAAGAATGTGGCTACACCAGCGATTTCCTCCGGTTGGCCCATCCGGGGGTTAAGGGGCATGCCAACTTGGATACGCCCCATGCCGAACTCGCTTGCTCTGCTCATGCCAGCCAAGATATTGGTTTCTACCCCACCAGGCGCAATCACGTTGCAGCGGATACCGCTGTTGGCATACATGAAAGCGGTATTCCTGGCGAACCCAATCATGGCATGCTTCGAAGTGGTGTAAGCGGCGCCGGCCCGTGCGCCTTCCACTCCTGCTACCGAGGCCACATTGATGATGCAGCCCTGCTTCTTCTCAAGGAAGATGGCTAGGGCCTTGCGGGTGACCCGCATTGTGCCGGTAGTATTGACCGAAAGTATCCTTTCCCAGAGTTCGTCAGTAACCTCGTGGAGGGGTTCGAAGTTGTCCATAATCCCGGCATTGTTCACCAGAATGTCCAGGGTACCGAATTCGTTGATCGCCGCATCGACCATCGCCTGAACATCCTCTTCTTTAGCGATGTTGCACACGGCCAGGATTGCTTCGCCCCCCTTTGCCTTGATTTCCTCCACCACAGCCTGTGCCGTGTCGGGCTTGATGTCTGCCACTACCACTTTAGCTCCGTCTTCTGCAAAGCGCAGCGCAATGGCTCTGCCAATTCCCGAACCCGCGCCTGTAACGAGGGCAACCTTACCTAGAAGCGTCATAAAGGACCTCCTCTGTGAAGAATTGCGTTAGTATGCAATATTTTACATAAAGGCGCGGAACATGTCAATTACTTTCAGACTAATTGCCCATATACAGCTATTTTCAAACGAAAGTTTGGCCTGGCACTGGTTGGGAGAGTGGGATCTCAATCCTTCTCATGCAGTTTCTCTTTCATCCTATGCAGCACGCTGATAGCTTCCTGGCATCCTTGCTGCTCTTGCCGCAGTTCTTCCAGTCGCTGTTTGTTCTTGGGCAGGAGGTTGTGCCAGAACTGAAGCGAGAACCGCCTTGGGTTGATCTGTCTCTCGAGCTCGTCAACGCGGCGCTGCAGTTTAGCGACGCGAACTGCGATGGCCATAGAGATTATCTCTGCGGCGATTTCAGTCCGCTGCGATGGGGGCCATTTCTTCACAGCCAGATGATAGCTTCTAATGGCTTCATCAAGATCGTCTTTTTCTAGGGCCTTCAGGGCGGCCTTGAGGTAGGTCGATTGAGGCATGTAGCCGTGCTTGGTCAGCTGGTTGATGCCGACCTTGGCCGCGAGTCCCGCAAGCATACTAGTTAGGAAGCTGACGGGAATCATGCTAGATCTTGAGGGCTTTTTCCAGCCATTCCGCGGTCTTAGGATTCAGCTCTTTGAACTGGCGCCACTCGCTCTCCGTGATTTCCAGCGGGTCTTTGCCAAACATCTGCTCAATGTTCCGGGCTGCGGCTTGGACCAGATCCCGGTTGACGGATAGGGCCGCTAAGATCGATCCGCTGACCGCGAATAAACCATCTACGAAGTCCAAACCCGTTAGGCTTTCCAAGCCGCGTTCAAGAAGCAGTCCGGCCAAAAAACCTGCCCCGCCAGCTGCCGTCGTCTTGATGATTTTACTCACTTTGCCAGCTCCTTTCGTCTTGCCTGTTCTTCCTCTTTAATGCTCTTGATTGCGCGGGCGATGTAATCGTCCTTCTGCCTGAGCCTTCGCTCCAACTCGCGAATCTCAGCACGCAGCTTATCTTCTACTTTACCTCTGCTCCCGAAAAAACGATGATACAAGAAGGCGATGTTTATGCCCAGCACAATTCCTACGAGGGTCCCAAACAGCAGATATGTCATATTGCTATCCCCAGCCATAGTCATGCGGTCCTTTCAGCCTTTGCTGTATATATTATACATCAGTCGTGGCAATTCCCGCCGAACCAGACATTCTTTTGAGACAGATAGTCGTTGGAACGGATCAGTCAGCAAGGACTCTCACGGCAGATGTGGAACCTATCCGTTGGGTGGTTATGCAGAGATGAAAAAACCTGCCAGGGGGGAGATAGCTATGGAATCCTTTGATTCCACAAAGCGAAGCCTGTTTGAGATTCTGAACGATGTGAAGACTGGTAAGATCCAGCTTCCCGACTTCCAACGGGGCTGGGTCTGGGATGACACCCGCATCAAGGGCGTTCTCGCCAGCGTGGCAAAATCATTCCCGATTGGGGCCATTATGCTGCTGGAAACGGGCAATGAAGAGGTGAGGTTCAAGACAAAGCCTGTGGAGGGGGTTAGGCTCAACGGTGAGGTCAAACCTGAACAGCTGATTCTCGATGGCCAGCAGCGGATCACCTCCTTATACCTGACCATCATGAGTGATGAGAGCGTCACGACCAGAAATGAGAGAAAGTATGAGGTGAAGCGCTGGTATTACATCGACATGGGGAAAGCTTTGGACCCGCACTGCGATTTGGAAGAGGCCATTATATCACTGCCTGAAACGAAGCAAGTTCGTGAAGACTTCGGACGCCGTATTGTGCTTGATTTATCCACAGAAGAACTAGAGTATGAGAATCTGATGTATCCAGTGAACATGATTGATAAATACAGCTCATGGCGGCGCGAGTTCAACAGTTATTGGCGGTACGACCAAGCGAAGCTGCAGTTTTGGGATGAGTTTGAAGCCAAGGTGATTAACAGCTTTCTACGTTACATGCTGCCAATTATCATATTGAAGAAAGAGAATCCAAAAGAGGCCGTGTGCCAGGTCTTTGAGAAGGTGAACACGGGCGGGGTCGTCCTAAACGCTTTTGAACTGCTTACGGCCACGTACGCTGCGGACGACTTCGATCTAAAGAGGGATTGGGAAGATATTAAGTCGCGGTTTAGGGCATATAAACCTTTGGCCAATGTGAGCAATACGGACATCATCCAGGCTGTGACCCTGCTTGCAACGTACTACCAGAGGAAGAGAAAAGCAAGCCAGAATGTGCCTGAGGATGAGCTGCCGGCCATCACGTGTAAGCGCAAAGATATGCTCAGTTTGTCCCTGCAGGATTACAAGACATATCGTGAACCAGTGGTTGAGGGTTTCATCAAGGCGTCCAAGATTCTGGTGGAAAACCACATTTACAGTGCCCGGGATGTGCCCTATAATACCCAGCTTGTTCCAATGGCTGCTATTTTGGCGGTGCTGGGCAGTGAGATCGACAATGTGGGTCATAAGAAGAAACTGATGCAGTGGTTTTGGTGCGGAGTGTTTGGAGAGCTTTACGGTTCGGCCATCGAAACGCGCTTCGCCCTTGATCTGCCCCAAGTGATCGATTGGATCCTGAACGATGGCCCAGAGCCACAGACCATATATGATGCCAATTTCTCACCATCACGGCTGCACACTCTCAGAACCCGCAACAGCGCGGCTTACAAAGGTGTCTATGCATTGCTGATGGATGCGGGCGCGAGGGACTGGCTGTCAGCCACCAGTATCGACATCAGCACCTATTTCGCAGAGTCGATGGACATCCACCACATATTCCCGGTAGCCTGGTGCGAAAGGCACGGCATTCCCAGGAGTGACTACAACTCCATTATTAACAAGACTCCCTTGTCTTCCCGTACCAACCGTATCGTGGGAGGTGATGCGCCCAGCATGTACCTGATGCGCCTTAGAAAGCACGCGGGATTGGGGGACGAAGAGTTTAGCATGATCCTCAGGTCGCATATGATAAACCCAGCATATCTTTACAGTGATGACTTTGATGGGTTTTTCAACGATCGAAAAGAACGTATCCTGCAGCGCATCGAGGGGGCTATGGGAAAAAGAATCGCCCGTATGGAGATAGAGATAGAAGAAGGTGTGTTTGTAGGGGAAGAGCCAGATTACGAGTAGAGAGGTGATCAACCATGATGCAGGATTGGTTTAGGCAGGCGAAGTTGGGCATCTTTATTCACTGGGGAATCTATGCGGTGAAAGGGATCAGCGAGTCGTGGTCCTTTTACCACGGGCAGATCTCATATGAAGATTACATGGCCCAATGCGAAGGTTTCACTGCAAGTAACTACGATCCTGAGGCGTGGGCTGACTTGTTCCGGCGCGCAGGCGCCAGATATGCCGTGCTCACCACCAAGCACCACGATGGGGTGGCGCTGTGGGATACACGGCACAGCGACCTGAGTGTTGTGAAGAAGACCCCAGCAGGGCGGGACTTGATCAGACCATACACAGATGCCCTGCGAAAACAGGGACTCAAGGTAGGCTTCTATTTCTCCCATTTGGACTGGTCACATCCGGATTACGCTTCGGTCTACAGCTCGGCTGAGCGGGAGCGGCTTAACGACCTCAAGCGCAACCCCTTTACCCATCCCGCCGGGGCAGAGGATCACGCGGCTTGGGAAAGGTTTCTACAGTTCCACCGGGCACAGCTGGAAGAGCTGTTGACCAACTTCGGCCACCTGGATATTCTCTGGTTTGATGGAGACTGGGAGCGGGATGCAGAGCAGTGGCGGTTTGCCGAGCTTAGGGCGTGGCTTGATGAGCACTATCCCAAGACGATTATCAACTCCCGCATGGGCGGCTACGGCGACTATGCCACCCCCGAACAGGGCATCCCTGTTGTTCCGCCCAAGGGTCCGTGGGAATACTGCGTTACCATGAACAACTCCTGGGGGTACCAGCCCCACGACAAGAAGTACAAGTCGCCAGAAATGCTGATTTGGATATTCTGCGAAACCATCGGCTTAGGCGGCAATTTGCTCTTGGATATCGGGCCGATGGAAGACGGTACTATTCCGCCTGAACAGGTAGAGCGTCTGGAGCGGCTCGGCGAGT
>JAAYMI010000092.1 GCA_012521465.1 Bacillota bacterium | reverse complement strand
TACCTGGTTCCTTTTCATTACTACGGTGTCTATGATGACACGACTGACTACTCCAAGATCGACATGGTCAACGGGCGCTACGTGAGCGAACAGCTGGAACAAGCGCTTTCCGCAGCAGCTCGCGCCGAGCTTGTCCTCAAGCGCTATCGGGAGTATAAGTCCCAGCGTGCGCTGGCGTTTTGCAGTGGTATCAAGCACGCGAACTTCATGACAGAGATGTTTCGCAAAAACAAGGTAAAGGCAGTGGCAGTGCACAGCGGTGATGGCCCGTATGTGATGAAGAGAGAAGCAGCGGTGAAGGGACTGCGCAGCGGCGATATAGAAGTCATCTTTTCCGTGGACCAGTTTAACGAGGGTGTCGACATTCCTGAGATTGATCTAGTGATGTTTCTTCGCCCAACGGAGTCCTATACAGTGTTTCTGCAGCAGTTGGGGCGTGGGCTGCGCAAGGCCGAAGGTAAGACACACTTAACAGTCCTGGATTTTATCGGCAACTACAAACGAGCTCATTGGATACCTTTAATCCTGTCCGGCCACAATCCGCAGGCGGAAAGGGAACGTGAGGCACGCGGCCAGGTCTACCGCATACGCCACCTCTCGGAATCTCTCGCAGAAGGCTGCAGCGTGAACTTTGACATGCGCTTACTGGATCTCTTCAAGGAGATGCGTGAGCGCGATCCACTGCCTGAGAGAATGAAGGCGGACTATCTCCGGCTCAAAGGGGATTTGGGCAGAAGGCCGTTGAGGCTCGATCTGCATGTTGGGAGTGACATAGTCACTAGCGAATATCTAAACCCTCGTCATCTGCGGCCGCATAAGGGTTACTTGCGGTTCCTGGCTGACTTAGGAGAGCTGAGTTCCGAAGAGATGGGCTGGCTGGATACGGAAGTAGAAGAGTTTCTAATCGACCTTGAGACAATGTCCATGACTAAACTCTACAAGGTCCCGACGATTAGGGCTTTTATCAAGGATGGGAGACTGCAAGCGGCTGTAGCGAGTACTGATATTGGCCGAGCTCTCCAGCAGTACTACCAAGATCCCCGCTTATCTGTGGATATGCAGGATAGCTCCAGTCGGGGTTACAGGGAGTGGCCGCTGGATAAATGGATCAGCCTTGCTGAACGAAATCCCATTAAGTTCCTCGATCGCAGTTCTCGGTTTTTCGAGTTTGATCAAATCAACAGGCGGCTGCGGATAGCTCCAAGGATCTATGATAAGCAATCGCCCGCTTTACTGGAGCATGTTGGTGATATTCTCCGCTACCGCGAACGCCATAAGGTGGCTAGGTTGTACAAAACAAGGACGTGAGAGGGTGCATGATCATCGCGGTATATGAGAAGTTAGTAAGAGACCGCATACCTGATATTATTCAAGCTAAAGGAAAGGATTGCCGGTTTTCCAGAGTCAGTGGGGAGCAGCTTATGTCAGGGTTGGAAGCAAAGCTCTCTGAGGAAATTCAGGAGTTCATCGATTCTGGAAGAGACTTAGAAGAGCTCGCAGATATCCTTGAGGTAGTGGATGGCCTGGCAAGTCATCTGGGATCGTCTTTCGAGGAAATCATGAAGCTCAAACAGAAAAAGCGAAACGAGAGAGGGGGATTCCAAGAAGGGATCTGGTTGGAGTGGGTTCAGGACTAGACTAGCATACTGCGAACACTTGGCACTTGAGAAATGGGGGATTAACTATGAAGAGATCCACAAAACTGGCGGTTGTTACCTTGCTGGCTTTAACGCTTGCCGGCTGTCTCCAGGCGTCTTTGAGTATCAAGATCACTCCCAACCCGATTACGTTCGAGTTTGGTGAGGTATCAAAAGAGGTTACCTTCAAGTTCACGACCAGTGGTTTCGGCCAGCTAAAACTAGACAAGTTGGTGCTGGAACTCTTAGATGAAGAGGGCGAGTCAGTTTGGAATGATGAGATTGAGCTGGACGCCAGTGCTTTCGTGGTGCCCGGGATTACTCACACGGAAAAGCACGCAGTAGAATTACCAGAAGAGCTGCGCACCGCAACACAAGAGGAGTATGACGCAGAGCTCAAAGGTAAGACCTATACTCTCTCTGTTGCGGTCACAGGCGGCAAGAGCGCCACAGCCAAGGTGGATGTTGTTTTTGAGTAAATGAGAGGGGAGGGAGGGGAGCTGGGCACAGATTCCCAGCTCCCTACTTGAGTCGGCTTGCTGCTTTACAAGGGTTCTCCGCAGTGTTGGCAGGTGCTTGAGCCATACGGAGATAGCTTGCGGCATTTGGGGCACATTGGCGGCTTCCCGAAGGCTGTACCGCCGCTCACCCTGCCAAGCTCGCTGTCAGGAAGCTCATCCTCAGAACCGTGTGCAAACTGCAGCAGCTCACCAGCCTCTTCCTGTGTGAGCTTGACGTTGAAGCGCTCAGCCCAGACCACAAGCTCTGTCGCCGTTTGGCACTGCCCTGCTCGTTCCAGCATTTCTTCACGCTTTGCGCCCAAACGAGCAAGCAGTGCCTCAATACCGGCGTTCATTCTCTTCCCCTCCTTGTCCTCAACAGCACCGCGAGCGGCTTCAGGTTCGCTGCTCCAGATAATACTGGCACTCAGGCAGATTGCGGACTCCGTAGTCTACCACATCCTCAGCTTTTACCGGCCTGCCGTGCTGATCTACTAGAATCGTGCCGCCCCTGTATGTCTTGGTGTGCCAGTGCTTGGCACGGCGATACTCCTCGCCATCGTGCCACAGGTACGGTGTGGGCAAGAAGCCTGCGGCAAAGGCAAGGTACAAGCCCTCTGGGGTATAAAGCCGCGGGATATGTCGTTCGAGATCAGCAATGATCGTCCTTGCGGAGCGCACAAGCAGTGCCGTTCGCTCGGCCACGTCCTCACTCGTGCTCATATCATCAATCGCACCGCTCCGACGCAGCGCCCTATACTTCTTCAGCGCATGCAGGGTAATGCGAATGCTCTCATCGATAATCTCAGGCGTGGCCAGTTGAACAGCCTCCGAATAGCTCACCACATGGATAATCGGGGGACTCGTCTCATCTTGGGGTTCGATATCATCCATCAGAGCAGCAGTCGCGGCCAACTGGATCTTTGCTTCATAGAGATCGGGGCGGAAATAGTCGAGGCCGGCACGAGGTTGGAGCATAACCCGGAAACTGTCGTCCTCCAGTTGGCGCAATAACGCCAGCATTGCTCGGGATTTGGCCAGATCCTGTACGCCCCAGGTCATGCGAGGCGTGTTCAGCATGTTCTGGAGGATGTAGGTCCTAATCCCTAGGGTTTTCGCCAGTTTTGCGGCCAGGTAGGCCGAAACGATGTACGTTACATCATCGGCCCCACGAAAGGCGAAGTGATGAGAAACGTTGCCCTCATACGGTTTCCCCGTCTTGGCGATGTACTGCAGTGTCTTATATTGCTGCTGAAGGCTCGTGTAAAGATCGTAGGGCCCCCGCCCGTCCATTTGGTTGAACCACCACAGGGACAGAGCGTGCCAGCAGATGTTGAGCGTTTCCTCATGCATAGCGGCCAGCTGCGGAATATTCTTCGTGCCCGCATAAGTCCTGAGTAGAAGCGGGCGCGAGCTTTCCCATAGCTGCCTGTATTCCGCAGGACTGTTGATGGGAACGCCACCGCCGTTGGGGCGCGATCCCCATTCCTCGCCGAAGTTAGACTGGGTAAGCTGCGAGGTTCCGATGGAAAGTATGTCGAGGAAGCCTGTGGCGGCCAACTGCTGTGCCCACGAGATAAACTCCCTCACCGACTCCTCCCGGCTTTTCTTGGCGTCGTAGGGGCCGCAGTGGGCCCGCATTAGGGGTAAGAACGGTCGCTGCTGCAGTGCATGCTGCAGGCGCTTTTCCACCGCGTCCCGGCTGGTCCCAAACTCTGGGTATCCAGACCGGTCCGGAGGCTGCACGGCCGAGTACTCCTGCCGGTTAATGATGTCGCTGCCAAATTCTAGGCGGAAATCATCATAGCTGGATCCAGAGATGATGTCAGTGGGAATCCTCTCTTGTGGTATCTTCAGCTTTGCCAGGGATTCGCTCACCGATTCGCCGCCGGGAAATGTAACCACCAAGCCTTTGTGTTCCTGTTGAATCCTTGCGCAGGCGGTGGGCAGGCCGGCAAAGAAGATGGCGTCGACAGGTCCTCCCTGGGAATGCAGCAGCCTCGCCGTCCGCACGGCCTGTACAAAGTAACCTACCATCGTGGCGGCAGCATCTGGGTCCAATCGATAGGTCAGCCCGACCCGGTTAATCCTATGGACGGTTAACCATTCGACAATCCGCTCTTGATTCTTCTCATACTGGATCTCGTTGAGGGACTGACTTACCGCCTCGTCTCCGACCAGCACCTCATAGCCGCAGTCCCGTACAAGGTCAGCGGCGGCTGTGATCCCTAATGTATGGGCGTCTAGAGTGGGCTTCAGAAAGGCATAGCGAACGTCATGCATCCCGTTTTTCCTCCATCTCGTCCATGAAAAAAGCCATGACAGTCTCGATTTCCCCCTGCGGCAAGAGGCTCTTAAGATTCCGGCCTGTGGCGCGAAAATCCTCCTCAAGCAGGGCATTGGCCAGATCGATCACTAGGGTGGTGTATCTCATTTCTAAGCCCAATGCCTTGCCAACGGCTTCTAGGGGCACCAACCCAAAGGGCACGTCTTCTAGGATATACCGATGATAAAGAGAAGTGGGAGCATCAATAGCTTTATAGGCATCGACAGCCTGAATACACTCAAACAGAGTGTTTCCCTCCACCCGATACGTCCGTTTCACCCAATCGACGGCCGTTTCTACCTCTAGGCCAAGCTGTCTGGAAACTTCCACGCGCTCTGCATCAATTCTCTCGAGGAGTCGCCCGATAGACGGGGTGATACCGTCGTAGTAGTATCTGTAAGTCGCGCTCATACTCTCTGTCCAGCCAGTGTTCAGTAGCAGCGGAGCACAGTGCAGGATCATTCCCACATTTCCTAGGGAAGTCTGGATCATGGACTTGGCCGGAACAAAGTGGCTCTGCAGGCACTTGGGCAGCATGTGGATTACCTTGTGGTTCTCCCGGGGATTTAGTGTCGAAATGGGGATGTTCCGCTTCAGAGCAATGATGTGTACAGCATCTTGGGCAGTTTTGCGGCAGGTGTAGATCGTGGTCTGGGTTTCGGCAATCTGAGGGCGGACTGGTCGGTTGTATTTCCGAAACACATTGTAGAAATCTAGGGCGCCAAAGGTTCTGCCGGGACTGAGAACAATTAGACACGAGCCCTGGAAGTGTTTGGCCAGCAGTTCTGCCAGCTTTCTGTGGGAGGTGGCTGGTGTTGTCACTAAGATCACCTGCGGCTCAAAAAAGCCCAGTGCTTCTTCTAGGTCATCGGTGATTAGCGGTATGGTGTATTCACCTTCGATTGCCCCGTGGAGCACGATTTTCCCGCTTGTTAAGAGTCCAGCGATGGTCTCACGGGAGCGGTTCCACAGGACCACAGTATCGCCTTCTTTGCTCAAGTGAGCAGCAGCAGCGAGGCCTGAGTTGCCGGCTCCAATCACGATAACATTCATTCTGCGACCTCCTGTGTCTAGAGTAGTCTAGGCAAACCGGGCACAAGAACGAGTGTATCCTCGTCAGGTTTCGCAGGGTAAGGAATGATTGAAGCCCTGCTTGGTAGTGAAGGAGCGTCGATTGCTTACCAAGACAAGGCTTCTAGTGAAGACGTATAGTACAATCGTAATATATAGGGATGATTCTGTCAATAAGTCCAGAATTTCCTTCGCATAGACTTAACGTTCTACGCTGTTCTGTTAAGATTGGACAAGCGCAGTACTGTCGAGGACCACGAGCAGGAGGTCGAGACCGGATAGGGAAGATGTAGCACACTAGTGGTTGTCAAGGTAAAAGTGAAAGGAGCATACGCGGATGAATCCCGGACAGAAGATGTTGGTGAAGCCAGAAGCAGCTGCGGAAGTACCGGAGGCCATTGAAGACTTCGGTTCCAGGCTATGAGTGGTACGTGCCTGTCATGAACATCACAAAAGGACGTGCATGAAGTGACCGTTTTTGAGGAAATTCGCCATGAGATCATGGCCGACTCCATGAATCAGGCATATACAGAGCGGGGGATTGCTCCTCTGTTCAGTGCTTCGGCTGATGCCCGCTTGGTTGTGGTGGGGCAGGCCCCCGGGCGCAGAGCAGAAGAGACGCGCCTGTTCTGGAACGATCTCAGCGGCGATCGGCTGCGGGAATGGCTGGGCGTTACTCGGCAGCAGTTTTACACGTCGAAGTACATCGCGCAACTGCCCATGGATTTTTACTATCCAGGCAGAGGCAGATCTGGTGACAAGCCACCGCGCCCAGGTTTTGCTGAGAAATGGCATCCCCGCTTATTGGCGGCAATGCCCCGCGTGGAAACCCTAGTCTTGGTGGGAAGTTACGCGCAGAGCTATTACTTGGGTAAACGGCGCCATGGGAGCCTAACAGAAACAGTGAGGCATTTCCGGGATTATCTGCCTAGATACTTCCCCCTAGTGCACCCATCGCCCCGCAATCAAGTGTGGCTCAAACGGAATCCCTGGTTTGTAGAAGAAGTGATTCCAGTTTTGCGGGAGATCACAGCGCGGCTGCTAGATTTGTGAAGGCAGCGCGGGATTTTTCCAGGAAACAAACACCAAGGCGCTGCTCAAATCGACATGCATAAAACCTAATTGATGAATGGCAATATTATCCTGGACTTGGAAGGGTTATATTAAGGCACGGGGGCCTCTATATGCTGCTAGACGGCTGATGAATTCTGCAGCGTATAGCGGCACTGAAAGTTCATCAAGAGGAGGACCAGTGCATGTCTAAGGGATTTCGCAGGAGAAGTATTCTGTTGGTGCTGTGTTGGAAGAGCTGGCGTTGAATGGTCAAGTCTATTAGAGCGGTACCCTCATTGTGGCATCTAGTGATTACGACCTCGAGATAACTGTCATGGACGCTGGTGGCGAGACTGTTACTGGGACGGTCGGCTTTACCGGAGTATAAAAGTCGCCGCAGTCTCCACAGACGACATACCTCTGGCTGGCGCGAGGCGCGGCTAAACCTCCGGATGAACCATGACGATCACCACTATTATGTCGATGAAATCCAGCTGATCAAGAAGTAGAGTTTGCTTAGAGCTGAGGTACACAGGATAACTACCGGAGTGCTTACTGTGCTCCGGTAGTCTCGCGTGTTAGCGAGGTTAGAGGCAGCGATGCCACGGGTTCATACCGCCTACGCCGCGCAGAGGTTGCTGTCATCAATCTGCGTGGCTTTTTCTTTTGCCGCACAAAAAGCCGGCGAAATTTCAATTTTAAGGAGGAACTTCACAGTTAAGGTAGAAATATTAAACAGTACTTATATACTGTTTAGTAACTGTATAACAACTGTGTAACAGGAGGGGCGCTCATGATCTCGCGAGCCAAGCGGCAGCCGCTGTATCAGCAGCTTGCGGCAAAGTTGGTGCAGGATATCACAAACGGGAAATACCAGCCTGGTGAATGTCTGCCCTCCATTCGAGAACTGGCGGAGTTCTTTGAGGTGACGGTTCCCACAGTGCAAAAAGCACTGCGCATACTGGTAGAAGACG
>JAAYMI010000091.1 GCA_012521465.1 Bacillota bacterium | reverse complement strand
GAAGCTAGCGATATGGGCCTTCCGTAGGGGCTTAACCCCTTCTTTTTTCTTCCGTTTTCTCGTCAAGAAATGGCACGGGCGCTGTATCCACTGGAATACAACGCCCGTTTCTTCGACAGTCTGAGGGCCAGCTGTGCTAGCCCTTGAGTTTGGCTGTATAAGCCTTGATGCAGTCCCGCAGGAACGCTGCCGCTCCCTTGCGGTGTTGGTCGTAGTAGGCGGTAAACCGTTCGTCGGCCACATACATTTCAGCGAGCCCGACATGGGCTTCAGGCGAATAGCTGTCCCAAGTGCAGCCCAGCCACTCTCTGTGCAGCTCGGCTGCCTTCAGGCCCAGCTCGCTGTCGGGGCTGCCCTGGTCCATGGCCTGAAGAAGAGTAGTGATTATTTTCTCGCCGAGGGCGGTGAACCGCTCCCACTCTTCTTGGGACATACCCATCAGTCTGGCGTTGCTGGCATCAACTGCCTCGTCGCCGTACTTTTCCCTAGCTTCTCGGCCGAACTTCGCCTCGTTCTCCTCAATCAGCTGTTTCTTAAAGCCCTCAAACTTCTCTTTGTCGTGCATAACAATTCTCCCTTCTAGCCCAGCGAGAGAGCGCTCCACTGTCCGGAGCAGTTGATCAAGCTGGGCTCTTTTCTGCAGAAGGTAAGTGCGGTGGGAAAGCAAAGCCTGCTTAAGATCAAAGTCAGGAGCGCTTATGATCTCCCCGATCTGCTCGAGACTCATGCCGATCTCTCGGTAAAAGAGAATTTGCTGGAGCCGATCTACCTCGGCGGAGCTGTACAACCTATAGCCGGCCTCAGTTGTACCTGCCGGTTTCAGCAGGCCGATTTGATCATAGTACCGCAGTGTCTGGGTACTGACCCCTGCCAGATCTGCCAGCTGCTTCACTGTATACTGCAAGTTCTCACCTCCCACACCATAATCATAAATCTTGACGCCGCGTCAAGGTCAAGGGCTGCGCGTGACTTTTTTGCCGAAATCGCTTATACTCGTTGAGAAGGAGGACAACTGACGATGGAACAACGCAAAAAGGAACTCAAGGAACAGTACAAACAGCTAAAGCCTGATATGGGTATCTTGATGGTCACATCAAAGGCCAACAACAAGCGGCTCCTTGTGGCGACTCAGGACTTGACAAGCATGGTTAACCGGATCAAGTTTCAGCTCAACAGCGGTTACTTTCCCCAGCGGGATCTCCAGCAGGATTGGAAAACGTATGGCAAGGATAACTTCGCCATCGAGGTGCTGGATACTCTCGAGTATTCTAAGGATGAATCCAAGACAGACTACAGCGAGGATCTGGCTGAGCTGCGGGCAATCTGGGAAGAGAAGCTGACCCGAGAAGGCGCTGAACTGTACTAGGAAAAACCGTACCGGATTACTACACCATCGTGGGGTCAGAGCAATACCATATTAGGAGTGAGACACATTAAGGAGGTGACCCCCATGGTAGATCCAAATGCTTGGGCTGTCTACTGGCAGCACCTCGACTTCTCCCGCCCAAAAGCCAAAGTGCAGGAGCACTTTGTGGATAGCTCCCTGCCGCAAGTTGACCGAACCGCGGCACACGGAATGGCTTACGCTTTCCAGTACGCTGTACAGGCGGGAGATACTATCTATACGATTGCCCAGAGATTCAACGTCGATATGCACGTTCTCCTAGCCGTCAATCCGCAGGTCACTGACGCAAACCAGATCTTTCCCGGGTTGGTACTGCTCATTCCAGCCAACTAGCGGACACCGCGGGCCTCTGCTCCAGCAGCAGCGGCCCTTTTGTGTTCTCTTGGCGTGCCCGAGCAGGAACTCAGCTGATCACGGTAAATTGGTTCAGTAACCAATGATAGGAGTGGGCAGCGGTGGTATATGAACGGGATTATTGGATTGCTGTCTTGGAACGCATTTCCCGGCCGGTGTTGGAGCATCTGGCCGCAGGAACTTTGCTGGAGCATCTGCCCACAGCAGGACCCCGCGCCAAATATGCCAGTCTAGAGATCACTGCGCGGGTGCTGGTAGGAATCGCCCCATGGCTGGAACTGGCCATCGAAGGCTCGGAAGCAGAGCTCCGCCGGGAACTGGCTGAACTAGCTCGGAAGGCATTGGGGGTCGGTCTGGACAGTACTTCTCCCGACCGCTTCAATTTTGACGATGGTGATCAACCCTTAGTTGATGCGGGGTTCTTAGCCCACGCTGTGCTGCGGGCTCCAACTGAGCTTGCGGAGAAGCTTGATCCATCCCTTAAGGCAAGGCTGGTGGAGGGTCTTATCCGATCGCGCCAGATTCGTCCCTATTTCTGCAACTGGCTCCTGTTCAGCGCTGTGGTCGAAGCGGCTCTTTTTCGGATAGCAGGGCAGTATGACCCGGTGCGCGTTGACTATGCTGTGCGCCAGCATGAACAGTGGTACTTGGGTGATGGTACATATGGTGATGGACCTGAACTGCACTGGGATTATTACAACAGCTTTGTGATTCAGCCTATGCTCCTCGATATAGTTGATACTTTTGCCAGTGAATTCTCCGACTTCCAGGAGATACGCGCAAGAATTGTCCGGCGTGCACAGCGGTATGCAGCCGTTCAGGAGCGTTTGATTGCCCCTGATGGGAGCTTTCCATCTCTCGGCCGGTCAATTGCCTACCGCTTTGGCGCTTTTCAACTTCTGGGACAGATGGCCCTGCGGGATCAGCTTCCGCCGGAGCTGAAACCTGCCCAAGTGAGGACTGCCCTGACGGCAGTGCTGAAGCGCACCATGGAAGCTCCAGGCACTTTTGACGAACAGGGCTGGCTAACTATTGGGCTGTGCGGCCATCAGCCAACCCTTGGCGAACCGTACATCACAACGGCCAGCACATACCTGTGTGCCGCTGGTCTTTTACCGCTAGGTCTGGCACCCACCCATGAATTCTGGAGCGCTCCACCTTTACCTTTCACCAGCCAAAGGATCTGGAGCGGTTGTCAAGATGTAACTGCCGATCGCGCCCTACAGGAGGCAAAACAATGCTGAGCATACTTTGGCAGAAGACCGGCCTAAGATCTGTTCCTAGGCTGACCTGTGTACCTGATGGAAAAACCGTATCACCAGAGTTTAGGACGGAACTCCTCGCAGCTGCAGAAGCCTACCGGGGATTTACTTGGCCCCCGCTCCCGGCAGTGCTGTACCTTGATTTTGACCGCACAGGCAATCGCGCCCGCTTCGAAACGGTGTACTTCCAGCGCCGTCAAGCCCTCGCCCTACTTGTGCTGGCGGAATGGCTGACGGGCGAAGGGATTTACCTAGATGATTTCATCAACGGAGTTTGGTGCATCTGCGAAGAGTCGAGCTGGGTACTGCCCGCCCACCATAACTCCTTTTACCAGGACGGAGTCCGCCGCGGACTTCCTAAGATCGACGAACAAGTGATTGACCTCTTCGCTGCGGAGACAGGCGCGCTCTTAGCTTGGACATGGGCTCTCGTGGGTAAAACCCTAGAGCACGCTGCCCCGGAGGTGAACGAGCGGATTTTGCTGGAGCTTAAGCGGAGGATAACCGAACCCTACATCCGCCGCGACGATTTTTGGTGGATGGGCCTGCGGGAAACCCATCACTCATTGGCTAATTGGGTCCCCTGGACTACGGGAAACTGCCTGCGAGTTGTTCTTATGACAGAGCCCAGCGAGGAACAACGCTGGTTGGCGCTCTCTAAAGCCCTGACCAGCCTGGACAAGTACCTTTCTCTGTACTCCCCCGATGGAGGCTGTGATGAAGGGCCAAGCTACTGGGGCCGTTCTGGCGGCTCCCTATTTGAGTGCCTCGAAATGCTGTGGGAACTGACAGAGGGGGCCTTCGACCCTTTTTCAGAAGCGCTCATTCAGAAGATGGGCCAGTATATGTATAAAGTCCACATCGCGGGCAGTTACTTCGTCAACTTCGCCGATGGCAGCGCTAAGGCAGAAGTGGATGGGCCGATTCTGTTTTCTTATGGCAAGCGCATCGGCGATAGGGAGCTGATGATCCTCGGGGCGGAAATGTACCGTATTCAGGGCCTCAAAGGCCTTCTCGCGCCGCAGACCTATTCCTTGGGCCGCATTCTCAGGGCAGCCCTGCTCCACAAGGAGATCTGGGGCTGGAGGGGAAACCAGGCGGCACTGCCGCGCGACCATTGGCTGGAACACCTGCAGGTTCTAACTTGCCGGGAGGCAACTCAGCCCCCCGAAGGCTTTTTCTTGGCGGCGAAGGGCGGTCACAACGGCGAAAGCCACAACCACAACGATGTGGGCAGCTGTATCGTCTTCTACGGGGGTAAGCCGCTCATGATTGATGTGGGCGTAGAGACCTATACCGCCAAGACCTTCTCCGCTCAACGCTATGAGATCTGGACCATGCAGTCCGGCTTCCACAATTTGCCCATCATCAATGGTGTGGAACAGGCGCCAGGGCGCGATTACAGAGCAGGCAGTGTACTGTGCCAACGTACACCCCACTCTGCCAGCGTAGAGTTTGAGATTGCTGGGGCCTATCCTAAGGAAGCTGGTGTCTTACGCTGGCGCCGCTTCTACGAACTGCGTCGCGGCCAACAGCCAGCAGTGATAATCCAAGACAGCTATGCGTTAGCCCGCACCCACCTACTGCAGTTTGTGTTTATCCTGGCTCACCAGCCAGAACTCGATCGCGGGGATGTCCGGTTGTATGCCGGTGAGGTTCCACTGCTTATGACCAGCGATCTTGCCAGCCTCCTACCAGAAGTCGAAAGGATTCCGATCAGTGATGCCCGTCTGCGGCCTGTCTGGGGGGATTGCATCTACCGGTTGATCTTCACGCTGCACCAGCCGCCGGCGGCAGGCCAGGTTCGGTTCGCAATTACGCCCGCGGTAGACTAACCCTTCAGCCCGGTGAGCGTAATGCCCTCGACGAAGTACCGCTGGCAGGCCAAGAAAACGATCACTACAGGAATGAGGGAGCAGACTGAAGCAGCCATAATCAGGGCATATTCGGCAGTGTATTGCGAAATGAACATCCGAATTCCCAGCTGGATCGTGCGCAGATGCCCGGAATGGAGGTAAATCAAGGGACCCAAGAAATCGTTCCAGACGAAAACAAATGTAAAAATGGTCAGGCTGGCCAGCGCTGGCTTGGACAGCGGCAGCATGATCTTCCGATAGATCCCAAACTCGCTCAAACCATCGATGCGAGCCGCCTCCACAAGTTCATTAGGGACACTCAGATAGAACTGGCGCATCAGAAACACGCCAAAGGGGCTGAAGGCCTGCAGCAAGATCAGAGCGAGATGGCGGTTTACCAGCCCGAGCCGTCTAAAGAGAATGAACTGCGGAATCATGATCACCTGGAAGGGGACGATGAGGGTGGCGATGTAGGCCACAAAGAGAGCGTTCCT
Organism: Bacillota bacterium; assembly: GCA_012521465.1. Taxonomy (GTDB): domain Bacteria; phylum Bacillota; class Limnochordia; order Darwinibacteriales; family Darwinibacteriaceae; genus 1109. The sequence goes on along the minus strand of JAAYMI010000091.1, from coordinate 3,898 downwards.
CTCCGGGAAGTCGATCTTAGCAAATGCATACGCCGCCAAACTGCACGTTGCCAGCTGCAGCAGAGTGATGATCACTGTCAGCTTGATGGTGTTGAAGTAGAAGCGTCCAAAGTCGATCTTCGACCAAATGGTTACGTAGTTCCGCCACTGCGGATTTTTGGGAATCCACTCAATCGGGAACTTAAAAACTTCTACGTTGGTTTTTAGAGAAGCAGATAGCATCCAGGCAAAGGGCAGCAGCATGATAGCGGATGACAAGAGAATGGGTATCAACAACAGAATCCGCCGTTTACGCACTGGCTGCTCCTCCTTTCTCAATCAAGGTAGGTGACCCATCGCTCCTGCAGTCGGAACTGAAAGATTGTCACTCCGAGGATCAGCAGGAAAAAGACTGCCGCCATAGCAGAAGCATAGCCGAAGTTTTGATTAACGAAAGCCTGCAGATAGATATAGTACACCAAGACCATCGTCGCCCGGCCGGGGCCGCCCTCGGTCATGATGTAGATCTGGTCAAACACCTTGAAAGAATAGATCAGATTCATGGTCAGGACGAAGAATAAGGTAGGCGTCAGCAGCGGCAGTGTGACGTACCGAAACTTCTGCCAGGCAGTTGCACCGTCAATGGTGGCTACTTCGTAGAGATGTCCGGGAATCCCCTGGAGGCCAGCGAGGAACATAACCATATAGTAGCCGGCGGACTTCCACACGCTCATAATGATCACCGCGGGCATTGCCCATGTTACTGACGCAGTCCAGCGCGGTGGGTCTGAAACGCCCACCAAACGGAGAAGTTGATTGATCGGCCCCATATCAGGGTGATAGAGGAACTGCCACACCACGGCCACCGCAATCGTCGAAGCAACATGGGGGAAGAAATGAATCGCCCGGAAGACTTTCACTGACCGCAGGCCCTTATTGAGCGCGAGAGCCAAGATCAGCGCTACAACGATTGTGAGGGGTACCGTGAGCCCCGTGAAGTAGAGTGTATTCCAAAAAGCAATTTTGAAACTGCTGTCTTTGAGCATGGTTTGGAAGTTGCGCAGTCCCACAAACCGCATGGGGCTGTAGCTGTCCCATTTCATGAAGCTCAAGCCGAGAGCGGCTATAACTGGGATAAGAGTAAACACTAGGAAGCCAATAAAATTCGGGAGTAAAAATGAATACGCCACTAGTCTATTGCGGGTGGTCCTTTTCATCGCATCAGCCCCCTTGGCAGTGAAGTACCCTGTGCTGCACGAGTACAGGGTACTTCACGTAGACAGAAACTACCTACTTGCGCTCAAACTGTTATTGATTGAGGAGGATGATCTCCTCGCGCCGAGCTTCCATATCGGCAATGGCATCGTCGATAGACTTATTGCCGGTCATAGCCAGCACTATTTCTTCCTCAACCATCTGGCCTAACAAACCAGAAAGGGGATGAGCCGGCCATTCCATATAAACGGTTTCCGTGAGCAGAGCTTCCATGTTATCGGTTGGGAACCCTTCAACCCCGGCAAATGTCTCAAAGACTGATTCGTCGACGTAGCCGGGCACAATTACGTTTTCTGCTAAGACGGAGGCACCTTCTGGTCCGCTCAAGAACTTGACCAGCCTCCAAGCTTCTTCTAAGTGTTTCGTCTTGGCATTGATAACGACAGGAGTGACGTTACCGATTGTAGCATGGGGCAGGCCTTCCCACTGCGGCAGGCGGACAATGCCCCAGCGCACGTTGTGCAGGCCCTGGGCCGCGTCATGAAGAAGAGCCTGCATATACCAGGTACCCATGTAGAGCATACCAATGTTACCCTGTTCGAATAAGCCGCGATAGTGAGCTCCCATAGCTTTGTTGGTGGCGTAGTCGGCAGCGGACTTATCCACCATCTGGATCTGCCAAGCGAGTTCTAAGCCATCCCGAAGCATCTCATATGGACCTTCCACGAGGTCGCCCATGTGCTTCTGGAGGCCGTAAACAAAGTAGGTGCTGGCCCAAGTGTGAATATAGGTTCCGTAGGTCTTCTCTGCTCCTTCGCCAGAAGTGAGCAGTTTCGCTGTCTCTCTGAATTCGGGCCAAGTCATATCATTGGTGGGATAGGGTACACCAAACCGATCAAACAGATCTTTGTTGTAGAACAGGATCCAGAAGTCCGCCCGATAAGGCAGGCCGTAGATCTTGCCATCGATCCGGACGTTTTCCAGATTGCCACCGTACCCAGACAGGTCAACGCTGTCCCGGGCAATCAGGTCATCGAGGGGCCGAATCTGCTGGCGCAGAACGAGGCCGCCGTACATCGTCGGATCCTTTGCGTAGAAGACATCGACATCTTCGCCTCCAGCAAGCATGATGAGCATCTTGTCAGGGTACTCAGAGGCGGGCATGTCGTAGACCTCTACTTTGATATCAGGGTTGCGCCGTTCAAACTCCTCGATCAGTGTCTTGTCATACTGGTTCAGCTCGTAGTCCCAGCATGCAAACTTGAGCGTAACCTGCGCTTGGACCACAGGGGCAGCCACAAACGCGATCAACAGAACCGCAGCAAACAAACCAAGTCCATACTTCCGCATGCGAATCCCCCTTTGACGATATTTGTTACTTCTAGGCTACCCCTCTATTACGTTAGTGTAAATGGACAATATTACGATTTGTTATATTTTGTGACAATCTTGTAGCGACAGGCAATATGCGTCTTAACAACATTTGTACTATTTTTCACTCAATTATCTTTTCTTCGATCGGCGGTAGTCAAGTGGGGTCATGCCCACGGCTTTCTTGAACAGGCGGTTGAAATAATAGTGGTTGGGATAACCGACCATGTGGCTGATCTCATACACCCGATATGAGGTGTTCTGCAGCAGTTCTTTCGCCTTGGCGATGCGCAGGTTCGTTAGGTAATCGGAATAGGCGATTCCCATGTGTTCCTTAAACAGCGTGGAAAGATAGGAAGGTGTGATCCCAACCCGGGCCGCCACTTCGCCTAAAGAGATTTCTTGGTCATAGTGGTCATGGATAAACCTTTTGGCTTCCGCAATGATCCAGGGGCTGTCTCCTTCACTTTCCTGCACGAAGGTGAGAAGATCGTTCTGCAGCTTCTGAAGCCAGCTGGTAAGCCCATGATAATTGGGCAGATGGAGCAGCTCTTGGTATGAAACCCTACTGGTACGCAGAACTTGCTCCACGGATAGATGATCCCGGTCTATCGTTTCACACAGTACGGAGTACAGCTCGACGGCTGCACCGCAGGCTGCGTCCGGAGTGAGATAGCGCTCTGCCAAATCCCTTTCGATTTCGGCTAGGCAATCCCTCAGTGCCTCAAGTTGTCGATGTGTAAAGGCGTTTTCCAGTCGAGACCGATAAGGCAGTATGGAGCAGCTCTCCTGCAGCGGCGGGCGAGACTCGACCTGCTTCCACAATATGATCTGGCCAAGTTCCCTGCAGAAGCGATAGTTTAGGCAGGCTGCGGCTTGTGCATATCCCTGGGGTATCTCTTGCCAGCTGGCCAGTTTTTCGCTGACTCCAATGGTTACACTGACTCCCAAGTACTGTTCCAGCATAGCTGCGAGCCTTCCGCAGTCACGGACAATTTTCGCAATCGGGGCACTGACTCTCTTTGGTGACAGCAGAATGACAAACTCCTGTTCGGTGTTGGAAAAAGAGTATCCAATGTTGTCGTCCCCGATTACTTCATCACACACGCTGATGATGGCAGTAAGGCGAGAGCTTATTTCCTGCGGCGAGCGTTTGAAGAACTCTGGACCATGCCCAACCCACAGCGCCAAGCAGTGCATATGAGCAGGATTAAGTTCGATGGATAGACGCTCGACCGTTTCCCACACTTGGTCGAGATGGGGCACGCCGCAGATCAGTTCTTTGAGAAATGCCTGCCGCACAGCTCCGAGGCTGCTTTTGATGGCATCATCG
>JAAYMI010000090.1 GCA_012521465.1 Bacillota bacterium | reverse complement strand
TCGCCGCAGATCTTCCGGTCGTTCTAGCATGAGCATCACCCAACCATATTCTACCAAAAAACAAACGTCCCAGCTAGGCTCTAGAGGCCTAAACTGGGACTTTTTCGACAGTCTGAGATGTCCAGCGGACATCTTTGAGCATGAAAGGAATTAATTGGTTTCTACCTGAATAACTTCGCGTCCTTGATAGGTACCGCAGTTTGGACATGCGCGGTGCGGAAGTCTGGGCTCATGACATTGCGGGCAAAGCCGGGTTTGGACAGCGGAAATCTTCCACTGTGAACGGCGGGTGCTAGTTCTTGCCTTTGAGTGTCTCCGCTTTGGTACTGCCATTGTCTTTCCCCCTCTCCTGTGTCTTCTCCTGTTTCTTGAATAAGTCCAAAAGTGGTGCAAATCGCAGATCGGTAACAGGCTCTTCGCAGTCACAAGTTTGCGCTGCGAGGGGTTGACCGCATTTAGGGCACAGCCCGCGGCAATCTGCAGAGCAAAGGATCTTCATTGGAACCGCTAGGAGCAAAGCTTCGCGCAGAGGTTCCGTGAGGTCGATTTCATCGCCCACCAGTGTTTCCGCTTCGTCCGGGAAAAAGTCGTCCCCGTCATCCACGACAACTGCTTCGGGGCTTGTGCGGTAGAACTCTTCCACGTCTCCCGTGAGCGTACTGGGAAACTCCCGCAAGCAGCGTGTGCATTGATACTGCACATTACACTCGAGGGTTCCCCGCACTAACAGTCCTTTGCCCGTATTCGTCACCACTACATCAACAGCGATGGGCGACGAGATTTCCACGCCGCTGGGCAGGTCTGCTTCTAGAGAGTCGCCTGCCAGTGATTGGGTCCACCGCAGCGAAGCGCCAGGCTGCCCTTTGAGAGAGCCGATTTTGATTCGCATCCTGTTCACCTCATAAATTATACAAAGATTGCCTTGGGGTGTCAACCACAAGTACTTCACTCACTTGGCCTGAAGGCCCGCCCCGTAGACAGCTGCTTTGATTTCGTCTAGGTGCGCTTCCCCGGCAGAACGGCCTGCAGCGATGATTTCTGCAGCGCGGTTGAGCTGCGTAGAAGTGATGTTGCGCAGTTCCGGTCTGATGATTATGTCGGCCTCAACGGGACGGAACTTGGCACTCTGGCGGTCCAGGATCTCGATCGTGCGCATAATGATATCCGCGAGATTCTTGGTTCGCCCACCCACCGGAGGGAAACCAACATCCACCGCGATAACCACGTCTGCGCCGAGCTCGCGGCATACCCCTGCCGGTACCCGATTCACCAACGCCCCATCGACTAGGAGCCGCTCACCCAGTTCCACCGGGACGAAGATTCCGGGAATACTCAGACTTGCCCGGGCGGCATCTGCCACCTTCCCCGTCTTGATTACAACCTCTTCACCGGTGCGGATGTCCGTGGCTACCACGGCAGTGGGAATGGCAAGGTCGGCGAAGTCCTGATCGCGGGTAAACAACCGTAAGAGCTGGTACAGCGGTTCGGAAGAGACAAGGCCGCGTCGAGGCAGCGTAATGTTGACCAATTTGTTCCAATTCAGCTCTTGGATAAACCTCTCCAGGGTGTAAAGATCGCAGCCCGCTGCGTACAGGCTTGCCACAACGGCGCCGGCGCTGGTTCCTGCGATCACGTCGATCGGTACATTGTGCTCCTTAAAGACTTGCAGGACCCCAAGGTGCGCAATTCCTCGAGCCGCGCCGGCGCTTAAAGCTAATCCAACCCGTGGCCGCAATTCGTCACCTCCCCGCAGAGCGGCAGATCTTTCTGTCCCCACCTTCGTAATATTCCCCTGCTGTTGGCAATATACATTAGCGAATGCACCACTGTGGAAGGATGAGTACTAGATGAGTAGGGGACGACTCACCGCTCTAACCGCATTCCTGATCACAGCTGCCATGCTGGCATTTCCCGATGAATCCTTCAAAGCCTCTCTAGCCGGGCTAAAACTGTGGTTTGAAATCGTACTTCCAGCGCTGCTCCCGTTTTTCGCCATGGCGGATATTCTCATGGGTCTGGGCGTGGTCCATTTCGTGGGAGCTCTCCTAGAGCCCATCATGCGGCCGGTGTTTCGCATACCGGGTGTGGGCGCCTTTGCTGTGGCCATGGGGCTAGCTGGTGGCTACCCAATCGGAGCTCGGATTACGGGGGAGCTCCACCGCAAAGGCCTCTGCAACCTCGTAGAATCCGAGCGTCTGCTCGCCTTTGCCAATACTGCCGATCCTCTCTTTATTGTGGGCGCTGTTGCCGTCGGCATGTTTGGTATGCCAGAACTAGGTGCGGCTTTAGTTGCTGCACACTATCTAGGCGCGGTGGTTGTGGGTCTCGGGATGCGTTTCTACGGGCGTCATGAGCCCGACAGTCCGCCTCAGATAAAGAAGAACACCCAGGACTCCTGGGGTTACTTCGGGCGGGCACTAAACGAGCTTGACAGGGCGCGGCGCGCGGACGGGCGCACTTTTGGTCAGCTTTTTGGGGACACGATTCGCAGCACATTTGCGGCCATGCTGTTTATCGGAGGATGCATCATGATGTTTGCAGTCCTCTCCGCGGTCTTGGAGGCAGCTGGTATCATGGGCTATCTGACGGTACCTCTAGGCCGCGTTTTTGCCTTTATTGGCATCGACTATGATCTTACCATACCAGTGGTGCAGGGATTTTTCGAAACGACACTTGGGTCACAATCTGCCGCTCGTGCTGCTGCTCCCCTGATTCAGCGAGCTATGGTCGCAAGCCTAGTGATCGGCTGGAGCGGCTTGTCAGTCCACAGCCAAGTATCAGTCATGGTTCTTGGCACAAAGATCCGCATGGTACCATACGTCTTGGCTCGCCTCGTTCACGGGGCTGCCTCTGCCGCCTTCACCTGGCTGCTCCTGGGACCGGCGAGTGCAGTTGCTAGCTGGCTTGCGGGCGCAATACCGGTCTTTGCGCCAAGCTTTGGTGAAAGCCTGAGCTTTGCGGCGCGGCTTGCCGTCTCCACGAAATGGGCCCTTGGGCTCAGCCTTGGGTGCGCGGCCTTGAGTACGCTGGCCCGGATGGGGAAGCGTACCGTATTTATCTCGTGGAAGCGCTAGACCTTTCGGCAAGCTCCTCGCGGCCCTTTGCCACCACAGACAGCGTCTTTTCTAATGCCTCCTGCAGGTTGCGGAGCACTTGATCCGCGTAGTCTTCTGCCCCGCGGGTAATCTCTTCTGCTCGGTGCGCGGCTTCGTCTAAGATGCGCCGCGCTTCTTGCTCTGCCTGACGATGGATCTCACTTTCGCGAATGAGCTTGGCGGCGTACTCTTCGGCCTGAGCCACGATGCGTTCCGCCTTCTGCTGCCCTTCGGCAATTACCCTGTCCTTCTCCACCGAAACAGCTTCAGCCCTCCGCACCTCCTCCGGCACCGAGCTGCGGATCTGGTCGATGAGGTCAAGGAGCTCATCGGCGTCCAACAGCACCCTTCCGGTGAGGGGAATTTCCGGGGCTTTCTCTACAAGTTCTTCCAGCTGTTCCAGCAGAACCACAAGGCTAATCCGATTCATGGCGGTCACCGTCCGTTTCCCTAAATTTCTCGTATAGCTGTGCTGCAACTGGCGGCGACACCCACTTTGACACGTCCCCACCAAGGCTGGCAACTTCCTTAATTGCCGAGGAACTGATGAACGAATACTCGCTGCTGGTCATCATAAACACTGTCTCCACATCAGCAGCTAGATTGCGGTTCATTGCCGCCAGTTTAAACTCAAATTCGAAGTCCGTCACGGCTCGCAGCCCCCGCACGATGGCGATAGCACCCTTCTTATGGGCATATTCCACGGCAAGACCTGCGAAAGATTCCACGGTCACGTTAGGCAAGTGGCTGAGCTGGTTGTCCAGCATCGCAACGCGCTCTGCTACCGAAAACAGCGGCTTCTTGTCGGGATTCCGCATGACAGCTACATAGACATGGTCAAACAGCTTGCTCGCCCGCTCAATAATATCCACATGGCCATAGGTGACCGGATCAAATGTCCCGGGACAAACGCTTATTCGCAATCGTGCTCATCCTCTCGCAAAGTAAAAAAGCCGAGCACAGTATCGCCGTATTTCTCCTGGCGATTACGCTCAAATTTCGACGTGCTCAGATTGATTTCCTCTTTGACTCCATGTTCTGCAACCACCACTCCCCCCTGCCTCAAGAGCGCAGTGCGGGATAGTTGTATCAAAGTCTTCTCCACTAGGCCTTGCCCATACGGCGGATCAAGAAAGATTATGTCGAACTGGATTCCTGCTCTACTCAGCTTCTCGACGGCACGGTGGACAGGCATGGCTAGAACCTGTGCGCCGTCCAACTCAGCCGCGCTGAGATTCTGCCGAATCATCCTGATACAGGCTGGGCTGCAGTCTACCAAAACTGCCTGCCTGGCACCTCTGCTGAGGGCTTCAATACCGATCCCTCCATTACCTGCAAAAAGATCGAGAAAATCAGCACCGCTGATACGCGTCTGCAGAATATTGAACAGGGCTTCTTTAACCCGGTCCAGGGTTGGACGGGTGCCACTCCCGGGCACACTGCCCAGGCGTGTGCCTTTGGCCTTGCCGGCAATTACGCGCATTGGTACCACCTCAGTAATTGGTGTTTATTACCAGCGTTTTTCGCGCATAACCATTAGCAGACCTGCCACATACTAGCAACTGAAGAGATTGACCTCCCCATAAGGCACAGGAACTGACTGGATTTAGTATCTCCCAGTCTTCCTCCGGTTTCTCCTCTCCCATAGACAGCGGCCCGCCTAGACAGCAGGCCGCTGTCTATTTAGTTCGCTTCGCAGGGTGGGGTACTCAGCCAGGTGGGGATCTTGCTGGAGCAGTGCTCTGGCCTCCTCAGCGGCCAGCTGCAGCAGTTCCTGGTCAGCGACGATGTCGCCAATGAGAAACAAGGGCTGGCCCGATTGGCGCAGACCCAGGAGGTCCCCGGGCCCCCTAAGTTTGAGGTCAGCCTCAGCGATTAGGAAACCGTCATTAGAGCGGCGGATGGCGTTGAGGCGCGTTCTGACTGTCTCTGTCTTGAGATCAGCTATCAGAAAGCAGTAGCCCTGCTTGTCGCCTCTCCCGACGCGGCCGCGCAGCTGGTGCAGCTGGGCTAAGCCGAAACGGTCTGCGTTTTCAATGACCATCACGGTAGCCCGGGGAATGTTCATCCCCACCTCGATCACAGTGGTGGCCACCAGCACATCAAGTTCATGGCGGTAGAATGCTTCGAGAATCTCATCCTTTTCTCTGCCCATCTGGCCGTGGACCAGGCCGACCCGCACGCTTTTGAGGGGCCCCGCTTTGAGCCTTTCCATTTCCTGCACAGCTGCCTTTAGATCCACCTTGTCCGACTCCTCCACGAGGGGAAACACCACAAAGGCTTGCTCCCCCTGCTTAACTCGCCTGGTGACAAATGTGTAAACCTGATCGCGCTGGCTGGGATGAATCAGCCGGGTATCCACTGGCTTACGGCCCGCAGGCAGTTCCCGAATGGTGCTCACATCCAAATCACCGTACAAGGTAAGTGCGAGCGAACGGGGAATGGGCGTGGCGCTCATGACCAGCATATCTGCAGCGGCGTCGCGCCCGAGGGCTTGGCGCTGCTCGACACCGAAGCGGTGCTGCTCGTCAACGATGGCTAGGGTCAGATTCCTAAAGCTCACGTCATCCGTGATCAGAGCGTGCGTTCCAACGACCACCTGCAGTGTCCCAGAGCGCAGCCTGTCGAGTATCTCATCCCGTCGCTTGCGTGGGAGGTTGCCGACCAGAAGCTCGATCTCAATACCGATCTGCTGAAAGGCCTGGCGGAAGCGGTCTGCCATCTGCCTCGCCAGCACCTCCGTGGGCACCATCACGGCCACCTGCCCACCTGATTCCACTGCCTTGACCGCGGCGTACTGAGCCACCACAGTTTTACCCGATCCTACTTCGCCCTGCACGAGTCGGGCCATTTGGGTGGTGCTTTCCATGTCACGGCGCACATCGGCGATTGCCTTCAGTTGACCGGTTGTGAGCTGGAAAGGCAGACCGCCGAGAAAACGCTTCACTAAGAGCCCATCGGGTCGGTGAGCAAAACCGTCCCTCTGCGCGGCACCGAACTGGAGACCAAGGTGAAATAGGAAGAACTCTTCGAAGACTAGGCGAGTGCGGGCTTTATCCAGTGCTTCCCAGCTCGAGGGGAAGTGGATATCTCTTAAGGCTTGGTGGCGGTCTCCATACCGGGCCGCTAGGTGGCTGGGCAGGCACTCATAGATCTCATCGAGGTGCTTTAAGGCAAACTCGGCCCAGCTGATCCGCATGCGGTTGGTTATGCCGGATACTAAAGGATACACTGGCGTTAGGCCTAACTGCGGTGGCCGCAGAAAGAACTCCGGTGAGTTCATTTCCCATTCCACGAGGGCCCGCTTGGCATGACCGAATACCCACAAACGCTGGGCTTTCTGCAGGCGGTTATAGATGTAGGTGAACCCCCTGCCGCGGTGTACAAGGAACCAGGTGAGCCTCGCATAGCTGCCGTCTCCGTACAAACTGGCTTGGACGATGCGGCGGCCGCCTGAAACAGGTCTTTCGGTAAGGTCAACCAGCTCGCCGCTGATCAGGTATTCTCCTTCTTCCCTGATCTGAGCTGGCGACAAAACCCGGGTGAAATCTTTGTAAGTGCGGGGAAAACTGTAGAGGACATCCCCCACGGTACGTAAGCCGAGCTTCGTCAAGAGCTTGCGGCGGCTTTCACCGACACCAGGCAGCACTGTAACCTCACTATCCAGCCACTTGCGTGTTCCCATGGCTTTCACCTCAAAAAAACAGCCCCTAGCATCTAGGGGCAGCTTAATCAGAATTTGGGGTGGATCAGTACCGCCATTGTCCCCTTCCCTACGTGAACGCCGATTGTGGGGCCGATCAGGCCGGTAATAATATCGTTCGTCAAACCCAGATCTTTTTTGATGGCATCAGCTAGTGCTTGGGCTTCACCGGGCACCATGGCGTGGGTTAGGCCAACAGAAAGCTCTTTGCCGGGATACTTCTCCTTAACCTGGGCAGCGAGCTTCTGGATGCGTTTGACTGCCTTGGCTTTACCCCGAATCTTCTCAAGGGGCGTGACTACTCCATCCTGCAGTGTCAAGATAGGTTTGATATTCAGCAGAGTGCCCACGAGTGCGGCAGCATTCCCGATTCTGCCGTTGCGCCTGAGAAACTCAAGCGTATCTACCACGAAGAACACATGCATTTCAGAAACTGCATAGTTCACCCGTTCGAGGATTCCTTCCAGGGAAAGCCCTTCCTTCACAGCCTGTGCCGCCGCTACCGCGACAAGGCCTATACCGATGGAAGCAGATTTGGTGTCCACCGTTACAACCTTGATGCCTTCCTCCGCGACCATGTTAGAGGCGATCACTGCCGATTGGTACGTGCCGCTCAGGCGACTGCTCAGGTGCACTGAAATAATGGTGTCGCCCGGCTCGGCAATCTCCCTGTACTTTCGCTCAAAGTCAGCCGGCGAAGGCTGGCAGGTGCTGGGGAGCACGTCCCCCTCCAAGCGC
>JAAYMI010000089.1 GCA_012521465.1 Bacillota bacterium | reverse complement strand
CCCCAGTTGATTCAGCTGGCCGTCTTCGTTGATCGGGGCCACCGCGAACTGCCTATTCGCGCTGACTATGTGGGGAAGAACGTTCCCACCTCACGGCGAGAAGTGATCGCTGTGATGCTGATGGAAACAGATGGACAAGAGCGAGTAGTCATCAAGGAATAACCTTTAATCAAGTCCAGAGAGGCTTAAAGGAGGAGAAGTTACTAATGAACGCTGCAGCAGCAAAAGGGACAACAAGAGTCGGCAAGATTGGTTTATTGGCTAGTATTCCGTTGGGTTTTCAGCATTTGTTTGCCATGTTTGGTGCCACTGTGCTGGTTCCCCTCTTAACGGGGCTGGATCCGGCAGTGGCGCTGTTTACGTCTGGGACGGGAACTCTCCTTTTCCAGATTATCACGAAGGGGCAGGTCCCCGCCTACCTTGGCTCGTCCTTCGCGTTTATCAGTCCGTTCATCGCGGCCGCGGCAAGCCACGGCCTGCCCTACGCTCTGGGCGGCGGCGTGGCTGTGGGGTTGTTATACGCGGTTGTGGGTTTTATCATCTCCAAGATCGGAGTGGATTGGATCGACCGGTTTCTGCCTCCAGTTGTGATTGGTTCGGTAATTATGGTCATCGGCCTTGGTCTAGCTCCCACTGCCGTGGACATGGCTGGGCTGTCCAGTGGACTGGGCTCTCTGGCGTCGCCAGAAGTACGGATCAGTCTATTCACCATCATCGTTACGATTGCGGGAACAGCCTTTTTCAAGGGGTTCTTGGCCGTTATCCCGATTCTGATCGGGATTATCGCTGGCTACCTATTTGCCTTGACCCAAGGTGTAGTAGATTTCAGCGCAGTTCGGGAAGCTGCATGGTTTGGGCTGCCTCACTTTATGGCTCCGAAGTTCAACTGGTCAGTGATTGCCGCAATTCTGCCCGTTTCGCTCGTCACGATTACGGAACACCTCGGTGATGTGTTGGTTTTGAGTAAGATCGTGGGCAGAGATTACTACCGCGAGCCTGGGCTGCACCGTACTCTGCTTGGCGATGGTTTGGCCACCAGCTGGGCTGGGCTGTTCGGCGGTCCTCCCAACACCACTTATGGTGAGAATGTCGGCGTCTTGGCCATTACGAAAGTGTTTGACGTGGCTGTCATTCGGACCGCAGCCATCATGGCCGTTGTTCTCTCGCTGATGCCCAAGTTCGGCGCTCTAATCTCTACCATTCCCACAGCGGTGATGGGCGGTGTATCCATTATGCTGTTTGGCGTCATTTCCGCATCAGGTATTCGTACACTGGTGGAAAGTGGAATTGATTACAGCCACAAGCGCAACTTGGTCATATCCTCAGTGATCCTTGTCCTAGGGATCGGCGGAGCCCAGATCGGTGTTGGTTCCTTCCAGCTGCAGGGGATGGCCTTAGCCACCTTGGCCGGCATTGTCCTGAACTTGGTACTGCCGAAAGATAGATAGATCTGCAAGCCAGCATGACAAGAGGAGCCGGACACGGCTCCTCTTCATGCGCAGCTCAGTCGATGCAGCTGTGGAATCTGTCTAGCAGATCTGGGAACACTGTTCCAATTGTGGTGTGTCTTCGACGGGTGACTCGACCGAACATCGGAATGGGTGACCCGAAATTCACACAGCTGCAGTTGTGCTCAACTGAACTTGCGTTTGCTTCCGATGTCTGCGGCCGAGTCAGATGCTAGACATGGGCCACCCTTCATTCGTATTATGGGCGGATTTGGGTCTAATATGCACTGGACAGCTAGAAAAATCTCCCAGGTCCCAGGGGCGAAGTGCTGCTAGGGTCTTGACACAGGGAGATTGAGATGGTAAGATTTAAGATGCTTGAGGCGGCATAGCCAAGTGGTAAGGCAGAGCTCTGCAAAAGCTCCATTCCCCAGTTCGAATCTGGGTGCCGCCTCCATCTATATCGACGACCAGGCCGACGGCAGGTCCGTCTCTTTTTTTTTGTGCAAAAAAACAGGCGATGGAGTGTTCCATCGCCTGCAGGTTTATCTTGAGTAGAACTCAACGATTTCGGATTCTCTAATATCCGGATTAAGCTCGTCTCTCCGTGGCAGACGTACGTATTCGCCGGTCATGGTCTGCTCATCATAGGAGAGGTACTCGGGCACATTTGGCCGCACCTCGAGAGCCTCTTGGACGACTTTGAGATTGCGGCTCTTTTCCCGCAAAGAGATTCTGTCTCCCACTTTTACCCGGTAGCTGGGAATGTCGATTCTCTTGCCGTTAACGGTAATATGCCCGTGTGTGACAAGTTGGCGAGCTCCAGCTCTACTCCTGGCAAACCCTAGTCTGTAAACGAGATTATCAAGGCGGGATTCCAAGAGAATCATGAAATTCTCACCGGTGATGCCCTGCATCCGAGCGGCTTCCTGGAAAACCTTCTTAAACTGCCGCTCGCTGAGGCCGTAGAGAAAACGCAGCTTTTGCTTTTCCTGAAGCTGCAGGCCGTAGTTGCTGAGCTTGCGGCGGCCTTGCCCATGCTGCCCTGGCGGATAGGGCCGCTTACGTAGTTCTTTCCCCGTTTCGCTCAGGGAGAAACCCAAGCGTCTGCTGAGTTTCCATGTTGGTCCTGTGTACCTAGACATCCACTTCTCTCCATTTCTTGCAAAGATAAGTTATCCAAAGCAGCCGCGCCTTGAGAATGTTCTCTTAAATTAGAATACCAGTTTTTCTGAAATTTGCAAGGGGAAATTCTGCGCAGGACAGGTAAGCCTAAAGGTAGGGACCGGGAAGGAGGAGCTGCTGTGCGGGCAATGTGGAAAGGTTCCATCAGCTTCGGGCTTGTGAACATACCTGTGCGGATGTATTCAGCTGTTGAGGACAAAGACGTACGGTTTAATCAGCTGCATGCTGCCTGCCATACTCCCATCAGGTACCGCAAAATATGTCCGAACTGCCAGCGGGAAGTCGACAGGGAGGAGATCGTGCGCGGCTATGAACTGCAGAAGGGGCAGTATGTGGTGATCACTGATGCTGAATGGGAGCAGTTCCAAGGCACCCTGTCGAGAACTGTCGATATTCTGCGATTTGTAGAACTGCAGGAGATTGACCCCGTGTTCTTTGACCGAACCTACTTTCTAGAACCGGCGGACACTGGGGAAAAAGCGTACAGACTCCTTACAAAGGCCATGGAGGAGACGGGTAAGATTGGCATAGCTTCCATAACCATCAGGTCAAAGGCTGCCTTGGCAGCACTGCGAGTGTATCACATGGGTCTAGCCTTGGAAACCATGTATTACCCAGACGAAATCCGGCCATTTCACCGTCTGCAGATCCCAACCGGAGAACCGGTGGAAAAGGAGCTTGCCATGGCGGTTACCCTGATCAACAGTTTGACGGAACCCTTCCAGCCGGAACACTATAGCGATGAGCGCCGCCGCGGGATTCTGGCGCTGATTGAGGAGAAAATGGCCGGCGACACCCATGTGGTAAGCGTTGCAGACAAGGACACTCAGGCAGTTGCAGATTTGATGGCTGCGTTAGAGGCCTCCATCAGGGCAGCGGAAGCGGAAGGGGCGAAGCGGTGATTCCCCGCCTCGCGCCTATGCTGGCATCGGCAAAACCTCTGGACCGGGAAGAAGGCTTTGTGCATGAAATCAAGTGGGATGGATATCGGGTTCTAGCCTATATCGAGGAAGGACAGGTGGATCTGGTAAGCCGCAATGGCCGCAGCCTTGCTGCCCGGTTTCCGGAGCTGGTCCCTTTGCTGAGCAGTTTGCCCAGCCAGCCCCTGGCGCTTGACGGTGAAGTGCTTGTCTTGGGCGAGCACGGCCTCCCAGTATTTGCCGCTCTGCAGGGCTCTGGGCGAGGTCGGACCCTCGCCTACGCGGTTTTCGACGTGCTGTACTTCTCGGGTGAGAACATTTGTCCACTGCCCTGGCTTGAGAGGAGAACCAAGCTCACATCGCTGCTTTCCGCTGCTGGGCCGGTGTTTGTGTCGCCAACATTTCCAGGGTCTGCAGCTGGCCTGCTGGCCACCGCCAAGCGATTGGGATTGGAAGGCATCGTAAGCAAGCAGATCGATGCACCCTACCTGCCTGGGATGCGTTCGGATGCTTGGCGCAAAACTAGGGTTGTCCTGAGGGATGATTTTGTGGTTGGGGGGCTGCGAGTATACAACAACGCTATACGTTCCATGCTGGTGGGTCAGTACAGTCCGCAGAGCGGTGCGCTGCTATACTGCGGGAGCGTGGGAAGTGGGCTGTCACAAACAGATCTGCGGTTTCTCCTGTTCGCCAGTGGGAAGCTAGCCGCTGTCGGTCCGCCGTTCGTTGACGCTCCCAGAGACCGCGACGTGGCATGGCTAAAGCCGCAGATCGTGGTGGAGATTGAGTTCCTTCAGTTCACCCCGGAGCGCCGCCTCCGCCATCCCGTGTTTATCAGGTTTCGCTGGGATAAGAAGCCCGGTGAATGCCTGTTTACAGGAGGGAGATCTTGTGATGCAGATGGTGGTAATTGAGGGTAGGCTCGTTCGCCTCACCAATCTGGACAAGCCTATGTGGTCAGGGCTTGGCGTTACCAAGGGCGAACTCCTGCACTACCTGGCGGAGATGGCCTCAGTTCTACTGCCCCACTGGCGGGGCCGGCCAATGACTGTGACGCGCTATCCTGAGGGAGTAGAAGGTTCCTTCTTCTATCAGAAGAACTGCCCAGCCGGTGCTCCCGATTGGGTCCAAACACATAACTGGAATGGCACTAGATATGTGCTGGTTAATGACTTGAGCACCCTAATGTGGTTGGGGAATCAAGGGGTTGTGGAGTTTCACCCAGCAGAGTTCCTTGCTGGCGAACCGGAGTCTTCGAGCTACGCTGTGATTGACCTGGATCCAACCTCCCCGCTCGGATTCGAGGCGGCCGTTGAAGTCGCTTTACGATGCCACGAGGTGCTGTTACAATTAGATCTGAAAGGTTACCCGAAAACATCGGGAGCCACAGGTATTCACGTGTACGTTCCCCTGCGCTCCGGTTATGGCTTTGATGTAACTGCCGCGTTAGCGAAAACTATCGGACTGATGCTTCAGAAAGCGGTGCCTCACATGGTCACGTTGGAGCGCCGCATCAAGCTGCGCCGCGGAGTATATGTGGATTACCTGCAGAATGCGCCTAGCAAGACGTTGGTGGGTGTGTACAGCCCGCGGCCTACTCCAGCGGCAACGGTTTCCACACCTGTTACTTGGGAAGAACTGGCCAAGATTCACCCGGAGGAGTTCACTATTCGGACCGTACCTCAGCGGGTAAGAGAGGTAGGTGACCTATTTGCAGAGGTGCTGACGTGTGGACAGTCTCTGCACCACCTTCTTCCTATTTTGGCCAGCAGGTGAAGCCCTGCACAATTTTCGCTTGACGGAAGTGGACACTCATGATATACTTGCCGTGTCAAGTAGAAGCCACCGCTTCTCACCTTGTAACGTGGGTGTTCACAAGGTTGCCAATGAGTTTCCTAGATGTATGCGTGCATGGGGACAATCTTTGGTGGATGCAGCGGGTGGCTGAGGCCGTCCGTTTTTTATTTTGTAATTTGGAGGGGTGACACCATTAGCAGGGAATCGAGAGTGAACAATGAAATCCGAGCCCGAGAGGTTCGGGTCATTGATGCCAACGGGGAGCAGTTAGGCATTATGAGCATCCGAGATGCACTGCGGTTGGCAGGTGAGCATCAGTTGGATCTGGTGGAGGTGGCACCGAATGCAAATCCACCGGTCTGTCGGATCATGGACTATGGGAAACACAAATACGAACAAAGTAAGCGAGACAAGATTGCCAAGAAGAAACAGAAAGTCATCACCATCAAGGAAGTTCGGATGAGTCCAAAGATTGATGAACATGACTTTGATGTAAAAGTACGCGCTGCTGAGCGGTTTCTCAAGGCTGGTGACAAGGTCAAGGTTTCGGTGCGGTTTCGCGGCCGCGAAATTGTCCACGCTGACCTCGCCAAGACCAAACTGACGCAGCTGACCGATTTGCTTAAGGATATCGGAACAGTTGAACGCCTGCCAAAACTCGAAGGCAGACAGATGATCGCGGTTCTCGCTCCGAAAACAGACGGCACTAAAGAGTAACCATGCACCAACCAGTCCAAGGAATCAGGAGGTCTATTTGTTATGCCAAAAATGAAGACGCACCGCGGTGCCGCAAAGCGGTTCAAAATCACCGGCTCCGGAAAGGTTATGAAAAACAACTCGTATAAGCGTCATATTTTGGAGAAAAAATCGGCCAAGCGCAAGCGCCAGCTGCGGCATGCAGTTGTGACCAGTGAAGCGGACGCTAAACGGGTAAAGCGGCTTCTGCCGTACTTGTAGAGCGATAATTAGGAGGAGTTTACGATGTCAAGAGTCAAAGGTGGATACGTAACCCGCAGGCGGCGGAAGAAGATTATCAAGTTAGCTAAAGGCTACTTTGGAGCCAAGAGCACAAAGTATAGAATCGCAAACCAGGCTGTGATGAAGTCACTGACCTATGCGTATCGCGATAGAAAGGCACGTAAGCGTGACTTCCGCAAACTGTGGATTGCCCGGATTAATGCAGCAGCCCGTCTGAATGGATTATCTTACAGCAGGTTTATCGCTGGGCTGAAGAAGAACGGAGTTGACATTAACCGGAAGATGCTGGCTGACTTGGCAGTGAACGATGCCAAGGCATTCGCCGAACTCGTGGCTATTGCCAAACAATAAGCTTGCTGATGCGGCCGGGGGACCTGGACTCCCGGCGTTTTGCTATCTTTCGTAAGCTGGGAGTGGGAACCCCATTGATTACCAGCAAAGCAAACTCCCAAATCAAGAAGGCCAAAGCTCTTCTGCGGCGCAGCGGGCGCGAGAAGTGGGGCCAGTTCCTGGTGGAAGGGGTGCGCCTCACAGAAGAAGCTGTGGGCTGTGCAGCGGTTGAGGTGCTGTACTATACAGCTAAGCTGCTCGATACTGTTCGAGGGGAAGAACTGCTGACTGCTGCTCGCGCCAGAGGCATTCCAATTGTGGAATGCAGCGAGCAGGTGCTGGCGGAAATGAGTGACACCGTCACTCCACAGGGAGTGGTGGCAGTGGTGAATAAACCCGCCTGGGACTTTGCTCCGACCGGCCTGATTGCGGTCGCTGATGAACTGCAGGACCCTGGGAATCTCGGTACACTGTTCCGTACAGCTTTAGCGGCAGGTGCCGCAGGACTAGTATTGACCCCGGGCTGTGCAGACCCGTATAACAGCAAAGTGGTGCGAGCAAGCATGGGAGCCGTACTTAAGCTGCCCCACTGGGAGATGGGCGTCGAAGAGATTGCCGGCATGGCAGAAGCGGCCGTGTTTCAGCTCGTGGTTGCAGATCTGGTGGATAGCCAGGATTACTTCGCTGTTCGCTTTGCGCCCAATGTCGCCCTGGTGATCGGAAACGAAGCGCACGGGCCCAGCGCTAGACTGCGGGAGAAGGCTCATGTGAGAGTTAAGATTCCTCTGTTTGGCCCTATGGAGAGCCTCAACGCTTCCGTGGCGGCTGGGATTCTGCTCTACGAAGTTGCCCGGCAGCACCGATATGGCTAGGAGGAAGATTCCTGGACAGCACGGTTGTAAGGCTGTGACCGGTATGGTATAATAGCCACAACATTACGGGAAGCACGGGGGGTTAGTGTATGAGTCTCACTCCGAAGGTAGTTTGGCGGATTTTCGCAACCACCGGTTCCATTAACGCGTACCTGCTGTACAGGCAGCTGCTGGAGCTAACCAACCGTACGCTTCACTAGCGTGGCTTAACTGAGAAGTTGAGACAAGATAAATGCGATGATGGAGAGTAGTACATTCGCGGAAGCCGACAGGAAGAAAGAATCACCGACTGAGAGTTCTTTCCGGTGACAAGCGGGTGGAATTCACTCCGAAGCTGCGGGCTGAACTGTTAGTAGGCCTTGCCGGCCCCACCGTTATCGGGTTCGAGTGGGCTCTACACGAGCCAACTAGGGTGGTACCGCGTGCTCCTTGCGTCCCTAATCAATTGGGATGCAGGGGGCTTTCTTATTTTGTAACGACATGGAGGGATGATTGTGCAAGAACAGATAGCTCAGATTCGCCAAGCAGCGGTGGAAAGCGCTCAGCAGGCAGCAACTTTGCAAGAACTAACAAATGCCAAAGTGCGGTATCTGGGGAAGAAAGGGGAGCTGACTAAGCTGCTGAGGAGCATGGGTCAGCTTCCCCCGGAGGAACGGCCCGTATTTGGCCGTTTAGTAAACGAAGTCCGGGACGAATTGGAGGGGATTTGGGCGAAGCGGGAGCAGGAGCTCTTCCAGCTCGAAGAGGAACAGCGCCTCAAGGCCGAAGCGCTGGATTGGACGCTGCCCGGGCGGAGACCCATGCGGGGGACGCTCCATCCGATCACCCTCGTAATTAATGAAGCGAAAGAGATCTTTACCGGTATGGGCTATGAAGTAGTGGAAGGTCCTGAGGTGGAGTGGGATTATTACAATTTCGAGGCCCTCAACATTCCCCCCGATCATCCGGCGCGTGATACCCAGGACACGTTTTTCTTCTCAGAAAAGCTCCTTCTGCGCAGTCAAACGTCGTCCGTGCAGATCCATACTATGGAGCAGAGACAGCCTCCTATCCGGATCATCGCTCCCGGGAAGGTGTACAGGGCCGATGCGGATGTCACCCATTCGCCTATGTTTCACCAGATTGAGGGCCTAGTGGTGGACGAGGGTATCACCTTCGCCGATCTGAAGGGCACCCTGCAGTTGTTTATCGAGCGCATGTTTGGTCCAGAGGCGAAAGTGAGGTTTCGGCCGAGCTACTTCCCCTTCACGGAACCTAGTGCAGAAGTGGACGTCTCGTGCATAATTTGTGGGGGATCCGGCTGCCGCGTGTGTAAAGATACAGGCTGGCTGGAGATCCTGGGCTGCGGGATGGTCGATCCCCGGGTACTGAGGGGCGTGAACTATGACCCCGACGTGGTGAGTGGTTTCGCGTTCGGCATGGGAGTGGAGCGTATCGCGATGCTCCGCTACGGCATCAACGACATTCGCCTGCTCTTTGAAAACGACGTGCGCTTCTTGAAGCAATTTGGAATGTAGGAGGTTGTGCCATGCTAGTTAGTCTGAATTGGCTGAGGGACTACGTGGATATCCCCTGGGCGCCGGAGGAACTAGCGGACCGGTTGACCATGGCCGGACTTGAAGTCGAGGGGATCACTTATCTAAATCCAGGGTTGGACAATGTGCGTGTGGGACGCATCCTTCATGCAGCTCCGCACCCCAATGGAGAGGAGCTGTACGTCTGCAACGTAGATGTGGGCGACGGCGAAGCTCTGCAGATCGTCTGCGGTGCGCCAAACACAGCGGCCGGACAGATAGTGGCCGTGGCGCTGCCTGGCGCCGTCCTGCCCGGTGGTTTCACAATTGAATCCCGGGAGATTCGAGGTGTCGTGTCCCACGGGATGATCTGCTCAGAGAAGGAGCTGGGAATTGGTGAGGATGAGAGCGGCATTCTCGTTCTGCCGGAGGAGGCGGAAGTTGGCCGCGACCTTGCGAAAGCCCTGTTCCTAGATGATGTGGTACTTGATATTTCCATCTATGCCAACCGGCCAGACTGCATGAGTATGCTGGGCATTGCCAGGGAAGTAGCAGCCCTTACTGGAGGAAAGCTGCGCTATCCTGACCTCGACTATGCCGCCATCCCAGCAAGAGCAGCAGACCACTTGCGCGTCGAGGTTCTAGACACCAAGTACTGCCCGCGGTATACCGCCTTGATGGTCCAACGGGTGAAAGTTGGGCAATCTCCTCTGTGGATGCACGCGCGGCTGCGCGCCGCTGGAATGCGGCCTATCAACAATGTTGTGGACATTACAAACTATGTCATGCTGGAACTGGGCCAGCCACTGCATGCCTTTGACTACGCCAAACTAGCTGAAGGCAGGATTGAGGTTAGACTGGCTCGTTCAGGTGAACGGCTGGTCACTCTCGATGGACAAGAGCGCGAACTAAGTGAAGAGATGCTCATGATCTGTGATGGAGCGGGACCGGTGTGCATCGCGGGCGTCATGGGTGGCAGCAACTCCGAAGTGACAGATGCGACCAAGACTATAGTCCTGGAGTCAGCTAATTTCAACCCCGTTTCCGTCCGCCGCACAAGCAAGAGATTGGGAATCGCTTCTGAATCTGCTGCACGTTTCGAGAAAGGGATCGATCCAACAGGAACCTTGACGGCGGCTCAGAGAGCGGCACATCTTATGGCGAAGTATGCTGAGGCGGAGGTGTTGGAGGGAGTCTTGGATGTCGATGCCGCTAACCGCACCCCCAAGGTGATCCCGTTCCAACCCGCCAGGGCGTATCGCCTGCTGGGAACAGAAATACCTGAGAGTGAAATGGAGAAGATATTCTCAGCACTGGATTTCACGATCCACAAGGGAGAAAATGCGTGGTTTGTGACGGTGCCTTCGCATCGGCGGGATATTGAACTGGAAGCGGACCTAGTGGAGGAAGTGGCGCGTATCTGGGGTTACGACAAGATCCCCACAACGGTGCCGTTCGGAGTAACGATGGTAGGCGGGCAAAGCCGCGCTGAGCAGCTTGCTGATAAGCTCAGGGCCAAGTTGGTTGGGTTTGGGATCCAGGAAGCATTGACGTATTCATTTATTTCCCCTGACAGCAATGCCCGTTTGCAGGTTGATACACCAGTGGAGATGATGCGGATCGCGAATCCCATCTCTGAGGAGCTAGCCTGCATGCGTACGAGCCTTCTGCCCGGACTGCTTACGGCCGTGAGCACCAACAGCGGCCGTCAGCAAAGCAGGGTGGCGCTGTTTGAGATTGGAGCTGTGTACCTACCTGAAAGCGGCGATCTACTGGCACAGCCCAGGGAGCCCCGCCGTCTCGGGATTGTCCTCTATGGCCAGCGCCACGACAGGAATTGGGCCGTACCCAGTGCGGAATACGATTTCTACGATGTCAAGGGAATCTTGGAGAGTCTCTTGGTTGGGGAGGATCTCGTTTGGACTAAGGGACAGAGTCCTACGTTCCATCCCTTCCGTCAAGGAGAGGTTAGTTCAGGGGGCAGGCGCGCTGCTGTCTATGGTGAGATCCATCCGAACGTTGCCCGCAATTTCCGGATCAGCGGCCGAGTGTACGCTGCGGAGGTGGATCTGGAGGTGCTCCTCGAACATGATACGGGGCTGGCGAGCTATAGGGAGATCTCGCGTTATCCGAGGATCGATCGAGACCTAGCCATCTTGGTAGACAGGGAGCGGCCAGCAGCTGATATACTAGAAGCCATCAAGCACCAGGGCGGAGAGCTTCTGCAGGAAGCTGCCGTATTCGATGTATATCAAGGGAAACAGGTGCCAGAAGGTAAGAAGAGCGTCGCTTTCTCCCTGCAGTTCCAGGCTAACCGTACCTTGAAAGAAGCAGAAGTGAATGAAATAATGGAAAGGATCATTGCGAGTCTGCGGGAGCGTTTTGGCGCCGAAATAAGGTAGGAGAAGGAGATTAGGTGTTTGGGGCGAAAGTAGAACGAGAAGCTGGATTGGAGGGGATGTGTGTGTCGGTACGCGTCCGGATACTCGGTGAAGACCATCTCATCAAGGGAGATGCACCGGCAGAGTATATTCAGAAGCTGGCACAATATGTCGATACACACCTCTGGAAGATTCACCAGAGCAATCCAACTCTTCCCAGGCACAAGGCTGCGATCCTAGCTGCCCTAAACATCGCTGATGAGTTGGAACGGCTGCGGGTAGAATATACTGAACTCTTGAAGCTGGTGGAGGAGGCCAATTAGACCTGAGGTGGTGCGGTTTCCCATGGCAAGGTGGCTAGACATCGTCATCATGATCATTGTAGCCCTGGCGCTGTTTAGAGGTTTTCGGCGGGGGTTGATAAGGGAAGTGTTCAGCATAGTGGGCGCAGTCTTGGCCGTGGCTGTTGCCTATCAAAGCCATCAAGAGATGTCTGTCTATCTAATTGACCTCTACCCGCTGGAGCTTTGGCAGGCACAGGCCATCGCTTTCGTGGCGATTATCGTGGGCATCAGCCTCGCCGCGGCCGTGCTGGGCTACATCTGGTCAAGGGCAGTCCGTCTTACCCCTTTTGCGATCCTTGATCATGTGGGTGGGGCAGCCTTTGGCGTGTTTAAGGTTGGTTTGGTTCTCGTAGTGGCAGTCGCGGTCTTGTCTAACCTCAGTATGCCGCCAGTCTTAAACTCTGTCTTGAACGAATCCGCGGTAGTACAGGAAGTTCGTGTCTTGATTCCATTTGTCCAAGAACGGTTGGAAGAGCACTGGCCGCCTGACTGGAGCAAGCCGGAATGGCTGTTTCTTGGCAGCGCTGGATAGAAGCACCGCAAGCGGCTGAACTTGCTTAAAGGGATGTTCCCCCTTATCAGGAATAGTCCATGGTAAGGGGGAACATTGGTGAAGTACTATCGTTTCCAGTCCAGCATCTGGGCTACACTGTTGATGTTCATTATGTTTTTCCTTTCTGGATTCTTGGGTGCTGGGCCTGCCCAGAGCCGACCAGGGACTACTCAGGTGGTGCGGCCGGCGCGAATTTCGGCGCGCACTCTGCAGGGCCGCACTGTGGTGATCGACCCTGGACATGGGGGTAGTGATCCTGGAACGATTGGCGTGGGCAGGACCACTGAGGCCGACAATGTGCTGGCTGTTGCTTGGGAGCTGAAGGCTCTTCTGGAGGGAGCTGGAGCCAAAGTGATTATGACTCGCCAGTCTAGCCACAGTCCAGCGGATGGTACTGCGTATGCAGGTCAGGAGAACGGTCAACTCGCATCCAGAACAGCCCTTGCCAATCGGTCTAGTGCTCACATTTTTGTTTCGCTGCACAACGACTGGAGCGACAACGCAGGTGTCTCGGGAAGCACCACCTACTACTATAAGAGTCAGGATTGGGCGCTGGCCGAGGCGGTGCAGCGCGGCCTAGTATCTCAGCTTGGGACTGTGGATAGGGGAGTCAGGCATGGCGACTATTACGTGCTGCGCAACTCCTCCATGCCTGCGGCTTTGGTAGAGATTGGCTTTTTGAGTAACGCCAGGGAGGCAGACCTCTTGAGCCAGCGGTGGTATCGTTTGGAGGCAGCCCGGGGCATTTTTTACGGCATCGTGGAATACTTTCAGCTGATGAACTGATCATGGAGGAGGTCCCATGAACGAAAGGAGCCTGAGGGTTCTAGAGTGGCCAAAGATCCGGTCTCAGGTGGCTGAGCGCGCCAGCTTTTCTCTAGGTAAAGCGCTGGTGGAAAGCTTAGAACCCTCTACGGATTACGGTACAGTGCGGGAGCAATTGGCCCTCACTAGTGAGGCTGTAGCTTTATTGTGGAAGTCTGGAGATCCGCCAATGGGTGGCGCGAGCGATGTGGCGACCGCCCTGGAGCGCGCCAAACGGGGCGGAGTCCTTGACACAGGGCAGCTTTTGGCTGTCTACGGGCTGCTGTACTGCGCGGAAAGGTTGAGCAGATACATGAAAGCTGCCGGCCCGGGCCTGGCGGAAATCAGTCGCGGGCTAGTTCCCCTGCCAAGTCTTGCTGCCGAGATTACGCGCTGTCTTGATGAAGAGGGTATGGTGCGAGACAACGCTTCTCCAGAGCTGGCCCGCATTCGCCAAAAGCAGCGCACTCTGGCGAACCGGATTCGCGACAGACTGGATGCTCTGATCCATTCTCCTGCCGCCCAAAAGATGCTGCAGGACCCGATTGTCACGATCCGGGGAGGACGCTACGTAGTTCCTGTGCGCAGTGAGTATCGCAGCCAGTTCCAGGGCATTGTGCACGACCAATCGGCAAGCGGCGCCACGGTGTTCATGGAACCAGCTTTCGCCGTGGAACTCAACAACGAACTGCGCCTTGCTGAGCAGGCGGAACAGGCTGAGACTGAGCGGATTCTGCGCCAGCTGTCGGAGGCAGTCGCTAACCACGCGGACCATCTCAGCCTCACTCTCGATACCACGGCGCGGCTGGATGCCATCTTTGCTCGAGCCAAGTACAGCCGCGCTCAGAACGGTACCGAACCGCGCCTGAATGATCGCGGTTTTATTCACCTCAAGCAGGCACGCCATCCGCTGCTGACTGGCGAAGTGGTACCCATTGATGTTTGGCTGGGTGATGAGTTTCACGTTTTGGTGATCACCGGGCCCAATACGGGAGGCAAGACAGTTACTCTGAAAACAGTAGGTCTGCTGTGCGCCATGGCTCAGGCCGGCCTGCATATTCCAGCTCAGGATGGTTCGCACCTGCCGGTCTTTGAGGGTATATTCGCGGACATTGGGGATGAACAGAGTATTGAGCAGAGTCTCAGCACTTTTTCGTCACATATGACCAACATTGTCGGGATCTTGCACTCTGTAACACGGGATTCCCTGGTGCTCTTAGACGAACTAGGTGCAGGTACAGATCCGGCTGAGGGTGCAGCCTTGGCGGCAGTCATCCTTGAGCATCTGCGGGTGAGAGGCGTGCGGACAATTGCCACCACCCATTACTCGGAATTGAAGAACTACGCCTACGCCAACCCTGATGTGGAAAACGCCAGTGTTGAGTTTGATGCGGAAACGCTGCGACCCACATATAAGTTGGCTATCGGAGTTCCGGGTCGAAGCAATGCGTTTGTGATTGCCCGCCGACTTGGCCTAGATGCTTCTTTGGTTGAAGAGGCCCAGAGTTTGTTGGGAGCAGAACACGTGCGTACAGAAGACCTCATCGGTGAGATCGAGATGGACCGCCGGCAGGCAGCGGAGGCTAGGCGAGAGGCGGAAGAGCTGCGGCGGGAGTACGAGCGTCTGCACAATGAATACGCTGAGCGTTTGCGCGTTTTGCAGAGAGAGAAGGAAGAGATCCTCGCTTCCGCCCGAGCAGAACAGGAGAGATTGCTGGCCAATGCCCGGGCCGAACTGGATCGCCTGCTGGGTGAGATTCGGCGGCTAGGTAAGGCCGAGGCGGAGGAAGCGGTAAAGCAGGCGCGGGAGCAGATCGCCGGTAAGCAGCAGGAACTGGCCGCGCAGCGGACAAAGCCTGCGGCTAAAACCGGTCCGGCAGGCCTCAGACGCGGGGAGCAGGTGCGGATCAGGAGCCTTCGGCAGTTAGGCTACGTGCTGGAACCCCCGGGGAGCAGCGGGGAGGTGCTGGTCCAAGCTGGGATCATGAAGATTACAGTGCCCGTGCATGACTTGGAACGGGTAGAGCAAGAATCAGCGAAGGTGATTCGCCGCGCGACTACCGCCGGGTCAGGCAGGCTGTCCAAAAGCAGTACCATAAGCAGCGAACTAGACATTCGCGGCAAGACGGTGGAAGAAGGGCTGGAGGCGGTGGACAAGTACCTAGACGATGCGGTCCTCTCGTCTCTGGCAAGGGTGAGGATTATTCACGGCAAGGGCACGGGTGCACTGCGGGCGGCGGTGCAGGACTACCTCAAGTCGCATCCTTTAGTGAAGCACGTCCATGACGGCGCCCCCAACGAAGGGGGCAGCGGCGTGAGCATTGTTGAACTTGATGGTTCTCCTTAACCACAGATAACAAAGGCGCATCCCGATCGGGATGCGCCCAATGTATTAGCGGCTCAATAGAGAGCGCCACCAGGATTGCTGCGGCTGGCAGCGGGGGGTGTACTCCGTAGGTTCTGTGCCTTGAATGAAGATCTCCGAGCGGATCTCATCCTTGGGCAGGCTGCAGTCCTCTGGTACCAGCAGTCCAGTGCGGATGTCGATCAGGACGCCTTCCACAATGCCGTCGCTTGGCTTCGGAAAATCAGAAACGGGGATATTCTTGGTTGCTTCCTGCATAAACTCTTTCCACAGGGCTGCAGCGTTCCAGGAGCCGTAGCGCACCCCTTCGTACACCATCTGCCGAGGTGTATCTTCGCCAAACCACACTGCCGCAACCAGCTCGGGAGTGTAGCCCACAAACCAGGCATCCCGGTAATCTTGGGCAGTCCCAGTTTTTCCAGCGGCTGGGCGGCCGATCTTCGCGCTCTGGCCGGTTCCCCGCTCAATCGCTCCCCGCAGCATGTCGGTCATGATGTAGCTGGTCTGTTCGCTCAGGACTACTTCCTGCCGCGGTCGGTTTTCCTCTAAGACGTTGCCGTAGGCGTCGGTGATCTTCAAGATAGCCAGGGGTTCTACCCGTATACCTTGATTGGCCAATACTCCATACGCGCTGGCCAGCTGAAGCGGCGAGACCCCCTGAGTCATGCCGCCCAGAGCCAGGGGGGCGAGTCCCACGTCATTGGCGCGTCCCTGCTCCACGAATGTCGTAATCCCCATCTTCTTGCCGTATTCAATCACCGTTTCTGGGCTCACGTCTTGCACCACTTTGGCCGCTACGATGTTTAAGGAACGCTCCAGGGCTTCCCGCACTGTGACCGGTCCGCTGTAGTCGCCGTAGTAGTTCTGGGGCTCCCACACCTGCCCGCCCACTAGCGTAAACTGAGTCGGTTCGTCCATATAAACGTAGGCAGGTGTAATGATTCCCTTGTCGATCGCTGCAGTGTAGGGGAGAATCTTGATAGCCGACCCCGGTGATCGCAGAGCTTGTGTAGCGCGGTTAAAGCTGTCCTCACCGCGGCCGCCCACCATGGCCTTGATGTGACCGTTGCGGGGATCAATGGCAATCAGTGCTCCTTGAGGCTGCGTTAAGCCAGAGCCGACAGTCTGCTTATTCACCGGCAGCCCATTTAGCAGGGCCTTTTCTGCAGCTTCCTGCATATTCAGATCGAGGGTTGTGTAGATGCGCAGGCCGCCCCCAAACACTGCCGCTTCCCCATAGCGTTCGATCACATCTTGCAGCACGTAATCAACGAAGTACTTAGCTTTAACCTGCCGCTGATTGCGGTCGATCACACCCAACGGCTCTGCCTGAGCTTGCCTTGCTTCTTCTTCGGTGATGAAGCCCTCAATGTACATGCGCTCCAGCACAAAATTGCGGCGGTCACGGGCAACATCTGGATTGACAAATGGGGAGTAACGGCTGGGCCAGCGTATTACCCCCGCAATGAGGGCTGCTTCACTCAGCGTTAGGTCCTTGGCTTCTTTACCGAAAAATAGGCGTGACCCTGCTTCGATACCGTATGCCCCGTGGTTCAAATAAAACACGTCCAGATACGCTTCGAGGATCTCGTCTTTCGAGTATTTCCGCTCGATCTGCACTGCCCAGAGGAATTCCTCCAACTTGCGCATGACGGTCTTTTTCTGCGTGAGGAATACATTCCGGGCCAGCTGCATGGTGATAGTCCCACCACCCTGTGTAAAGTCCCAGGTACGCAAGTTGACTAAGATCGCCCGCCCGAAAGCAATGAAGTTTATGCCGTGATGGTTGTAGAACTGGGCATCCTCAATGGCGATCACTGCATTTTTCACGTGATCCGGCAGCTTCGTGATATCAGTAGGGATACGGTTTTCGCGGTACAGGTCAGTAATGACCCTCCCGTTTATGTCGTATATGTAGGTAGTAAAGTCTTGAACAATGTTCACCTGATCCAGCGTTGGAGCACTGCTGAGATACGCGGTGAGAAAGCCCGCGGCGCCACCGACAAAAATGGAACCGAAGATTACTGCGATGTATAGCCAGATTCGTTTAGATTTGCTCTTTGCCATGCCGGCACCCCCATGGAACAGTTCACTAGTTATTATACCATAATAGTCGCATTACAGCCCTCGGCTATTTGGGTAAGTGGGAAGCCGAGTACTCCTTGAGGGAGGTAGAAGCTTGTGGTAAACTGGCGATGGTCCGGTAGTTCGCAGTGGCCATCTCGCAGCTGGGCAAGACTTCTTGGTCTGATTGCCCTCGTCATGCTGCTGCTGGGGACCGTGTCGCTTATGGCTGTGGAACACCGGCTGGCGCCGGTACTCTATACATGGGCTGAAACTAGGGCTATAAGCATTGCCACCCGGGCCATCAACGTGGCTGTGGAAGAGATGATGGCCACATCCCTCAGCGCGGTGGAGCTCGCCACGGTACTCAGGGATGGGTCTGGGAATATCCAAGCCATTCAATACGACATGGGCGAGGTAAACCGAGTTTCCAGCCTGGCTACACACAAGATTCTGCAGACTTTGAACAACTTGGGTGAAGAGATCTTCCCGATTCCTTTAGGTCAGCTGACGGGTCTTGACTTCCTTGCCTCGTGGGGCCCAGGAATTCCAGTGCGGATGATCCCCGTAGGTGGGCTCACCACCACGCCTGTTGCCAGCTTTACCAGCGCCGGAATCAATCAAACATGGCACCGAATCGCCTTAGATATCCAGGTTACGATGAGGGTAGCGGTGCCGCTCAGGTCTGCTGAGATTCTCGTTTCCACCCAGGTGCCTATTCTCGACGAGATTTTCATAGGGCAGGTGCCTACGTGGTATTTTGGAGCCCACGGGCAGATGCATGCCATCCCCATCGGTATGGGAAGCGGTGAGCCCATCCTCATTCCCCTGCAGTAGGAGGCCAGAATATGCAGCGGTACAACCATCGTGCAAGTGAACGTGCTCGCTTACAGAAATGGGAGCAACACCGGCAAAACCCCCAAGGACCGTTCTACGCAGCCGCGTTTGTACCTGAGACCACCAACGGGCTGGGCCTAGAGAACGCCCGCCTGCTCGTCCTGGCGGATCTCTATCGCCGCGCGGCACCGGACTGTCAAGACCGCAGTGGTCTGGGAATCTGGGGAGAGGTTTCCAATGCCGGCAGAGCGGAAGCACAGCAGCTTGGCTGCCTGATATCTGACCTACATCAACCACCGCGGCTGTGCGTGCAAGTGCGAGATTTCTCCCACCTTACGCGCAGTTTGTCCTGCAGCCAGTCCTTGGTGTGCGGGCGTCTGCTGCGGACCGACGGCCTTTCGGCGGGTAAACTCCTGCCCGACTTCGGCGCCGATGCACTAAGAATTGCCCTCTTGTATCAAGGCCCTCTGGGGAAGGACACAGCGTTTCAGCCCGATATCCTCGGCGCCGCGTTTCGCTTTGTGCAGCGTTTGTGGCGCCTTGCTCACATGTCTGAAGCGGCAGCGGCAGATATGCCGCAGGCCATCAGTGAGCTGCATGCCCAGGTTGAGCAGCGCTTAGCCGACCAAAGGCCGCACACTGCCCTTGCAGCTCTCATGGGTTTTGTGAACAAGCTCAAGTGTGCCTCACCTGCCACCATAGTTGAGCTGGCTGGGCTTGTGGGCCCCTTTGCCCCATTCATTGCTGCAGAGCTTGTTGAGCGCTTAGCGGTGCCGCTGCTCCAAGATGAACAAGGCGGGAAGCGCCACTAGGCAAATAGCAAGTGCGATGATCTGGCTGAGCACGAACGGCCCAATGAGTTCACTGTGCTGGCGAATAAAATCTAGAAAGAAGCGGACCAACGACTGCAGGAGCAAGACCCGCAAGAATGCGTAGCCTGGGTAACGGGGCTGCTTTGCCCACCGCCAGGCGAGCGGCAGTATCACAAGCGACGCTGCCACTTCATAGAGCTGGGTGGGATGGACGGGCCCTGGGAGATGGGGGAACTGGATGCCCCAGGGAAGATCTGTCGGCGGACCGTACAGCTCCCCGTTGAGAAAGTTACCCAGCCGAACAAAGACGTGGGCAGCAGGAATGATGGGTGCACCAATGTCCGCGATCCGCCAATAAGATAACTTCAGCTTGCGCACGGTTAAGACCCCGAGCAGCATCACTAATGCCAAGGAACCGTGAGAGGCCATTCCGGCGCGAGCTAGGATGTCCTGAGGATTTGCCAGGTAATAATCGAGGTTCGCGACCACTACTCCCAGGCGTCCCCCCACGATGGCGGCAACTGCACTAGAGAAGAAAAGCGTGTCCACAGCCTGCGCCGAAACGTCGTGGATCTTAGCGAAGTAGTGGGCGATGTAATAGCCAGAAGCGAACGCGCAGGCCATCAAGATTCCGTACCAGTAAATGTCGATGGAGCCGATGGAAAAAGCGATTGGATGCATAGCGTCATTCTCCATTTCAGGTGAATTTGGGAGTTCCGGGAGGTATCAGAATGAAACGACTTGTGTTAACTGGGGGCGGCACCGCTGGCCATGTAACACCCCATTTAGCTTTGATTCCCCATCTCGAGGCGGAAGGCTATGACCTATACTACATTGGCACAGCAGACGGCATTGAACGCGAGCTGATACCAGCGCGAATTCCCTATTACCCCATCTCCGCGGGGAAGCTTCGCCGCTACTTCCACTGGCGGAATTTCACAGATCCCCTGCGCGTTATGTGGGGTACTCTCCAAGCGTGGCGCATCCTACGAAGAATACGCCCCGCCGCGATTTTTAGCAAAGGTGGATTTGTAACTGTCCCAGTGGCCGTGGCCGGGCGGATGCTGGGCATTCCAGTGCTTCTCCACGAATCCGATTATTCCCCCGGTCTTGCTAACCGCATCAGTCTGCGCTTTGCGCAGAGAATCTGCTTGACCTTTCCCGAAACCCTTGTCTATGTACCCCGCGACAAGGCGGTGGTAACTGGTACGCCTATTCGGGATGAACTCCACCAGGGTTCTCGGGAAGAGGGCTTGAGATTGTGTGGGTTTACCCCTTCCCGCCCGACCGTCTTGGTGATGGGAGGAAGCCTCGGGTCGCAGGTGCTGAATGAGGCAGTCCGCAAGGCCTTACCTCAGCTGACTCGCACATACCAAGTGATTCACTTGTGCGGCAGGGGTAACGTCGATCCCAGTCTTACTTACAAGCATTACTGTCAGTTTGAATATGCCACGGCAGAGCTGCCGCACCTGTTTGCCGCAGCCGATTACGTTGTATCTCGAGCTGGGGCCAACTCCATATTTGAACTCTGCAGCTTGCGCAAGCCTAACGTGCTAGTTCCGTTATCCCGCCAAGCCAGCCGAGGCGATCAGATCCTCAACGCCCAATCCTTCGCCCAGCAAGGATTCAGCATGGTGATTGAGGAGAAGGATCTTACTGAGGCAGCCCTCTTGTCAGCTCTGGCTGAACTACAGGCGAATCGCGAGAAGTACGTTCAAGCCATGGAAAAATCCGGCTTGGGAGACGGAACCGCCAACCTTCTGCGCGAAATTCGAGCAATTGCCAGCAGGTAGAAGGGAGCGGAACTCAAGTCCGCTCCCCAAGCTTGATAGCTATTGCTCCACTCCGATCTCGCGTGCGCTCTCCCACAGTCCGTGGATGTTGCAGTAACTCAGGGCCAGCAGCGTGCCTGATTCCTTCAGTATCACCTGTACCGCGGCAAATGGCTCAGTGATGACAGGCCCCGCGTTTGCACCTTTCACGCTTTCTCCGTGGGCAGTGAACTGCCAGTCTGCTACTTCATAGGTGAACCCATCCTCAGGCTGGAACAGCAGCTTAATCCAGCGAATATGATGCTCAGTTGTGTTGGGATGAGGAATGTCTTCACCTACTGATACGTTTACGGTGAACCTTTCTCCGGCTTTTACCTTGTCTGGGGCTTGGATTACAGGAACATGCTTTTCACTCTTCCAATCACCGCTCCGTAGGATCTCGCCAATGCTCATTGTTCCATCTCCTCCTTGCCGTGCTTTGGTTCTAGTGTAAATACTACACCGAACCGCCGAAATGTCCTGCAAGATCTTTTCCAGCTATAAAACACCCTCCGCCAGTACAGTCTAGAAACATAATGGAAAGGGGGTTAACCATGGTCCACTGTCCCCTGTGCAACCAGCCTATGGATGGCATTGACCCCGATGAATACGGTGGTTACGCTGATATCTACATCTGCGGTGTCTGCCAGATCGAGCAGGCCATCTTTTGGGACAGCGGCGAGCGGGTCGTGCTGGAAAAGCACGAGGACGACCAGGAGTGACTAGACAGGAGTGAGGCCAGTGCCGTCTGTTCTGTTGGCCGCGTTTCTACCGGGAATCTTCTGGATTTGGTATTTCCACCGGCAGGACCGCTTTGATCGCGAGCCGCTGTTTGCGCTGGTAAAGGTCTTTGTGTTAGGTGCATTGGCAGTCATTCCAGCCATTGCACTTGAATATCCTTTTCGGAGCTTTCTCCAAGGAGACCCAGGGACGCTGTCTGCCCTTTGGCTGTCGTTTGGGGTTGTCGGGCTTGGAGAAGAGTCTCTGAAATTGCTCGCGGTGTATGTGGGGGTGTATCGCTCTCAAGCTTTTGATGAACCTCTAGACGGTATTGTCTACGCCGTTACTGGCGGCGTGGGGTTTTCGGTTGTTGAGAACGTGCTGTACATATCGGCCTTCGGATTGGAAGTTGCGCCTCTGCGGGCAGTCGTGGCCTCTTTAGCGCACGCCTCCTTCAGCGGGATCTCCGGTTATTATCTCGGCCGCGCCAAGTTTTCCGATCACGCATTTAGGGAGGCTAGTGTCGGGCTGTTGTGGGCAGCGCTTCTCCACGGCATTTACGACTTTATCCTCATCACCCAACTTGTTTCCCCCTTGTCGGTTGTAATCTTGGTGGGCGTCCTGCATTACGTTCTCCTGCGCCTGATGGGGATCCAGCTTCGGCAATCACCCTTTCGCTAAGGCCGTGTTGTTGGCAAGCACGGCCTGGTATGCTAAAATATTGGCGAAAGGATGTGATGCGCGTGGCAGGACACTCCAAATGGGCCAATATTAAGCATAAGAAAACCAAGGAAGATGCAAAGCGCGGCCAGATGTTCACTAAACTGGCGCGGCAGATCACCATAGCAACTAAGGAAGGCGGCCCTGATCCAGACTCTAACTTCAAACTCCGTCTGGCCATTGAAGCTGCTCGTGCTGTGAATATGCCCAATGACAACATTGAACGGGCAATTCAGCGCGGCGTTGGCGGTTTGGATGGGGACAGCTATGAAGAGGTTATCTATGAAGGATACGGACCCAACGGCGTAGCCATCATGCTGGCTGCCTTAACTGACAACCGCAATCGTACCGCGGGTGAACTACGCCACCGCTTTTCCAAGTTTGGCGGAAATCTCGGCGAGAGCGGGTGTGTGGCTTGGATGTTTGACCGCAAGGGCCTGCTGGTCTTGGAGCGGGAGGGGCAAGACGAAGATGAAGTCATGCTGCAGGCTTTAGAAGCTGGCGCAGATGACGTGATAGTCAACGAAGACGTGTTTGAGATCACAACTGATCCCACGGCTTTTGCCCAGGTTAAGCAGGACCTAGAATCGGGCGGCATGAGATTTCTTGGTGCCGAGATCAGCTGGATTCCGAAGAGCCTTGTTCCAATCACGGCAGAGCAAGAAGCGAGCATTACCAAGCTGATTGACGCCCTTGAGGAACTAGATGAAGTGCAAGATGTGTATACAAATTACGAGGTGGAGGAATAATCAGCATATTTCGGGCCGGAGGTGGATATGCTCCCCATAGAGGGGGGTGAGCTTCTGGATTGGCGGCTTGTACTGTTTATTGTGGCTTTGATCTGTTTTGTGCTGAGTTTCATCGTTGCCTATAAGTTCTTTCACGTCCAGGAGTCTTCGGCGCCAACAGAGATCGTGGCGTTACCGCGAGAGGCCGCTTGTCTCGAACAAGCGGTCTTTTGATGCAAGGACTTGGGGTAGGGGTGTCGAATACCCAAGGGTGAGGATGTGATAGGATGATAATCATGGGTGTTGATCCAGGTACAGCCATCACCGGCTACGGGGTTGTGCGGCGCGAGAGTTCAACGCGGTTTACCGCCTTGGGTTTTGGCGCAATCACAACCGCACCGGATCAGCGCATGGAGCAGCGTCTTGCCGCGATCTACGCAGAAATGCAGCACTTGATTACGGAGTTTCAGCCTGACTGCATCGCTGTTGAGCAGCTGTTTTTTAACACCAACGTCACCACGGCAATCACTGTTGGGCAGGCGCGGGGAGTCGTGCTGTTAGCGGCAGCCCACAGCAACCTCGCCATCGCCGAGTATACCCCGCTCCAGGTAAAGCAGGCGGTTACAGGCCAGGGGCGGGCGTCGAACGAACAGATAGGGTACATGGTGAGGGTCTTGTTGGGACTAAAGGATGTTCCCCGTCCGGACGATGTGGCTGACGCCTTGGCGATCAGCCTCTGTCATGGATACAACTGCCGGAAATGGAGCGATGGGCATGATTGTAATGCTGCATGGTAGGCTGGTTCACGCGGATGCCGCTTCTATTGTGCTGGAGGTCGGAGGGGTTGGAATACAGGTGTTGGTCACCCAAGCAGTCCTGCAAGGGATGCCTAGTATCGGCCAGATGATGCGCGTTCATACTTATCTGCAGGTTCGAGAAGATGCTCTTGTGTTGTATGGTTTCGCATCAGACGAAGAACGCCGTCTTTTCCAGGAACTGATTACCGTTTCCGGCATCGGCCCCAGAACCGCGGTGGGCATTCTGGGAGCCATTACTGCGCCGGAGTTTATCCGGGCTGTTCAGCAGCAGCAGTTTGATGTTTTGACCCGCTTGCCTGGCATCGGCAAGAAGACAGCGGAGCGCCTCGTCTTGGAGCTGCGAGATAAGCTGGCGGATGTCCAGACGGGTGAAGGGGACAAACACCAGCCTCATGCAGCTGGAGGTGCATTGGGAGATGCTGTGGAAGCTTTGGTGGTGCTGGGATACAGCAGCCGGGAAGCCGAGCAGATGGTACAGGGAGCCTATTCTCAGTTGGGAGATGACAGTGATGTGCAGGCGCTCCTGAAGCTGGCTCTGGCCAATAGTATTGCGCAGAAAGGAGAGCGTGCATGGAGGCGGAACGAGTGGTAAGCGGCTGGAAGCGCCCAGATGATTGGGATGTGGAGCTTACTTTACGGCCGCGCACTCTTGCAGACTATGTCGGTCAAACCAAAGTCAAAGAGCACATGGAGCTGTTCATCACTGCGGCTAAACAGCGGGGTGAAGCCCTTGATCATGTGCTCCTGTACGGGCCGCCCGGGTTGGGCAAGACGAGCCTCGCGTACGTCATAGCCAATGAGCTGGGTGTAGGTATTCATGCTACTTCCGGACCGGCTATTGAGCGCCAGGGAGATTTGGTGGCCATCCTTACGAGTTTGGAAGAGCGCGATGTACTGTTCATAGATGAAATCCACCGCCTGAGCCGGACGGTGGAAGAGGTTTTGTACCCCGCTATGGAAGATCGTGCTGTGGATATTGTGATCGGAAAAGGTCCGGGGGCTCGGTCGGTGCGCATTGAACTGCCAGCATTCACCTTGATTGGTGCCACCACAAGAGCGGGCATGCTTACCTCTCCGCTCAGGGACCGATTTGGGGTCATGAGCCGCTTGGACTTATACAGCGAAGGGGATCTTACTGAGATTGTTCTGCGGTCAGCGGGGATCTTAAGAGTAGAAATCGATCCCGCAGGCGCACGCGAGATCGCAAGACGCTCCCGGGGTACGCCTCGGGTGGCAAACCGGCTTCTGAAGCGGGTACGGGATTACGCCCAGGTAAAGGCAGATAACTTCATTTCGCACGCTGTAGCGGCGGAAGCCCTAGCCATGTTTGACATCGATGAGAATGGTCTTGACCACCTCGACCGCCACATCCTGAAAACCATCGTCAGCGTATTCGGCGGAGGTCCTGTAGGTGTGGACAGCCTGGCAGCAGCTATCGGCGAAGAAGCAGAAACCATCGAAGATGTCTACGAGCCCTATTTGATTCAGCTGGGGTTAATGCAGCGGACGGCCAGGGGCAGATGCATCACCAGCTTGGGATGCCAGTATCTGGGTGTTCCCTTTCCGGAACAACTGAGTCGTTAGAGGTGACAGGCGGTGTCTTTGCGAGGGGAAGGAATTGTACTCAGGGTGCGGAATATGGGGGAGGCAGACCGCGTTGTCACCATTTATACGGCCCACTATGGTAAAATCCGGGCGGTGGCCCGGGGAGCCCGTCGGGTGAGAAACCGCCTGCTCAGCCCCACCCAGGTGTTCACCCACGGCCGCTATCTGGTCTTTCCGGGTAAGGGGCTGCATACGATCAGCCAGGCCGAGATCGTTAATTCCTATCAGGAGTTTCGCGATGACCTGGAGAAAATGGCCTATGCTTCCTATATAACGGAGCTCTTGGACAGCTTCACCGAGGAGGAACTTCCCAGTCAGGAGCTGTTTATGCTGTTGATCGCGGCATTTTCTCTGGGGACGCATGGGAGGTTTGCATTGGCTGCTCGTGCTTTCGAAGTGCGGCTTATGCAGGAACTGGGTTACGCTCCCCAGCTGCACCACTGCCTAGGGTGCGGCAGCGCCGTCCAGGAAAACCTTCGTTTTTCTCCAGAGGGAGGTGTGGTCTGTCCCAGATGCGCTCCCCGGTACCGCGAGCTGCTCCCGCTTAGCAACGGCACTTGGGAGCTGATGAAGCGTCTGACAGAGTGGGATGTAAGCCGTTTTGGTATTTTGCACCCATCTCCAGTCGCGCTGGGTGAACTGGAGAGGATTATGCGTAACTATATTGATTTTCGGCTAGACTACCCTTTGAAGTCGCTGGAATTCTTAGAGACGGTAAAGGCCATGCCCAAAGATGGGTCTGATTGACAACTAGAGGCAGATTTGGTATAAAGGAAATGCGTTTGATCCTCTGAAACGACCTTTCGTCCCATTGTTCAGGGATGGGGGTTTTTTTTGAGTGAGAGGGAGGAGAAATATGAGCAGCGGTCCCCTAAATTTGCAGGATATGATCTTGAGACTGCAGGAGTATTGGGCTGCCCAGAAGTGTATCATTTACCAGCCCTATGACATGGAAGTTGGGGCAGGCACCATGTCCCCCGGCACCTTCTTGAAATCCCTCGGTCCTGAACCGTGGCGTGTAGCCTACGTTCAGCCGTGCCGGCGCCCCACAGACGGTCGGTATGGCGAAAACCCTAACAGAGTGCAGCATTACTATCAGTATCAAGTCATCCTTAAGCCGTCCCCCGACGATGTGCAGGATCTCTACTTAGGTAGTCTCGAGGCTATCGGGATCGATCTGGCCAAGCACGATGTGCGGTTCGTGGAGGACGACTGGGAATCTCCAACTCTGGGGGCTTGGGGCCTGGGCTGGGAGGTGTGGCTTGATGGTATGGAGATTACGCAGTTCACGTATTTTCAACAAGTGGGCGGCCTTGATGTGAAACCGGTGTCCGCGGAAATCACATACGGACTAGAACGGCTGGCCATGTTTATTCAAGGGATCGACAACATCTTCGATCTAAAGTGGGTGGACAGTATTACGT
>JAAYMI010000088.1 GCA_012521465.1 Bacillota bacterium | reverse complement strand
GCGCGTGTAGAACTCGGTCACACTTAGGTCTTCACCGTCGCGGTAGATATCGTCACCGAACTGAATGCTGAGCGGAACAACGTGGATCCCCAACTCTTCCCTGACCTTTTCTGGAAGGTCGCTGCCGCTGTCCGTCACAATATGGATGCGTTCCATAGGTTGCCTCCTTAGTTGTCATCACTCAACCGAGATGATGTAGTAATACAAGGGCTGGCCACCACTGTGTACCTCAACTTCGCAGTGGGTATACTTCTCGCTGAGCTCTTGGCGGAGTGTCGCGGCTTCGTCAGCGGCCTGATCTTCTCCGTAGTATAGGCTGATTACAGAAGAGTCTTCGTCCACCATTGTCTCGATGAGGCGGTGGGCCACATCAGAAATGGACTGTCCGACAACTGCGATTTTGCCATCAGTTAATCCGATAATGTCCTTTTCATCGATCCTTAGATCCCCCGCCACAGTCGCACGCACTGCATAGGTGATCTCTCCTGTCTTGACTTCCCGCTGGTGCTCCTCCATCGCCTCGAGATTCTCCTCCAGTGATGCTTCTGGCTCAAAATACATCATGGCTGTGATACCTTGAGGCACGGAGCGCGTGGTGACTACACCGACTGGCTTCTCTGAAAGCTCTCTCACCTGGTTGGCGGAGAAGATCACGTTTTTGTTGTTGGGCAGGATAATGACGGCATCGGCATTCACGCTTTCCACGGCTTTAAGCAGGTCCTCTGTGCTGGGGTTCATGGTTTGGCCTCCCAAGACCACGTAATCCACACCGAGGCTCATGAAGATGTCAGCAAGTCCCTTACCCGGCGCAACTGCCACGACGCCGATGTTTTTCCGTTCACCGTTGTTCTGGTTTGGAAACTCTACCACATTGCCGAAAAACTCATGGTTGTGCGTTTCAGTGTAATGCTCGTTCTGGAGCTGCATGTTGTCGATCTTAATGTCGGAAAGGTCGCCGAGGGAAGCACAGAAGTCCAGCACTTCGCCGGGATGGTCAGTGTGGATATGGACCTTAACGACCCGTTCATCACCGACTACCAGCATCGATTCGCCTTTGGATTCCAAGGTTCTGCGCACGTGGTCTGGATCGAGGTTCTGCCCCAAGACCAAGAACTCAGTGCAGTACTTGTTCACCAATACCCCATCAATGCGGGTGATACCTTCCTGTCGAGCCAGGGGTTCTGCAGCTGCCGGCAGAGAATCACTGACGTAATCAGCAGGTTGGCCGTCCAGCCCTTTGAGAAACCCCTCAAAAATACAGAGCAGGCCTTGACCACCTGCATCCACGACTCCCGCTTCTTTCAAGACGGGTAGGAACTTCGGACTGTCCTGCACAGCTTTAGCTGCGGCTTCATATGCGGCTTTCAGGACGGCTGCAGGCGAGGCGCCTTCTTCTGCAGCGGCCTCAGCAGCCTGAGCAGCATCCCGCCCCACGGTAAGCATAGTGCCTTCTACAGGCTTCATAACTGCGCGGTAAGTGGTTTGGGACGATTTGTGCAGAGCCATCGCTAGATCATGGCCGGTGGCTCCGTCTGTCACATGGGCTAGACCCTCTGCAAACCCGCGGAAAAACTGAGACAAAATAACGCCGCTGTTCCCCCTAGCGCCCATAAGCGAACCCCGGGCCAGCGCAGCGGTGATGCTGTTGATTTGATTGGACTCGACTTTATCGACCTCTCTTAACGCTGCGTTGAGCGTTAGAGACATATTTGTCCCTGTATCGCCGTCGGGTACAGGGAAAACATTGAGACTGTTGACCTTGTCTTTCTCCTTAGTAAGAATAGCACCTGCATACAGCAGCATGTTTCGCAATATACTTCCGGTAATGACTTCCAAGACGCTTCCTCCCGATTATCTTCTGCCCGGCTGCGTTACCCTTACGCCCTGCACCCGAACATTGATGCGATCCACTTTAAGGCCAAGGGTGGTTTCGATGGCGTATTTGACGCGCTCTTGGACAATGCGCGCCACTTCCGAAATCTTCACGCCGTACTCTACCACGATGTACAGCTGGACGCTGATGCTGTCTTCGTGGAATTGGATGTCA
This sequence comes from Bacillota bacterium, assembly GCA_012521465.1. Taxonomy (GTDB): domain Bacteria; phylum Bacillota; class Limnochordia; order Darwinibacteriales; family Darwinibacteriaceae; genus 1109. Next base: position 351 of record JAAYMI010000088.1, on the reverse strand, counting down.
ACGCCACGCTCGTAATTTTCGCGCCGCAAGAGATCAGTGAGACCTTCCTGGACATTGCGGGGCGCCATCCCTACCAAGCCGTAGCATTCCATCGCAGCTACTCCGCACACGGTGGCGATTACCTGCTCGCTTATGTTGATTGTACCCAAATCCGAATGGATTTCTTGGGCCATTACAGTCCCTCCTCAGGGGCTAGATGCATCAATTCATGAGCTCTGCAGTCCCTTATGTTCTCATCAGATATCATTTTATCCATTTCACTGGCAAATGTAAAGGATTTTCACCTTGCAATCTCAAGATGCCTGTGCTACAATGAATACCGTTATTAGGAGTAGCTGCATAAAGGGGGTT
>JAAYMI010000087.1 GCA_012521465.1 Bacillota bacterium | reverse complement strand
CTTCTCCTTCATACTTTAGAAAACAAAGGAGGCTTTTTGTGAGCAGAAAACTGTTGGTCCTGTCACTCGCGTTGGTGCTGGTATTTGCTGCTGCCGCAGTCGTGTCAGCCCAGAAAAAGCAGATGGAGTTCGTGGTCATCACTCACAGTGCCACCATCGATTTCTGGATTCCGCTTGTAAAAGGTGCACAAGATGCTGCAGCGATGATCAATGCTTTTGATCCCGAAGTGGAGATTACAGTACGCCACACTGGACCCAGCCTGTTCAATGTAGCCGAACAAGTGAACATCATGGAGAACGTGATCCAGGCTGGCGTGGACGGCATCATTTCCACCATGCCCGACCCCACAGCCTTTGACGCCCCCGTACAGAGAGCATTGGATGCTGGCATCCCCGTGATCGCCACCAACGCCGATGCCGGTCCTGACAACCCAAGGATGGCCTATGTTGGACAAAGCGACTTCTCCGCTGGTCAAACCCTGGCCCGCAACCTGATTGCGCTGATTGGCACCTCCGGCAAGATCGCGATCGGTATCGAAGACCTCGGGCATACCTCCCTGCAGCAGCGCCTGGCAGGTGTGCTGGATGTACTGGATCAAACTGATATCGACTACACAATTCTCCAGACCACCGGCGACCTCACCCAAGGTGCGGCTATGTTCGAGACTTACCTGATCGCCAACCCAGATGCCAAGGCCATCATCAGTGTAGACGCCAATACCCAGGCCCACGGTGTGGTAATCCAAAACCTCGGACTGGAAGGCAAGGTAGTCTCCGCTGGCTGGGACCTAGTTCCCACCACTCTGGACAACATCCAGCAGGGCCTCACGGCATTTACCATTGACCAACAACCGTATGTACAGGGATTCTATCCAGTACTTGCCCTGTATCTCTATCACAAGTATGCTATCGCCCCAGCCGATATGGACTCCGGTGCAGGCATCGTCAACCAGGACAACATCGCCGAAGTGCTAGAGTTGGCTGAGAAAGGGTATCGTTAAGCAAGTTCTTTACTCATCGGGGCGTGCCGCAGTGACGGCACGCTCCAAACTCCTCTATAGGGGGGATCTTTTTTATGGAAAACAATGTGCTTATCAGCTACCAGTCCATCAGCAAACGGTTTGGCGGGGTGCAGGCGCTGGAAGATGTGTCTTTTTCCATCAATCGGGGACAGATCCACGGCTTGATTGGTGAGAATGGGGCCGGAAAATCCACTCTGATCAAGATCACGGGCGGAATCTACATCAGGGACTCGGGCCAGATTCTGTGGGAAGGAAAACCCATTGAAGTCCGCAGCCCATTGGAGGCGGAGCGGTACGGAATCTCTATCGTCCACCAAGAAATACCCCTCTGCAATAATCTTACTGTGGCGCAGAATGTCTTCTTAGGTAAGTTGATCACCAATCGGTTTGGGCAGCCCAATTGGAACCTGATGGAAGAAAAGACCCTGGAAGTGTTCCGCCAGATCGGCCAGGACATTGACCCCCGTGCGAAAGTGGGCGATTTGAGCGTCGCTCTCAAACAGCTCACTGCCATCGCCCAGTGCCTGATTCGCAAAAGCCAGTTCATTATTATGGATGAACCCACCTCAGCGCTGACGCCTGGTGAAGTCGGTACACTCTTTGAGGTGCTGCGGAAACTCAAGGCCGAAGGCACAACGATTATGATCGTCAGCCACATCCTCAGTGAGATGATGGAGATCACGGACCGCATCACCGTGCTGCGCAATGGACGCCATGTTGCCACCACAGATACTGCAGATACCTCTATTGATGAGATAGTCCACATGATGGTTGGGGGCATCACCCTGCCGCCGCCCCTCGACACCAGTTCAGTCAAGGATGAAGTCGTGCTCAGGGTGCGCGACCTCAGCCAGACGAACCTGCGGCTGAAGGATATCAGCTTTGACCTGCACAAGCAGGAGATTTTGGGCATTGCCGGCATTCAGGGTGCCGGCCGCACAGAACTAGCCACAACCCTTTTCGGGGTGCACCAGCCCAGTGCTGGCACCATTGAGCTGGACGGTCGGCCTGTGCGGTTTAGATCACCTCGGGAGGCAATTAACCACGGGATCGGCTATCTCACTGAGGATCGCCGCAATCTAGGAGTTTTCTGGGAGATGTCCGTCTGGCAGAACATGAGCAGTGCGATTATTGACCAGCTTACCGGCATGAGGGGGCTGCTAGATAACGGTCGGATCCGCCAGACAGCGACTCAGGCAATCGATCAGCTGCAGATTAAGACCTCAGGCATCCACCAGCTGATCCGCTATCTCAGTGGCGGGAATCAGCAGAAGGTATTATTGGCGCGCTGGCTGAATGCAAGACCGAAAATCCTGATCCTCGATGAGCCGACGCGGGGTGTGGACGTGGGGGCCAAGGCAGAGATCCGCCGGGTCATTCAGGAACTGGCAGCTCAGGGAATCTCGGTGATTGTCATATCTTCCGATTTAGAAGAACTGCTGGCCATCAGCCACCGAGTCCTGGTGATGGCGAATGGTTCTGTGAAGGGCGAGTTCCTAGCGAAGGACGTTTCCACGGACGAGGTCATGGCCCTCGCTGTACAAAAGTAGGCAGGAGGTTGTAAGTGATGCATCTGCTCAATTCATTAAGATCGAGAAGAGAAGTCGGGGTCTTGGGAGCCTTGGTGGTAATCTGCATCTTCTTTACCCTTGCCACCAACACATTCCTGACGGTGCCAAATATCCTGAACATTCTCCGGCAAGTCTCCATTACTGGTCTGATCGTTATGTTCATGACGATGCTGATTATCGGAAATGACATCGATCTCTCCGTGGGCTCGAACTTCGCGGCCGTAGGCATGATCGTTGCCCTGCTTTACCAAGACGGCGTCAGTATTTGGCTTGCCAGCCTCATTGGTCTGCTAGTCGGGGGACTGCTGGGGTTTGTGAACGGCCTGATTACGGTCAAAGCAGCCCTGCCGCCATTCATTGTCACCCTCGGCACCCAGATGATCTACCGCGGCCTTGCCCTGATCATTTCTGGCGGCGCCCCTGCATCGGTGCGGCTTCCCGCGGCCTTCTACAACGTGACAGGGTCGCGTACATTCTGGAATCTGCCAGTACCCGCCCTCTGGTTTATCGGGATTACGCTGCTGGCTGCGTTTCTCCTCCACAAAACAAGCTATGGGTTTAAAGTCTATGCCACCGGGGGAAATGAAGAAGCAGCTCGGCTTTCGGGTATCAACACCGGGCGGATACGGATCATCAACTTCGTCTTGGTTGGCATGTCGGCGGCCCTCGCGGGCATTATCCAGATGGCGTATCTGCGCGGCGTGACGCCTACCGCAGGTCAGGGGATGGAACTGATGGCCATCGCCTCCACAGTGATCGGCGGCACATCCATGTTCGGCGGCGTAGGCACCATTGCCGGGTCATTTATCGGGTCGCTGTTTATGGGTGTGGTGCGAAACGGTCTCGTGCTCATGGGTACGAATGCCTATCTGATTGACTTGATTATCGGTGCAGTTCTGATCTCTGCAGTGTGGTTCAGTACTTTCTCCACACGGGAAAGGCGTTAAAAGGGGTTAGCCTTACTGGTTAACCCCTCAGACTGTCGAAAAAGTCCCAGTTTAGGCCTCTAGAGCCTAGCTGGGACGTTTGTTTTTTGGTAGAATATGGTTGGGTGATGCTCATGCTAGAACGACCGGAAGATCTGCGGCGAAACATGCAGG
>JAAYMI010000086.1 GCA_012521465.1 Bacillota bacterium | reverse complement strand
GCGGTTTCCTGTTGGGCAAGGAGCGTCTCTCGGCTCTGCACAAGCTGCTCTGCTTCCAGCAGCAGCCGCGAGTGATGCTCCTTTTCCCGGCCAATCTCCTTCTGCAGCTGCTCGAGGTTTTGCTCCAGGCGCTGCAGCCCCAGTTGGGATGCAACTTGCTCTTCGGCAATGGTCTGAAGGCGGCTGTCAACTCGTGTCAGCGCCGCTTCTAGCCGGCCAAGGGTTTGCTTGTGAGCTTCCGCTGCTTCTCGCTCACGAGCGATGCTTTCCTGCAGCTGGTGGATTTCCTGCTTCCGGCTGAGCAGCCCCGATGTGCGGGTGGTCTGGCTGCCTCCGGTCATGGCCCCGCTGGGGTAAACTACTGACCCATCCCGGGTGACAATCCTGCTGAACTGCTGGAGCGTGCGGCGGAGCGCCACCGCGGCATCGAGGTCCTCTGTAAATACAACACGGCCTAAGAGTGAAGCCACCACCGGGCGAAATCTTTCTTCGAACTCAGCCAATTCTAGCCCAGTTCCTAACACACCCGGCTGTCGCAGCAGTTTGAGGGAATTAGGAGGAAACAGGCTCGGCCGCATGGCATCAAGGGGTAGAAACGTTGCCCGGCCGGCATGGTTGCTCTTTAACCATTCAATCAGCGTCTGGGCCGCCGCTTCATCGGGTGTAATGATGTTTTGGAGAGCGGATCCCAGAGCTACCTCGAACGCCAGCTCTAGTCCAGGGGGAACTTTCAGAACGTCTGCGACTGTACCCAGGACTAGTTCGCGGTGACTGCGGGCCTGCATAAGGCGGCGCACGCTGGCTGTATACCCTTCGTAGTCTGCATCGAGTTCCTGCAGAGTATTTAGGCGGGCATGGAGCTGTGTGATCTGGGCCTGGATCCGCCCTAGGCGTGCTTTTTGCTGCTCTGCCTGAACCTGAAGGTCACGCTGCTCTTTCTGGAGCGCTTCCGCCTCCTGCCGGGTTTGAGCCGCCTGTTCGGCCTTGGTGCTGCGCAGCTTGTCCGTTTCAGCTGCTGAACTCTTAAGCTGCTCGATCCGGGCTGCACTGTCTGCAGCTGCCTGTTCCTTAGCCTCTATCTGCCTCAATAGGGCCTGCTCGTCCTTTGCAAAGCTGCGCTGGAAGTTTCGGAGCTCAGCCAGGGAGCGCATGAACTCAAAAAACTCATTCTGCGAATTCTCCAGTTCCTGCCGCAGCTGCTGCCGTTGTCCCTGCTTAGCTCGTAAAGCTTGGTCGGCTCCCTCGATTCGCGTTTCCGTTAATCGGCATGTTTCCAGGGCGCGCTGGAGCTCCGCCAGCAGCGCTCTCCGCTGCGCCTGCAAAGTGTCCAGCTGCGCGAGCTTGGCAGCGCACAGCTCTGCTAGAGCCTGCAGCCTCTCTGCTGTGTTGCGCAGGCGCTCGGATTTCACATCGATGGCGTTCGCCAGCGAGCTGTGCTGTTCCGCCAGCTCAAATTGGCGGGCTTGCCCCGCCTCCAGATCTTGAGTAAGGCACGCAAGGTCCTGGTCGAGCTGGGAGATGGTTTCCTCCAGCCTAAGCTGTTTGGCCTTCACCGTGGCTGCCGTTTCCAGGAGGGACTGGCGCTCCTCTCCCAAGGCGGCGCACTCTCGTTCCAAGCGCTGCAGCTCCAGGCCGTAGTAGTCTTGCTCTGCCAAGAGGAGCTTCTCCCCTAGAATTTGATATCGCCTGGCTTTTTCCGCCTCCCTGTGAAGCGGCCCCAGGCGCTGATCAAGTTCACGCAGGATATCTGTTACGCGCACCAAATCTTGGTTGGTCTGCTCGATTTTCTGCAGTGCCTCTTCCTTACGCAGCCTGTATTTGACAATCCCCGCCGTTTCTTCCAGTACCACCCGGCGGTCGTGGGAACGAACACTCAAGACTGCATCAATTTGCCCTTGGCCGATGAGGGCGTACCCTTCTTTACCTAAGCCGGTATCGGTAAACAGGTCCTGGATGTCGCGCAGCCGGCACTGTCTACCGTTAATGAGGAACTCGCTCTGTCCTGAGCGGTACACCCTTCGGGTAACCGTCACTTCTGAGAAGTCGAGGGGCAGAAAGCCCTCGCTGTTATCCAGTGTAAGCTGCACTTCCGCCATTCCCAGAGGCTTCTTGCCATCGCTGCCGGAAAAGATCACATCTTCCATTTTGCTTCCCCGTAAAGAACGGGCACTTTGTTCTCCCAGCACCCAGCGAATCGCATCAGATATATTGCTTTTGCCGCTGCCGTTGGGCCCCACGATTGCCGTAATCCCGCGGCCAAATTCCAGACACACTCGGCTGGCAAATGACTTAAATCCCACAAGTTCTAGGCGTTTCAGCCGCATTGTCTTCCTCCATAGCGGAAAATATCCCCGCCTATTGTACCATAACCTGGCGAAAAAAAGAACTAGCCGGTGTTTTGGCTAGTTCTGAATCGGCAGATCGAGGTAGAGATCCTCCCTGCGCCGTACTTCAGTGGGTACATCAGGGCTCAGCAGAGATCCGTACTCGCCCAAAAGCCGTTTGAGCTTGGCTTTTACTCGGGTGCGGGCGTTATCAATTACCTTGGGGCCGACTCCGATATCCTGTTGGATCTCGCTGCAGGTGTAACCCTTGAGGAGGCGGACAATAACTGCGTATTCCAGAACGGAGAGGTGGTTTTTCAGGACTTGGTCGAGAAGATTGTTCACTATCTTCTCTTCAATAAGGTGCTCAGGGTCAATGTCACCTGATTCAGCAGGGATGAGGTCTAGGACGGTACGGTTTTCATCGAATCCGATGGCAGACTGCAGAGAGACGGCTTCATTGAGCAGGCGGTGCTTGTTGCCGTTGGTCTGTTTGATCACGTTGTAGACCCGCCGGATGATGCATATGTAGGCAAAGGAACTGAACTTCACGTCATATTCATCCGGTTTGTACTCATCGATGGCATTCAGCAGGCCAATCAACCCTTCTTGAAGGAGGTCGTCAAAATCTAAGAAGCTGGCATAGTAGTTGCGGATGATGTATTTCACCATGGGAACGTATTTTGCCACAAGCCGTTCTTTGGCTCCCTGCTCACCAGCGCGAATCTGCCGGATCAGCTCCAGGTCAATGCTCTGGTTCATTCCAGTCCCTCCTGTCTGTCGCCCTGCGGTACATGCTCTTCACTAGCATGTATATGCGAGACAGGATGAGCTATGACTTCAGTTTGGCAGCTTGGCAGAGGGCGTACCATGCTTTATGGTGACAACAGGGGACAAAGCACCAGCTTAACCCGTTTCCGCCATGGTTTATGTAAAGGTATTTGTGACTGTTTTCCTAATTCATGTATCATTGCCAACGTCATACTAGGGTGGGAAGGGCTTGTGCAGTCTCCAGATTACCTCTCGCAAATGGCTAATCTAGTTCGGGAGAATCCCAGCATCACAGTGCGAGAAATAGCCCGTGAACTACAGTTTGCCGACAACAAGTCGGTATATTATTGGCTGGAGAAACACAACTTTCACGGCATCAATGAGTTCAAGCGCGTTGTCTTGTCTGATGCAGGCCGCTTCACGGAAGGGCTGGCCGTTGTTCAGAACGGCAGGCAGCGCTATTTAGTGCGGGTTGCACTGTTTGCTTGGAGCCCAAAAGAAAAAAACCCTGTGGGTGAATGGTGTTTTCTTTACAACCACCCTAACCCGCAGGGGCTTATTGCTGTGCAAGTTGGCGACCAGAGCTACAGTCCCTGGCTGATGCCTCGAGATATCCTGATTGTTCAAGCCGACGCTGGCAGGACAGAGATGGGTTGGGTCCTCTTGACAGGCGGAGGGCGATACCATCTGGCTGTGCGCACTTTGGGAGGAACCATGATCGACCCCCGTACGGGACAGGCGGTTTCCCAAGACCACAAGTTGGTTGGCGTGATCGTGAGACAGGAAAGGATTTTTCAGTGCGAGTCTAAATGAGATCTAGGTTAGCTAAGGCTGCCCGAGCTGCTGCTTGGGCGGCTTCTTTTTTGCTTCGCCCGTGTCCCCTACCCAGCAGTTCATCTTCGAACCAGACTTCTACTGTGAACTGCTTATTGTGGGCCGGGCCCTGCTCCCCGGCCAAGGTGTAGGTAGGTGTCTTTTGCGTGCGCTGCTGGAAGTGTTCCTGCAGCGTCGTTTTGGCATCCACAATTGGCAGTTGATCTTTGTCCCATTCGGGCAGCTGTGCGAGGATAACGGGCTGTGCTGCACTAAACCCGCCATCGAGGAAAACAGCGCCGTAGACAGCTTCCACTGTGTCACACAGCACCGAATCCCGCTGACGCACTCCCGTCAGCTCTTCACCCTTCCCTACCTTTAGGAAGACGTCCAGTTTAAGGCGGCGGCCCAACTTCGCGAGGGTGGGCTGACTGACCAGCAGAGCCCTGATTTTCGCCAGCTGACCTTCGGGAAGATCCGGGAACTTCGCGTACAGATGGGCGCTGACTACAAGCTGCAGAACGGCATCACCCAGAAACTCCAGGCGCTCGTTGTGGAGGCCGCCGGAAGCGGCAGCATAGGAGCGGTGAGTTAAGGCCTGATCGAGCAGCTCGATCCTTTTGAAGGTATAGCCGAGGGCCTGTTCTAGAGGCTCGTACTGATGCGCTCTCCCGGTCATGGCTGCTCCTCCCAGCGCTTCATCACCAGCACTCCGTTGTGCCCGCCAAATCCAAAAGAGTTGGACATAACATACGTGAGTTCCATGGGACGGGCCTGGTTGGGAACGTAATCTAGATCACACTCCGGATCGGGGAACTCGTAATTGTAGGTCCCCGGCGCGATTTGGTTTTCCAACGCCATAAGGCAGATGGCTGCTTCTACCGCGCCTGCTGCTCCCAAGAGGTGACCTGTGAGGGCCTTGGTGGAGCTTACGGCCAGAGAGTCTGCGTAGGGGCCGAATACTCCGCGGATAGCTTGGGATTCGTACTTGTCGTTATACTGGGTAGATGTCCCGTGCGCATTGATGTATTGAATGTCGTGCGGCTCAACTCCGGCATCTCGCATGGCCTCACGCATGGCCCGCTGCGCGCCTTCCCCTTCGGGGGCCGGCATCGTAATGTGGTAGGCATCGGAGGTAGCGCCATACCCGGCCAGCTCTCCGTAAATGTGGGCTCCCCGGGCGAGGGCGTGTTCCAAACTCTCTACAACGAGTACACATGCTCCTTCTCCCATCACAAATCCGTCGCGCTGCTGGTCAAAGGGCCGCGAAGCTTTCTGCGGTTCGCTGTTGCGCGTCGACAAGGCCCGGGCAGCAATAAATCCACTGATCCCCAAAGGACAGATGGCTGCCTCTGCTCCTCCCGCCAGCATCACATCAGCATCACCCCTAGCCACAATCCGGAAGGCGTCGCCAAGAGCATGGGTGCCTGTGGCACAGGCCGTAACAGTGCAGGAGTTGGGTCCCTTGGCACCGGTCAGGATAGCAATCATACCGCTGGCCATGTCCGGAATGAGCATCGGTACGAAAAACGGACTGACGCGCTCGGCGCCCTTCTCTAAGAGTACTCTAGCCTGATCTTCCAATGTGCTGATACCGCCAATGCCCGAACCAACCAGCACGCCAATGCGCGCTGCATTGCCCGGGGTGATCTCTAGGCTAGAATCGGCAAGTGCTTCCCGAGCAGCTGCAACGGCGAACTGACAGAAGCGGTCCATCCGCCTTGCCTCTTTCTTCTCCATGTAGTTGGTGGGATCGAAATTCTTGACTTCGCAGGCGATGCGGACAGGGAAGTCACTGGCATCGAAATGGGTAATGGGCCCAGCTCCAGAAACTCCTGTCAGCACATGTTCCCACAGCTCATGTTTGTTTCCCAGTGGTGTCACGGCGCCAATGCCTGTTACCACAACCCGCCTCGTCACTGTGTGCACCTCCCTAGCAAAGGAGGGCCCGTTCGGCCCCCCCATCAGCCTTGCTGATTTAGAATGTATTCTACCGCATCACGCACGGTTGTGATCTTCTCAGCGTCTTCATCCGAGATCTTCAGGTCAAACTCCTCTTCCAGGGCCATAACCAGCTCCACCACGTCGAGGGAGTCTGCACCCAAGTCTTCTACAAATGAGGCGTCCTCAGTAACGTCTTCGTGGCTGACGCCTAATTGTTCCACGAGGATTTTTTGGATTTTTTCAAAGATTGCTTGGTCAAGCTCCATTTGCAGGTCACCTCCTTTTCTGCTTATGCTATATCATTAGGCCGCCGTCACAGCGAATGACTTGGCCTGTAATATACTGATTGTCCTCGGACACGAGAAAGCCCACCAGTTTGGCCACATCCTCAGGTTGCCCTGTTCGCTGCAGGGGGATGTGCTTAAGCAGCACAGCTCGCTGCTCCTCGGTGAGGGCCCGAGTCATATCAGTATCGATATAGCCTGGTGCAACAGCGTTTACTAAGATATTGCGGGAAGCCACTTCTTTGGCCAGGCTCTTGGTGAGTCCAATGACTCCTGCTTTCGAAGCCGCGTAGTTCACTTGACCCGCATTCCCTGCGATCCCCACCACGGATGCCACGTTGACGATTCTGCCGCTGCGCTGCTTGATCATAGGACGAATCACGGCTCGGCAGACATTGAAAACACCGGTGAGATTCGTCTTGAGCACGGTTTCCCAATCGTCATCCGACATGCGCATCAGAAGACCGTCACGGGTGATGCCGGCATTATTTACCGCGACATCAATCCGTCCCCAGCGCTGAAGGATCTCATGGACCGCAGCATCGACTTGCGCGGCATCGCTCACATCAACGGCCAAGGCCACGACGCTCTGACTCTCCCACTCTGCCAGCAGGTCTTGGTTCCTGCCAAACACGGCCAGTTCAAAACCCTGGTTTAGGAGATGCTGGGCGATCGCCCGGCCGATTCCCCTGGTGGCACCTGTGACCAGCGCCACTCTATTCAGCATATCCATGCTACTACATCCCTCCTGGTGAGGCAAGTATAATTTTCAGCGTACTTACAGTACGTTTCGCCATGGGCCCCACCAGCGGTGCCGACCCCACTTCCACCAGTGTATCTACGCCCAACTGGGCAGCCTTGAGGATATTATCTGTAAACCGCACAGGACTTACGAGCTGGGCCGACAGCTCCGCCTTAATCTGCGCTGCGCTGCTCAGGAGTTCGCTGGTGTGATTACTCATCACCGGAACCTCGATGTCCTTTATTTCCAGAAGGTTGATGTAATCCTGCAGCGCAGCTGCAGCCGGGGCCATAAGATGCGAATGGAAAGGACCAGAAACCCTAAGCGGCACGACGCGGCGTGCGCCGTGGGCTTTAGCCTGTTCCTCCACCTGAGCCAGCCCTGGGATTTCGCCGCTTACCACAACCTGACCGGGGGAATTGATGTTGGCCACCTGCACCCAGTGATCTTTCTGGATGTGAGTGCATATCTGTTCGACGGTTTCCACTGTAAGACCAAGGACGGCTAGCATGCCGCCCTTTTGCTTAGCCATGAGTTCGCCCCGCTTTGCCACCAACTTGAGGCCCTCGGCAAAGGAAAAGGCTCCTGCGGCAGCAAGGGCTGTCACTTCTCCGAGACTGTGGCCCAAGAACAGGAGCGGCCTGTGCCGAGCGCTGCACAGCCGCCAGAGGGCACAGCACACCACAAACACAGCCGGCTGGGCGCAGTCCGTTTGATTGAGTCTGTCCTCAGGTCCTTCGGCGATGATCCTGGCCAGGTCGTACCCAAGCAGGTCACTGGCTTCAGCAAACAGCTCCCAAGCTGGGGTACCCCTGATGCTTTTTTCCATCCCCACTGCCTGAACACCCTGGCCCGGAAATGCCACGGCTTCAGCCACGTCCTTCACCCCGCTTCCACCAGCGCAGAACCAAGGCAGCCCATGTAAGGCCGGCGCCAAAGCCCACCAGGACAACGTTTTCGCCGTCGCGGAGCATATCTGCGCTGTTAAGTTCATCTAGGGCAATCGCGATACTGGCGGAAGACGTGTTGCCGTAACGCTCGACGTTGACGTAGAAGCGATCTGCCGAGACACCCAAGCGGGCAGCAGCGGCGTTGATGATCCGGACGTTCGCCTGGTGGGGTACAAACCAATCAACATCGTCTGGGCTAAGGTGCGCCTTTTTCAGCACAGCTGTAGTGGCGCTGTCCATCACTCGCACTGCGAATTTAAACACATCATTGCCTGCCATTTTGATAAAGTGTTCCCGTTGGGTAACGGTGTCTAACGAGGCAGGCTTGAGGGAACCGCCGGCGGGCATTTTCAAGAGCTCCGCACCGCTCCCATCGGCACCCAGTTCCACGCCTAAAATGCCGTACCCCTCCGGTACAGGGCCAAGCACCGCGGCTCCCGCTCCATCCCCGAACAAGACACATGTCGACCGATCGGTGTAGTCAGTGATTTTGCTCAGCACATCTACACCAACGACCAGGACGTATTCATATCCTCCCTGCGCCAGTTGGGCACCTACAGCCAAAGCATAAGCAAAGCCGCTGCAGCCAGCGGATAGGTCAAAAGCTGGGATCTCACTGAGGCCAAGCTTAGCCTGGATGAGACAGGCTGTGGAAGGAAAGAGCATATCGGGGGTAACCGTCGCACAGATAATGAGCCCAATTTGACTGGAATCGATGCGCGCCGCGGCGATGGCTCGGGCTGCTGCCTCTGCTGCCAGATCGGAGGCAGCTTCGTTTTTCGCGGCGATGCGCCGCTCTCGGATCCCGGTGCGAGAGACGATCCATTCATCTGAAGTCTCTACCATCCGCTCCAGGTCTGCATTGGTCAGCACTCTGTCCGGTGCTTTGGCTCCGGTACCCAGGATTCCTATGGCCTTCTGAAGCACTTATTTCACCTACTTCTATTTTGGGACCATCATCTCGGCGATGGTGGCTACCATATTGTTTTCCACAGCATCACGGGCCACCCGGATGGCATTACGGATCGCTTTTGCATTGGAGCTGCCGTGGGCGACAATTACAACACCATTCACACCCAAGAGCGGTGCCCCACCGTATTCCGTATAGTCCATCCGCTTTTTGATCCGCCGAAAACTGGGTTTCAGCATTACAGCACCCAAGCTAGCACTCAAGGTGCTGGTGAATTCTTCTTTCATCATATCAAACAGGGCTCCGGCCAGTCCCTCGGCAAACTTCAGCACCACGTTCCCCACAAAGCCGTCACAGATCACCACATCAGCATGACCCCGAGGAATATCCCGGCCTTCGATGTTGCCAACGAAGTTCAGGTCTCCCTGCGCAAGCTGCTCGTAGACTTCCTTCACGAGGGCATTGCCCTTACCCGGTTCCTCGCCTACGTTCAGCAGCCCAACCTTCGGGCGGTGGATCTGAAGGACGTGCTGTGCATAGACCGATGCCATCTTGGCAAACTGCACCAAGTGGCTCGGCCGGCAGTCCACATTAGCCCCAACATCGGCAATGAGAGCCGCTCCCCGCAGTGTAGGCATGAGAGATGTGATAGCCGGCCGCTCCACGCCCTTAATCCGCCCGATAACAAACAGCGATGCGGCAAGCGTGGCACCAGTGCTGCCTGCGCTCACCAGGGCCTTGGCCTGCCCGTCCTTCACCAGTCTGGCGGCAACCGTTAGGGAAGAGTTTTTCTTGTGGCGAACTGCTTCGACTGGCGACTCGCCCATGCCGATCATCTCCGGTGCATGTACGATCTCCAGCAAGTCCGCGCCTGGGCGGTTGGCCACAAGTGCTTTGAGCTTCGCCTCATCTCCGGTGAGGATGGAGGCAATGCCGTGCATTTCTGCTGCCTGCAGCGCTCCCTCTACGATCTCCTCGGGAGCATAGTCTCCGCCGAGAGTGTCAACTGCGATCTTGACCACGCCGAGCCCCTCCTTTGCTCTCCACGTCCACGACGGTAAACTCACCGCTAAACACCAATTCGTCGTGGACTTTGCTCTCCACTTGAATAAGGTACTGTGGGCCATCGGTTTGTAGTACCTGGGCCTTGGCTACCACCCGCTGCCCCAAGTAAACCGGCTTGTGATAACGCACCGCTGCCGTTTTGGTGAGGGCAAGCTCTGAGTTGACTACCGCGACTGCCAGCGAGTTGCCTTGGGCAAACAAAAGGTGACCCCGCGCAATGCCCGTGCGCTCGAACACCATGCTCTCAGTAACGACGAGGATGGAGATCCCCTGTTTGCCCAGCTCAATATCGATGGCATCGCCGATCAATTCTTCACCAGACAGCGCCCGAACCTGCGAATAGGTTTCTGCTGCAATGCTCTTGGCCCGTTCTCTCAGTTCTGGAATGTTCAACGCCATCCGGTCCAGCCGAATTGTGGCCACACTCACTTGGAACTCATCGGCAAGTTGTGTGTCGGTGAGAAACGGGTCCTCCTCCAGCCGCTTCTTAAGTAAACGCCTCCGCTCCTTGCGTTCCAGCTTCATCGCTAGGCCTCTCCCTGTTTGACCCACATCATATCACCTGGTCATAATTCATACTAACAGTATACAGCATCTCGTTCTGGCTGTAAAGAAAAAAGATGTCCAGCGGACATCTTTGAGCATGAAAGGAATTAATTGGTTT
>JAAYMI010000085.1 GCA_012521465.1 Bacillota bacterium | reverse complement strand
GTGGACTGAAGTGGGCGGTCCAGACTATCTTTGAAGGCTGGATCCAGCATCTGGCAGATAGCCTCTCTGAAGTAAACGGCAGGTATATGCCGTATCAGCTCAAAGAACCGGTGCGCCTTAGCCGTAAGCAGCTAGGCCAAATGGAAGTGGAAGCAGGCAGTCTACTCGTGCGGCATGCTGTGTGCTGGAGCAAGAACTGCATCGAGGTGTGTTTCTTCATTCCCATAGCTACCCTAGGCCGATGGAGCCCGCACCCATCCGAGAAAGCTGCGAGGGGGACAAAACAGGCAGCGCCTGCTGCGAGACGAACGGGTAAGGCGGTATTCTCGCCTCCACTCGCCGTTAGAACCGCCGTATTCACGGAGCTATCCAGCCCAGATGATACCAAAGGCGATCTGCCCCTCGACTTGGTGAAGGACGTTCTTCTCGATGTGGTAGTAGAGTTAGGCCACACCACGATGACTCTCCAGGAGTTGATGGAGTTGGAGCCGCATACCACTTTTGCTCTCCAGAAGCCTGCTGGCGATCCCGTCGAGGTCTTGGTGAGCGGAAACTGCATTGCGAAGGCGGAAGTGACAGTGGTCAACGACAACTTTGGTATCCGCATCCTGGACATTGTTCCGGAAAAGGATCGGATTCCTGGTAGTCCAGGGGTTTAGGTGGGTGGCGCCATTGGATAGCGAACTGATTTACGGCCTTGTGCGCGTGGCTGTGATCCTTGCGATCATGGCCCCAGCTGTATACTTCATCACCCGCTGGTATGGCCGACAGCAGGGACACGGCAGGAGTATCAGAGTCCAGGATGTAGTCCATTTAGGGGTCAATCGAGCTTTATACGTAGTCGAGTGGGAGAACCGCCGCTATCTTATCGGTGTGAGCCCACAAGCGATCAATATTATCGACACAGTATCCAGTGACTCGCCGATCGGAGAGGAAATCGAGTGACATATTTCTTGCAGACCAACCTTCCAATCCCACGCATCGACATCGGAGTGGGGGTTGCGGAAAGCCCAGCAGATGTAGCTGCTACTTTGCAGATTCTTGTCGTTCTCACCATTTTGACTCTCGCTCCCGCAATCCTGACCCTGCTGACGTCATTTACGCGCACAGTGATAGTCCTCTCGCTGCTCAGGAACGCCCTGGCAACCAACCAGGTTCCCCCGAACCAAGTTTTGGTGGGGTTGGCTCTCTTCCTCACCGCGTTTATTATGGCTCCAACCTTCGGCGCAGTGTACAGCGATGCGGTTGTGCCGTACCTCAGTGGTCAAATTACCTTTGAAGAAGCACTTTCCGCTGGGCTCGAGCCAATTCGGGAGTTTATGTTTTCCCACACGCGGGAAAAGGACCTGGAGATGTTCCTCGACCTCAGGGGCCAGGAACGCCCTGCCACAAAAGCAGATGTGGATACACTCACCTTGATTCCAGCGTTCGTCATTTCCGAGCTGAAGACAGCGTTTCAACTCGGCTTTGTACTGTTTGTTCCGTTCCTGGTTATCGATATGATCGTGGCAAGTACACTCATGGCCATGGGCATGCTGATGCTGCCGCCGGTTATGATCTCGCTGCCATTTAAGATTCTGCTTTTTGTCTTAGTCGATGGATGGTATCTGGTGGTTCGTTCACTGCTTGCGAGTTTCATGTAACGTGAGGATGTGGGAGAATTGACTGACGCAACCGTTATCGGTCTGGCCCGGGAAGCACTCATGACAGTACTGCTGGTCTCAGGTCCAGCCCTAGGCCTCGGGATTTTGGTGGGTCTCTTGGTCAGTATCTTCCAGGCCACCACCCAGATCCAAGAGCAGACCTTAACGTTCGTACCCAAGATTTTTACTGTCTTGTTGGCTATTGTAGCTTTCGGCCCGTGGATGCTCCGCGTTTTGGTGGATTTCGGCGAACGGCTGCTGGGGAACCTGCACACGTTCATCTGGTAAGGGGTAGGTTGCAGTGCTCTCACCTGAGACAGTAGTGCGTTTTGCCCTGACCTTAATCCGGTTTACCACATTCCTCGTGGTAACGCCCATATTCAGTCTGCGCAGCGTCCCTGCAGTGACCACCATCGGGCTTGCTTCTGCGGCAGCTATTCTTATCATGCCGCCTCTGGAGATGAGCGGTGTTTCCCAATCATTTCCTGTGCTGGCCTTGCTTGTGCTTCACGAGGTAGCTGTCGGCCTAATCCTCGGCTTCCTAGTGATCTTGGCCTTCAGCATTGTCCAGTTCGCGGGCCAGTTAACGGACGTGCCAATTGGCTTTGGGATGGCTACCGTATTGGATCCGAGCACCGGGACGCAGATGCCGGTGTTTTCTCAGTTCTATTTCTTGGTCACCGTGTTGGTGTTTTTCGGCCTTGATGGCCACCTTTGGCTGCTGCAAGCTCTAGCACAGAGCTACAAGACCATTCCCTTTGCGGGGTTAATCGATTTGGAGGTTACTTACGAAGCAGTGATGGCAATGGCACGCGAGATTTTCGCGATCGGAATGAAGCTTGCCCTGCCGGTGATTTCCGCGATCCTTTTAGTGGACATTGGCCTAGGAATAGTGGTGCGGGCGGTGCCGCAGATAAACGTGTTTGTAATTGGATTTCCCATAAAGATCCTGGTAGGAATGATGATTATCCTCGCGGCACTGCCCGCCTTTGTGGCCATTGTCAGCCAGGTCTTTTCATATAATGGCATACTCATGACCTATCTGCGCGCACTGCTCCTAGCAGGAGGAAACTAGACTGTGATGGCCCGCATCAATCTGCAGCTGTTTGCAGGCGAGAAAACCGAACCGGCGACTCCCCGACGGCGGGAAGAAGCGCGCAAGAAAGGACAAGTGGCAAAGAGCGGCGAACTAGGGGTGGCTGTAATGGTGTTGGTGGGATTTCTCACCATCAGTGCGCTTCGTCCTTTCTGGATGGATCGAATCCAGTCTCTGGTACGCCACTTCTTGAGCACCGCCCACGAGTGGGATGGCAGTATCTCTGCGCTGCAGGGTATATTCCTGACTGCCTTGTATCAGGCCGGTCTTGTGCTCGTTCCCGTTCTTGCTGCGCTGTTTGTGTTTGCCTTTGCATCCCAAGCGCTGCAGGTGGGGTTCATGTTCACAGGCGAGTCAATCATGCCGAAGTTCTCCCGCATCAATCCCGTTGAAGGGTTTAGGCGTATCTTCTCGAAGCGAGCTCTCGTCGAGTTCCTCAAGTCGGTCATCAAGATCATTATTGTGGCTTACTTGGTGTACAGGCAGCTGCGGGGCGCCGTAGGGTGGGTAGTCGGTTTAGGCCTCACTGATCTACTCCAGAGCTTCCAACTGATGGGCGACACTATTGTGAGAATGGCTAGCTGGGTGGGGGTAGTGCTCCTTATCTTCGCTGCCGCAGATTATCTCTACCAGCGCTGGGAGTTCGAGCAGAGCATCATGATGTCCAAAGAGGAGATCAAGGAGGAACTCCGGCAGACAGAAGGAGATCCATTAGTGCGCTCGAAGATCAGGCAGAAGCAGCGCCAACTGGCCGCAAGCCGCATGATGGCAGCCATTCCCACTGCCGACGTAGTTGTCACCAACCCGACCCACTACGCGGTAGCGCTGCGCTATAAGGCGGACGACATGGAGGCACCGCAGGTGGTGGCAAAGGGAATGGGACATGTGGCGGCGAAAATCAAAGAGATAGCCGCGGAGCACGGAGTCACCATCGTGTCCAAACCTGAGCTGGCACGAGCTCTCTACAAGACCACAGAAGTAGGGCAGCAGATCCCTCCCGACCTCTATCCTGCTGTGGCAGAGCTCTTAGCCTTTGTCTACCGACTGCGCAATAAAGCAGCTCAGGCATAAACTGAGGGGATGTTTTTGATGGCAAAACCCACATCGCTTTTTGGTAGAGCAGTTCAGTTCAGCGACCTGTACGTCATCGTAGCAGTCGTAATGGTAGTTGTTATGATGGTCTTGCCCCTACCGCCGGCACTGTTGGACCTGCTTCTAGCCTTGAATATCAGCTTGTCGCTGCTGATCATCCTCCTTACGATGAACGTGGTGGAGCCGCTGGAGATTTCTGCCTTTCCGTCCATCATTCTGATTATGACCCTTTTTCGGGTGGCCTTGAATGTTTCGTCAACGCGGCTAATTCTCCTAACGGGAAACCCCGGAAGGATCATCACCGCCTTTGGGCAGTTTGTGGTGGGCGGCAACTTTGTTGTCGGTTTTGCCATTTTCTTGATCCTGGTCATCGTGCAATTCATGGTAATTACCAAAGGTTCCGAACGCGTCGCCGAAGTGGCGGCCCGCTTCACCCTCGATGCCATGCCCGGCAAGCAGATGAGCATAGACGCGGACCTCAACTCGGGCCTGATCACTGAGTCCGAAGCGCGGGCCCGCCGACGAGCGGTGGAGCGCGAAGCGGACTTTTACGGCTCAATGGACGGTGCCTCTAAGTTCGTCAAGGGTGATGCCATCGCGTCTATAATAATCACACTTATCAACCTCATCGGCGGTTTTGCAGTGGGGGTAGGGCAGAAGGGGCTTGACATTTCCCAAGCTCTTACCCGCTACACACTGCTTACCGTCG
>JAAYMI010000084.1 GCA_012521465.1 Bacillota bacterium | reverse complement strand
TCAAGGCACTGCCAGAAGGGTGCAGACCGGGCATGTGGCTGCTTGTAGAGGTTGAGCAGGGAAAAGTAGTCCATGCCGAGCTAGACCCCGCAAGAACCGCGGAGTCAGCTGCCAGGATCAAGGCGAAACTGGATCTTTTGCGCCGTCGGCGGCGGGCCTCGCCATAACCAGCCACATGCCCAGACCGTCGCGGGTAGTGCCGTAGGAGCGGAAGCCGCAGCTGCGGTAGAGTGCTCTGGCGCTGGCGTTATTGGCTCTCACCTCGAGGAGCACCGGGACTGGACCGATTTCAGACAAAGCCTGGGTAAGGAGCTTGCGGCCCAGTCCTCGTCCTTGATAGCGGGTGCTTACAGCTATGGAAATGATGCGGCCTCCCTCGGGAGGCAGCTTGTCCTTGAGCCTAAAGTGGGTCCTGAACAAGATTCTGCCGTATACCAGCTTGGCTAGTTCAGGAGCAGAAAGGTTACCTAAGGCTCTCAGCCCGGTCGCGACAAGCTTTCGCCATGACTGTCTAGGTCTTGACTGCGCCGCCGCTGAGAACACACAGTACCCGGTGACTGTTCCGTCTGAGTCCAGCGCCACAGTGGCCTGCGCACCCAGCAGAAAGAGCAGTTCAAAACCGCATTTTACTGCCTGGACAAGGCGCTCCGGCGGTTTATTGGGGAAGTAAAATGCAGCGCTGTCAGGAAACGCCTCTAAATATACCTGTGCAATGCCCCTGGCGTCCCTGATTTGACCCGGGATAATTCTCACCACAACCTCTCCTTATTCAGGCATATCTACCACGGGATAGACCTCTGTAGGCTCATACCCATGGAGGAGCTGTTCTAGCGCCACGATCTCCAGCCCCTTGGCGCGAATCGCCTCAATGACTGCTGGCAGGGCTGCAACCGTGGCACGGCGGTCGCCTCCTTCGTTGCGAACCAAGGCACCGCTGTCGTGGAAAAGGATAATGTCGCCTCCTTTGACGCGGGAGGTGACGTTTCTTATAATGGACTGGGGAGTTACCCCAAAGCGCCAGTCACGGCTGGAGACAGTCCAGAGAATGATCTCCTGCCCCATGAGGTTGGCGAGCCGCCGAAAACGCCCATCGTACATCCCTCGGGGTGGGCGGACATATTGGGGATAGACACCTGTCACTTCCACTATCGCCGCAGATGCCAACATCAGCTCCTGCTGCAGTTCCTTAGTGCTTAGGGTAGGGATGTTGCGATGATTATGGGTATGGTTGCCCACCGCATGCCCTTCTTCCACAATCCGCTGGGCAATATCAGGGTATTTCTCCACATGTGACCCCACCATGAAAAACGTCGCCGGTACATCGTATTCCTTGAGAATATCCAAGATCGCGGGAGTAAACTCCCTGCTGGGTCCGTCGTCGAAGGTGATAGCCACCATGTTAGAATCGCGGCTGCCTCGCCGATAAATATCGGGCTGGTGGCCAAATCCGTGGTAAACGTAGAATGTTAGGACTCCCCAGATCGTGACCGCGGCCAAGATGACTGCTGGTATTGTGAGCAGCCCTTTCCACGCTTTAGCTCGGCGAATGAACAGCCCGATGATTTTCCACAACGCGAGGCGGTAGCCCAGCGTTAAGGCTACAAATGACGCTGCGAGCAGTGCAAGTCTGGATAGTACTTCTGGACTCAGCATGTGATCTCCTCCGGATCCGTGTGCGTGGCATCATGCTAAACGATTCGCACTACGCTGCCGTTTAAGGTGGTGGACTTAGGGTCGGCAGGGGATTAGGTAAATCCAACGAATACTAATTGAATACAGAGCCGCTTACTGGGAAAGGAGTGGTTACCGTGAGCATATTGCGTAGATTCGTATCGTATTACAAAGAAGAGCGCCGCTTGTTCTTCATGGATATGGCCTGTGCCAGCTTAATCGCCGCACTTGACCTGGTGTTCCCCATCATAACACGCGAGTTCATGCGCGATTATATACCTAATCAGAATATGCGGGCAATAGCAGTTTGGGTTGCTGCCTTGGTCCTGATGTACATTGTGCGGTTAGGCTGCCAGTATTTTGTAGATTATTACGGCCACGTTGTGGGAATTAACATGGAGTACCGCATGCGCCGGGATCTGTTCACCCATCTGCATACGCTGGATTTCCAGTTCTTTGACAACCACAAAGTGGGCCACCTGATGTCCCGGATCGTCAATGATCTGCGGGACGTTGTGGAACTGGCTCATCATGGGCCTGAAGACCTGTTCATCGCCACATTGATGTTGATAGGCTCCTTCATATATCTCCTCACCATCAATGTACCGCTGACCCTGATCTCATTTGCGTTTATCCCCATCATCGGGTGGTTTGCCCTGACGAGAAGAAAAAAGATGGAGGAAGCCTTTACCACCGAACGTAAGCGTGTTGCTGATGTGAACGCCGACTTGGAGAATAGCCTTGCCGGCATCCGAGTGGCAAAGAGCTTCGTGAATGAGGAATATGAGGGGCGGCGGTTTGACAGAGCCAATGAGGCGTTCCGTCTGTCGCGTAAACGCGCCTTCCGTGCTATGGCTGAGTATTCCTCAGGTCTCAACTTCCTTACCAACATCCTTAACGTTGCGGTCCTGGGGGCAGGGGCTTGGTTTATGCATATTGGCCAAATTGATTTGGCAGACCTTACTGCTTACCTAATGTTTATCAGTTTCTTCCTCCAGCCAATTCGGCGGCTGATCAGCTTTACCCAGCAGTTCGAGCAGGGTATGAGTGGTTTTAAGCGGTTTGTTGAGCTTATGGAGGCCAAGCCGAGCATTACTGAGGCGCCGGATGCCGTTGAGCTGCAAGATGTTCGGGGTGAGATTGAGCTCGTGAACGTGTCATTCCACTACAGCGATTCTAACGAGGTCCTAAACGATATTTCCTTGAAGATCCCAGCTGGCAGCACCACTGCATTCGTAGGCCCATCAGGGGGTGGCAAGACCACTCTCTGCCATCTCATCCCCCGGTTTTACGATGTGGTGGAGGGTGCTATCTTGGTGGATGGTAAGGATATCCGGGATCTGACCTTGAGTTCACTGCGGAGGAATATTGGCTTAGTGCAGCAAGATGTCTTCTTGTTTACTGGCACTATCCGAGACAACATCCTCTACGGCAATCCCGAAGCCAGCGAGGTTGAGATGGTTGAGGCTGCAAAGCTGGCTCAGATCCATGATTTCATCATGACTCTGCCCGACGGCTATGACACCTATGTGGGAGAGCGGGGAGTGAAGCTTTCTGGAGGCCAAAAACAGCGGATCTCCATCGCCCGCGTCTTTCTGAAGAATCCTCCGATCCTGATCCTTGATGAGGCCACCTCTGCTCTGGACACGGCGACAGAGTATGAGATTCAAGAGGCGCTGATGCGGTTGGCTGAGAACCGCACCACGATCATTATTGCGCACCGCCTGTCTACCATTCAGCATGCGGACAACATAGTTGTTCTAGCTGACGGCCGCATCAAGGAGCAGGGTACTCATAAGGAGCTCTTAGCCAAACGGGGAATCTATGCGGCTCTGCACCGCACGCAGAAGGAGGCAGCCCCTATGGTGGGTTGATGTATAAAATCAAGGAAGAGAGGTGCCATGAATGCAGTATCGCAGGCTGGGCAGTTCTGGTTTGAAGGTTAGCGCGATTAGCTTGGGAAGTTGGCTGACGTACGGGAAGAGCGTCGAGGACAACGTCGCGGAGCGCACCATTCACCGTGCCTATGAGCTGGGGATTAACTTCTTCGACTCAGCAAATGTTTACGAACGCGGTGAAGGCGAGCGGGTGATGGCCAAAGCCCTGCGCTCCTATCCGCGGGAGTCGTATGTAATCACGACCAAAGCCTTCTGGCCCATGGGCGATGGTCCCAATGACCGGGGTTTGTCTCGTAAGCATGTCTTTGAGCAATTACATCAGAGTCTAAAGCGCATGCAGCTAGATTATGTGGACATTTTCTACTGCCACCGCTACGATCCTGAAACGCCCGTGGAGGAAACCCTTCGAGTGATCGACGACCTCATTACCCAGGGCAAGATTCTCTACGCCGGCGTAAGCGAGTGGACGGCTGCTCAGATCGAAGAAGCAGTGGCGGTAGCTGACCGTTATCTGCTGGATCGCATTGTGGTAAATCAGCCGCAGTACAACTTGCTGAACCGCCGCATTGAACACGAGATCATTCCCGTGAGCAAGAAGTATGGTATTGGGCAGGTGGTGTTCTCACCTCTGGCCCAGGGTGTGCTGACCGGCAAGTATAAAGGCGGCCGCATACCTCCAGGTAGCCGAGCGGCTAATGAGGAGATCAACGTCTTTGTGCAAAGGTTCCTCAACCCCGAAATGCTGGCTAGAGTTGATGCACTGGAGAAGATAGCCACCGAATTGGGGATCAGCCTTGCGGAATTGGCATTGGCTTGGGTGCTGCGGGAGCCAAATGTGGCGAGCGCGTTAGTGGGAGCGAGCAGGCCGGAACAGATTGAGCAGAATGTCAGGGCAGTTGATGTGAACCTGCCGGCAGAGGTCCTGGCTCGCATCGACGAAATCTGTCCTGCCTAAGGAGACTCTGATGCGAACAAGTCGGTTTTTCGTAGTTTGGTTTGCCCTCTTCCTGCTTGTGAATGGGCATACCTGGGCCGCCAGCAGCCTGGCGGCCCATTATACCTATGATGTAGTGCAGGTTTATCCCCATGATCCCGAGGCTTTTACCCAAGGTTTGGTTTGGCACCAGGGCCGGTTGTATGAAGGTACAGGTCTTTACGGAAAGTCCACCCTTAGAGAAGTGGACTTGGAGACTGGCGAGGTGCTGAGGGCTGTGTCTCTAGCAGAGGAGTACTTTGGTGAAGGCACAACGATTATCGGGAACCGCATCTACCAATTGACATGGAGGGAAAACAAAGGTTTTGTTTACGACCTCGAGAGCTTTAGCCTGGTCGGGGAATTCCAGTATGCTACCGAAGGGTGGGGCCTCACCAATGATGGGCAGCACCTGATTATGAGTGACGGCAGCGATAGGCTGTACTTCCTCGATCCCAGCAGCTTTGAGGTGGTGCGGCAGGTTCGGGTGCTTGCCGATGGGCAGAGCGTGCGGGGGCTGAATGAGCTGGAGTACATTGACGGCGAGGTCTATGCCAATGTCTGGCTCACCGACTTCATCGTGCGCATCAATCCCACCAGCGGCAGGGTTGAGGGGTGGATAGATCTGAGAGGTTTACTCGACCCTGAACTGGCTGCGGAGTACCGGGTTGACGTGCTGAACGGAATTGCTTATGATGCGGAAACGGGGCGGCTGTTTGTCACTGGTAAGCTGTGGCCGCAGCTGTATCAGGTGCGCCTGCGAGCCGTTAGTCATTAGGCCAGCCTTGCCGGAGAGTGGTGATACGTGATGGTCAAAGATAAAGAGTTCTACCGGACGATGTTCAAGATCGCGATTCCTATCGCCCTGCAGTCTCTGCTCAGTTTCCTGGTGGTAGTGGCCGACGATATCATGGTTTCTCTCACGCCTGACGGTATGTTCGCCCAGGCAGCGGCTGCACAGGTAAACAGTATTTCGGCCCTAGTGACAGCGGCCCTGAGTGGCCTTGTGGGTGGATCAGCGGTTCTGATTGCGCAGTATTGGGGAAAAAAGGACATGGAGAGGATCAAGCAGGTCTTTGCCGTTGTCATGTGGATCTGCTGCGGAGTAGCGCTGCTGGTGGTAGCAGTACTGAAGCTGTTTCCCACAGCTATGGTGGGACTAGTAATCGACCGACAAGACACCCGGATTACCGCCTTGGCCTTGTCCTATCTCGGCATTGTCTGCTTTTCCTACCTGCCCTTTGCTGTATCCACCGCCTTGGTAGGCATGCTGCGAACCATAGAAGAAGTACGCATCACCATGTATATCGCTTTCTATGCGCTGGTGGCCAACATCGGTTTGAACTACGTTCTTATTTTCGGGAAACTGGGATTTCCGGCTTTGGGTATCCAGGGAGCCGCCCTCGGCACAGTGCTGGCACGCTTCGGCGAAGTGGCTCTAGTGCTGCTCTATACATTCAAGGTACAGAAGCAGATCCAGGTTAAGCTCAAGGATTTCCTGTCGATCGACAAGATGATGGTCAAGGATTACCTCTTTTATGGTCTACCTGTGGGTATAACCGACGCCCAATGGGCTTTGATTGGACTGCTGAAGATGGCGATTATCGGGCACCTAGGTGGGGCCTTTATGGCGGCAAACAGCATCGCAAGTTCCCTGTACAACCTAGGTACCATCTTTACGTTTGGACTCGCTGGGGGAGCGGCGGTTGTTGTGGGGAAGGCAGTGGGGAGAGGCGATTACAGCGTGGCCAGGGAGTACTCCCATACCATCCAGCTGATGTTTGTGGCAGTGGGTGTGGTTATGGCCGGTGCCGTGTACATGCTGCGCGTTCCCTTTACCTCGCTTTACGGCTCCAGTGCAGACCCTGAGGTTTTCAGGCTCAGTGTCCAAATCATCGGCATCATGGCCGTAACCATGCTTGGCACCACCTATCATGCCAGCTGCTTTGTGGGGATCAACCGCGGGGCGGGAGACAGCCGCTTTGTGGCTCTGGTCGACATGATCTGCGGTTGGCTGATCGTGCTTCCCATCACCTATCTGGCAGCCTTCATATGGAAGCTGCCCCTGCCTTTGGTGTTTCTAGCGACCAGAATCGATCAGTGCTTCAAGTGGATAATTGCCTTCATCCGTCTGCGTGGCGACAAGTGGATCAAGAATGTGACCAGGGAAGCAGCGGTATGAGTTCTGCTTCCCTGGACTGCAGGTGTTCTGGTTAGAACCAGAATTCCACCCGGACGTCGGCTGATACTTCGACATCACCAGGGGTAATCTGGGTCTTGGCTTCGGGCACGGCAAAAGCTCTCAGCGCCGCAGTATCGGTGTAAGGTACATAGGCTGTGTTCTGCTCCGTGATAACCTTAATCCCGCCCAAGGTGACTCCAGCAGCCTTGGCCATTGCTTCTGCCTTCATTCTTGCCTGCTTGATGGCATTTTCGAGTGCCTGAAGCTGCATAGCCTGCTTGTCCTGGATGTCAAACCGCACGCTCTGAATTTGGTTAGCCCCAGCTCCAATCGCGGCATCGATAATCTCGCCCACCGCCTCCAGATCACGCATTGTTATCTCGAGGCGGTTTTGCACTACATAGAAAGTAATGGGTTCGGCCTGGGTATCACTGCGGGGAGTCTGTTGATAGCTGTAGACGTTGTAGCCGCTTGTACTCAGATCATCTTCAGTCAGACCAAGCTGTTTGAGGGCGTTCATTACCTTCGCCATCAAGTCGGCATTCTCAGCCGCTGCCTGCTGGGCGGATTGGCTTCTGGTTTCAACGCCGAGAGAGACATAGGCGATATCAGGTGCGCCGCTTACCACAGCTGTGCCAGAGACGTGCATAGAACCTTGGGCGGCGGCCTCTTGGGCTTCTGCTCCATAGCTGGGCATGAGTGCGCCAAGCGTGGCTGCAGCCACCAGAATCAGTACAGTACCGGCCAAGATACCTCGTAAAGTTAGTTTGCTGATCATCCACATCAGTCCTTTCCCGGAATTGTAAAGGGTTGAAAAACGTCCAGTGTCTGAGAGCCATCGGCGGTCTTGAGTTCCAGCTGGAGGTGGACTTGGTATTCTCCTGGAGCTAGTGGTCCGGCAGGGGCAGCATGGATCGTACGCGTTTCGCCTCGGGCCAGATGCATCTGGGCAAGTTCCGTGGAAGTAGTTCTTTCCACTTCGGAATGGTCTGGCTTGAGGATGCGGATTAGGGCGGGGCCAGAGCCGAACTGCACGTCATCGGCGGCTGTCAGCTGGATGGCAAGTTCCTCGTCCTCCACTCTGACGGCAGCCGTTACAGGCGCAAAGGCAGCGAAGCGCATGATCTGCGGCTCTTCCGCCGGCGAAGGTGTTGAGCCTGGAAACAGGCTGGACCAGTTCAGCACCATAACGAGGCACAGGATGGCTGCTGCTCCGCCCAAAGCCAGCCACGAGCGCCGCACCAGCAGCCAGGGATGGGGTGCAGCCTCCAGTTCACTGCTGATCGTGCGCCACATGTCATCGGCAGAATAATGCCCGGCTGTCCCTTCGGCGAGAGCCGTCTCAATTTCATAGTCGCTGGGTATGACATAGTTATGCTTTTCCACGCTGCTCACCCCCTTCCAGATCAGCTAGTTTCTGAGCCAGCTGCTTGCGGGCAACAAACAGCCGCGACTTCACTGTTGATGCGGGAATCCCCAGGACTTCCCCAATTTCTGCTTCCGTCAGGCCGCTGAGGTACTTGAGAACCAGCGGTAGGCGGTGCTTTTCTCCCAGGTGCTTAATCGCCTGAATCAGCCTGGTGCGCCTCTCCCAGTTTAGTACCTCTGCTTCTGGAAGGTTATGTCCCGAGTTGTCAGGAACCTGCTGGTCTAGCTCGTCCCAAGGGGAATGAAATTTGGCCCAAATCCTCCTGCTCTTGTTGACTACTATTTTGGTCAGCCAGGGTTTAAAGGGTCTGCCTTCCTGAAAGGTTCCGAGCGATCGAAACGCTTGAATGAAGGCTTCCTGCACAGCATCCTCCGCGGTAGCCCAGTTGTGGGTAATCATGTAGGCGGTACGCACCGCACTGTCCACATGGCTGCGGAAAAGCGCTTCCATACTCTGTTTGTCTCCCCTTTTGGCTTGCCGAATCAGTGCTTGTTCGTCCAACCTCGCGGCCCCCCTCTCCTGTGGCTCTCACTTCATATATCCCATAAGCACTCAAAAAGTTCATCCCATTTTATGGAAACACATTGGGATAGAGATTTGCCTATAGTATACCATGGAGAAGGATTTCCATGGTAGAATCAGGAATACTTCCCCGCATGAGGGGGTATTGGTTGATGGCCGCTGATGCGCTGATGGTTACTGCAGTGAACAAGACATACGGCGACAAGCATGTGGTGAAGGATATCTCCTTTCGCGCTCAAGCCGGCGAGATCCTCGGTTTCCTCGGCCCTAATGGGGCGGGTAAAACCACAACCATCCGCATGATCATGGGGATCACCGCACCCGATTCGGGTAAGATCGTTTTTCAGACCGGCGGCAGGCAGCTGGCGGGTGTACCTAAAGAGCTGGTCGGCTATTTACCCGAAGAGCGGGGCCTGTATAAAGATGCTTGCGTTATGCACATCCTGCAGTTTCTTGCCGGCCTGAAGAACGTTTCTCGGCAGGAGGCCGCAAGCCGCGCCCGGAGATGGCTTGCAAAGTTCTCCCTAGCTGACTACGCCAATGCCAAGGTGGAGCAGCTCTCAAAGGGGATGGCTCAGAAGGTGCAGTTTATCGCCGCGGTTTTGCATCAGCCCCGCTTTATTGTGCTGGACGAACCCTTCGCTGGGCTGGATCCAGTGAGCCAAGATCTGTTCAAGGCGGAAATCAAAAGACTCGCAGCAGATGGTGCCGTCGTTCTGCTCTCCAGCCACCAGATGAACATTGTGGAGGAGCTCTGCGACCGCATCTTTCTCATCAATCATGGTCAGGAAGTGGTTTCTGGTAGGCTGGGAGAGATTCGGGAGAGGTACGGCAGCTACCGGGTGCACGTGGAGCTTGGAGCAGATGCGGATGCACTCGTCCGCCTGCCCGCTGTGGCCGGAGCTGAGCGGCTGGGCAGTGGCCGCTGGGTGCTGTATCTGCAAGATTACGTTAAGCCAGAGGAGTTTCTGCGGCAGGTACCTTCCGATGTCGGCTTGCGTGAGCTGAGCATTACCCGCCCGGCGCTGCACGACATTTTCGTGAAGATCGCCACGGGGAGGTATGGGGGATGAAGGACATTTGGAAGGTAGCTCATTGGGAGTTTACGCGCTACATTACCAATAAGCAGTTCATCATTGGCCTGCTCATCACTCCCCTCCTCATGGTGGCTTTCGGAGCACTTCCTATTCTGCTGGAGCGCTGGAACAAGCCGCAGGAAGTGACCTACTACATTGTAGATGAAACAGGCATTATGCCGCTGCTTACTGCGGGAAGTCCTGCTAATCTCAAGTTGGTGCAGCCGCAAAGCAAAGATAGAGTGGAAGAGGAAGTCAGAGAAGCTGAGGCTGCGGGCTATCTTGTGGTGGACAGTGAGTTTCTCCGCACTGGTCAGGCTGCTCTCTATCTCAGTGGGCACACAACTGAAGGGCGGGCCTATATTCAGGCCGTGCTCAGTCAGTTCCTGCAACAGGGGCGCATGCAGGAATCTGGCCTCGATTGGGAACAGCTTAACTACGTTTCCGCTCCGGCTCAGGTTGAGGTGCACACCATGGCTGATGTGGAGATTCCGGGGAGACAAGAGATGGTCGTTTCTGGTGTCTTTGTTGTGCTCATCTATATTATCGTCTTCTCCTCAGGGACGATGTTGATGCAGAGCGCCGTTCAGGAAAAGCGGGATCGGATGATCGAGGTGGTGCTGAGCTCCATCTCACCGCAGACTTTGATGCAGGGGAAGATCCTGGGGCACTTTCTCTTGGGTGTCTTCCAGATGGCTTTTTGGCTGGTGCTGGCAATACCGGCAGCCATATTCCTGTTGGACTTCCCTGTCTGGGAGGCGTTAGGCGGAGTCAACCTAGGCCTTTTGGCACTGTTCGGACTCTGCAGCTATCTGTTGAATGCAGCAATGTTTGTGGGTTTGGGAGCAACAATGGACGACATTCAAAATGCCGGTAACGCCCAGGGCCTGGTGATGATGCTGCCCATGCTGTCGTTTTTCTTCATCGCCCCTGTAGTCTCAAATCCTAATGGGTCTGTGGCTGTCCTGGCCAGTTTCTTCCCCTTCACCAGTCCCGTGATTATGATCATTCGTTCAGCCATGACTCAGGTACCGGTGTGGCAGGTGGTGCTCAGCGTGATCGTGCTGCTCTTGGCGGTGCTTGCCATCTCCCTTGCGGCAGCCAAGGTTTTCCGGGTAGGCATGCTCATGTACGGCAAGACGGCCTCCCTGGCTGAAATTGGGAAATGGCTTCGCTATCGGGAGGAATAGGAAAGTATTCCCTTGCGACGTAATTTTTCCATGTCCTGCGTAAACTATAGGCGAGGAGGGGTAAGGATGAAGAAACGCACAGCGCTGCTGGCCGCTCTTTTGTTGGGTGTGGTAGTCTTGGCGGGATGCGACACCAGCGTCTTAATTCGCTGGGATCAACCCATCATCATCGAGCTGCCTTATCGCACAACCGTGGACGGTTATATTTCCTACCGGGGCAACCAGGTGCGGGTGACCTCTACCATGAACACGCGCTCATCGTATCGAGCGCTGGACGATGCCCGGATCACGTTGGTGGAGACGGGTCAAGTCACCTGGACAGACCGCTATGGGTATTTCGAATTCCGGGGCGTTCCAGGACCCGACCGCTACATTACGCTCAGGATCGAGCACTGGCGGCTCAGGGATCCGGTGTACACCTCAATTTATCTAAAATAGCTCAGCGAGGGAGAGCCATGGGCGTTCAGCGTCCATGGTTCTTTTTTTGGCCGCGAACGGGAGGAGTTGCGCTGTGCCTGCGGATGTGGTATTCTGAGGGTGATAAATAACGAAGTCAAGGAGTAATAAATAATGGGAGCAGATTTCCTCCGAATCCATAATCTCCATGTCCGTACAGGCGACAAGTCGATCCTTAAAGGCCTCGATCTAACGGTGGGCCGAGGTGAGGTGCATGTGATCATGGGTCCGAATGGGGCAGGGAAATCCACCTTGGCCAACGTGCTCATGGGGCACCCACAATATGAGATCAGCGAAGGCACGATCGAGTTTTGCGGCCAGATCCTCAACGACCTCAAGCCCCACGAACGGGCAAAAGCTGGTCTGTTTCTATCTTTTCAGTATCCAGAAGAGATTCCCGGCATTACGCTGGAGACCTTCTTGAGGGCTGCCAAAGCTGCCGTTACGGGAGAGCAGGTCAATCTGTTCGATTTCCACCGGGATCTGCAGCAGAAAATGGCCCTGTTGGACATGGACGGCTAGTATGCCTCCCGCTATCTCAACACTGGCTTCTCGGGCGGAGAAAAGAAGAAGAGCGAGATTCTGCAGATGTTGGTACTAGAGCCGCAGTTGGCCATCCTTGATGAGACCGATTCTGGGCTGGATGTGGATGCTGTACGGATCGTAGCTTCGGGCGTGCAGCAGTTTCACACGGCCCACAATTCACTGATCATCATCACTCACCACAGCCGGATTACTGAGCACTTGCACATCGATCAGGTACACCTTTTGCTGGAAGGCCGCATTGTCCAGAGCGGTGGCCCGGAGCTGGTGGACCAGGTAGAAGAGTTCGGCTTTGCAACTTTGGAAAGCTAGGTGAGGTGGCGGAAATGGGAGAAGCAGTGCGGAAGAAGACCTACGTTGCAGATCTCTCCCGGGAGCTTTACGACGTACATGATGCGTTTACGTACAGCTACAAGGCGGACCGGGGGCTGACTCCAGAGATTGTCCGGGAGATTTCCCATCAGAAAAACGAACCGCGGTGGATGACTGAGTTCCGTCTGCACTCGTTGGATATCTATCACCAGCTTGACGTACCCCCATGGGGGCCCAATCTTGATGAGCTGGACATCGGCAACATCATTACTTATGTAAAGCCACCGACGGAGATGCGCTACAGCTGGGATGATGTTCCTGAGGATATTAAGAATACCTTTGCGCGGCTCGGCATACCCCAAGCAGAACACGCCTCGTTGGCTGGTGTAGGGGCGCAGTGTGGTCCGGCGGCTCCTTTGTGTATGTTCCGCCAGGCATTCACGTGGAGATCCCTCTGCAGTCCTACTTCCGGGCCAATGCCCCCGGGGCGGGTCAGTTCGAGCATACGTTGATTATCGTGGATAGAGGGTCATACCTCCACTTTATTGAAGGATGCTCGGCGCCCAAGTATTCTGTGAACAACCTCCATGCCGGCTGTGTAGAGCTGTTTGTGAAGGAAGGAGCTCGGCTGCGCTACAGCACTATTGAAAACTGGTCGAAGAACATGTTTAACTTGAACACTAAGCGCTGTGTGGTAGATAAGAATGGTGTGATCGAATGGGTTTCTGGTTCCTTCGGATCGCGAGTGTCCATGTTATATCCCATGAGCATCCTCAGAGGCGAGGGAGCAAAGGCAGAGTTTACGGGGATAACCTTTGCGGGAGAAGG